>NZ_CP098611.1:316497-632995 GCF_023983615.1 Phormidium yuhuli AB48 | reverse complement strand
GAAAATGGAGTTACTTCGGGTCGTGATCAGTTTGGAAATTTGTATGTTTTCGCAGCCGGCAATGATGGCTATGGCAACTATAGTGGTAACGTTAACTATAACTCACTTGCCAACTCTCGTCATACCATTGCAGTAGGAGCCATCAATCAATTTGGTCAAAAAGCGTCTTATAGTACGCCGGGTTCCTCTGTGTTCATCTCAACTTACTCGAGTGATTACAGTACTGATGAAGGTGAAGAGTTCCTAGGAATTCCAACGACTGACATTGTTGGACAGCATGGCTATAGTCGCAATAACTACAACCTGGATTTCGGAGGAACGTCAGCGGCAGCATCTGTTATCTCCGGTGCGGTGTCTTGGTTGTTACAAGTGAATCCTGAATTAACCTCTCGCGATATCCAACATATTCTGGCGGAAACAGCCGTCAAAAATGACCCCGATGATGACGACTGGGTCAAAAATGGTGCTGGATATTGGGTCAATCATAAATATGGATTTGGCTCTCTGGATTTGCACGCAGCGGTGAGCTTGGCAAAAACTTGGGAAACTCGGGGAAGCGAAGCCGATTTACGTGCGGATTCTTTGGTTGGTCAATATCGTTCTACTTTGCTGGATTTAGAAATTCCTGATAATGACCGGGATGGGGTTGAAGATTGGATTGAGGTAGATGAAGATAGGACGTTAGAATGGGTCGAGGTGAACGTTGATATTAACCATAGTTATCGGGGAGACCTAGAATTGGTGTTGGTTTCTCCAGATGGAACTGAGTCGGTTCTGGCTCGGCCTCATGTCTCACAAGACAGTTCTAAAGCTGGAGCTGATTATAACTGGACATTTACAACGGCTCGTCATTGGGGAGAATCTTCCAAAGGAGAATGGACGTTGCGGGTCATTGATAAGTATAGTGAGTCCGACAAAAATGATACAGGTGGAATTCTCAATTCTTGGAGTCTTGACCTCTATGGAACGAAACCCTATGACGAGCTAGACTATCCCCAACCTGGTTATGTGAATCATAAAATAGGGAACTTACCCCTCAACTTACGGCAAGGACCGTCTATGGAGGATAATGTTCCCGACGTTCTACAAGAGGGAACCACACTAACAATTGTAGAGACAGTAACAGGTGGTAGCTATCCGACACCTGATGGTGATATTCGGTCTGATTGGTATAAAATCGAAGTAGGAGGACAGATCGGTTATGTGGCTGCCTACTTCGTCAACAAAGGTAAACCCGATGATAACCCCGATGAGGCTCCCCCCGATGAGGCTCCCCCCGTTGAAACTCAACCCAGTTCTGGACCTCTTGATTTTACGGTTATCCATCAGGGAAGGCATGGCTCTCATGGTGAATATATTGAAAAGGTGATCACTGACGAGTCTGAATGGCAGGATGCTTGGGAAGAAAAATTAGGAACATTAGGCGAACTTGATGTTGATTTCGAGAAATATAGTCTAATTGTTGTAGGTATACCCGGTTCAGATACCTCTCATAAGCTTGAAATCGATGAAATTCAACGGCAAGATGGTAACATCGTAGTTGACTACACCCATAGGATTGATTCTTTTGGCTTTCAGGTTGTAACAAATCCCTACAAAGTTATTCAGATTGAGCGAACTACAGATCCCGTCATCTTTAATCGTGATGTATCTGGACCGATCAATTTTGAAGAGTCACCTGAAATGTCGCTTATCCTTTGGAGGTGGAGACATTTCGATTGGGAGCAATACTCAACTTCATCTTCTGATGAACTCATGAGTTTATCAGGAAATAATCTCGGTCATTTACATGCAACAACGAGAGAATGGATCATCGATAGGAATAACAATGTTGACCTTCCTGATGGTGATGTATTAGTCCCAATTGCTAAATTTAATGGGCAGTATTATCGATTGAGTCGTCAGATTATACAAGATGATCTGGCTGCCATTGCTCAGGAAACTTTGGGAGACACATCGGAGGAAGCTAAAAACTTTATCCTAGAGATGAATCAAAATTTAATGCCGGGATTCCATGACGATGGACTTACTCTGGGGACTTTAGGACTGATTCCTTATGAAGTTTCCGAGTCTGAACTTAATCTGTACCCAGCTTCATCAGAAGATATTGGTGAAGGCTCCGGTGATGAAGATGAGGGTTCAACTTCTCCCCCTGCTACAGAAGAGCCTGTTTTCAAGATTGGGGATGAGTTCCGGGTTAATACTTATACTCATGAAGATCAGTCAAATTCATCTGTGACACAACTAGCTGATGGAGGATTTGTGGTGACCTGGCAATCTTACAATCAAGATGGTGATAGTTGGGGAATTTACGGTCAACGCTATGACACCCATGGTAATCCTGTAAACTCAGAGTTTCAGGTTAACACTTACACTGAAGAGCGACAGGAAAGTCCATCCGTAACAGGGCTAGTAGATGGAGGCTTTGTAGTGACTTGGGAATCTTTCGGTCAGGATGGATCCTGGTCTAGTGTTTATGGTCAACGCTATGATGAGAATGGAGAGCCTGTTGGTTCTGAATTTCGCGTCAATACTCATCCAGACCGTGCTAGTTTAAAAGAAAAATCTTCTACAGTGGCTCTAGCGAATGGAGGGTTTGTGGTGACCTGGGAATCTTTTGGTCGTAACAGTGGTTGGCCCTCTCTCATCCCCGGAGTTAGTATATATGGTCAACGCTATGACGAGAATGGAGATCCTGTTGGTTCTGAATTTTCCATTAACACCTCCATGGTATACCGTAGAAATTCTTCTGTTGCAGCATTAGAAAATGGGGGATTTGTAGTGACATGGGACTCGAGTTATTTCGGAGATTCTGCAACAAGTGTCTATGGTCAACGCTATAATGAAAACGGAGATCCTGTTGGTTCCGAATTTCGGATTAACACGTATACCGACGACCGTCAGGAACTCTCATCAGTCGCTGGACTAGAGAATGGAGGTTTTGTGGTCACGTGGCAATCTTGGGGTCAAGACGGGGAAAGTTTTGGGGTATACGGACAACGCTACGATAGTGACGGCAACCCTGTAGACTCTGAGTTTCGAGTTAGCAACACTGATGATGATCAAAGTAAACCATCTGTTACAAGCCTATCTGATGGCGGCTTTTTGGTTACATGGAATTCTCTGAATCAAGATGGTTCTAGGTCTAGTGTACATGGACAACGCTATGACAGTAATGGCAATTCCGTAGGATCTGAGTTTCAAATTAACACTCAAACTAACGGTAATCAGTCTCTACCATCAGTTACGGGATTGGCAAATGGTAGCTTCATCGTGACCTGGCAGTTTACAGAAAATGATGACGATACGTCCAATGTCTATGGTCAACTGTTTAGAACAGATGGTACAGTTTATACAGACGAAAACGAACATCCGAATTATATTCCTGTTGAGCATAACAACCCCACAGTCCCTACCCCTGTTGCCGGACCTGCTGCTTTTTAGGAGTTAGCTATGATGTTTTTCAAAAGTTATTGGACTTGGCCTCAGTCGCCTCTCTTGGTGGAATATCTCCCTCTCTCTAACCCAGCCTGATAGATAACTCATGATTTCACGATGGTCTCCCTTCTGGCTTACTAGCAGCATTCTTCTGGGTGGTTTCAGTGCAACCCCAATCGCCGTTGCCCAAACCCCTATCGTCCCCGATAACACCCTCCCCACCAACTCCCAAGTCATCCAAGAGGGGGATGTATTACGCCTTGAAGGTGGAACCCTGAATAATACGGGAAATAACCTCTTCCACAGCTTCCAGGAATTTTCCCTCCCCACTGGGATGGAAGCGCGATTCGAGAATAGCCAAACCCTGGACAATATCTTCACCCGCATCACCGGCGACTTGCCTTCAGAGATTGATGGTCTTCTCTCCGTGGATGGAACGGCGAACTTTTTTCTCCTCAACCCCAATGGGATTCTCTTCGGGGAAAACGCACAACTGAACCTAGGCGGGTCTTTCTTTGCCACCAGTGCTGAGAGCCTCAACTTTGAAAACGGGGGTCAATTCAGTGCGACTCTGCCTGAAAATGTCCCCCTGCTGAGCATCAATACTCCAACTGGACTGCAATACGGCGCCAATCCCGGCAGCATTACCAATCGTTCCCTTGCCAGCTTTGAAGATGTCATCCCAGATGGAGAACCCGTATCTTTTCCCGTGGGGTTGGAGGTGTTTCCGGGCAATACCATTGGCTTAATTGGCGGGGATGTGAACCTTGAAGGGGGCATCGTCTCTACTTTCGGCGGACGCATTGAACTCGGGAGTGTGGGAGACAATGCCCAGGTTCGCCTAATCCCCACCGATGAAGGATTTGCTCTGGACTACAGTCAGGTTGAGGGGTTTCGCGATATCCGACTTTCTGACTTTGCCTCGGTAGATGCCAGTGGCGAAGGAGGCGGTAGTATTCAGGTGCAAGGTCGCCAAGTCACGCTAACTGATGATTCTGGGATTATCTCCAACACCGAAGGAGCTTTGGATGGCGGTTCCATTTCGCTCACGGCGGAGTCGCTGAGTCTCACTGGGGGGGGATTTCTCGATACCTCGACTTTTGGTGAGGGACGAGGTGGGGATTTATCAGTTAGGGTGTCAGAGCTTATTGAGTTACGGGGAACGACTCCCGATGAGCAATTTCCCAGTGGCTTTTTCACTCAAACTGAAGCCCTCGGAGATGCTGGAGATTTAACGATGAGGGCCAGACGATTGGAAATCTCAGATGGCGCACAGATTTCTCTATCCACATTTGCTGAAGGACAAGGTGGGAATTTAGATCTGGTTGTCTCTGAAACTCTTGAACTATCGGGACGCTCGGAAAGCGGAATTTTGGCCAGCAGCATCACCACAAATGCGGATGTAAATTCTCTAGGGAATGGGGGTGATCTTTCAATTCAATCACCGCAAATCACCCTACTCGATGGTGCGGAAATCAGTGCGACTTCCTTCGCGGCAGGTAATGCTGGAAACTTGACGATTCGAGCTTCCGAGTTTTTGGAGTTGAGTGGTTCGGAAGGAGTTATTCCAAGTGGTATTGCGACGCAGGTTGAACCCGGTTTAACAGATGAAGCACTGCCTGGAGGACGTGGTGGTGACATCTTGATTGAAACAGCAGAGTTGCGGGTATTTGATGAAGGCCTGATTACAGCGGTTACGGCTGGTGCAGGGCCGGGCGGCAACATTACTCTCAATACCCAGCGCATTTTTGCACGGGATGGGGGACAAATCCTAAGCAATACTGTCATGTCCGGTGCCGGGGGGACTCTGGAGGCAAACGCTTCGGAGTTGATTGAACTGACGGGGACTAGCCCCGACGGACAACAGCCGAGTGGTTTATTTACTCAATCTCAGGGCCTATTGGTGGAGGGGGGAGCGGGTAATGCGGGAGCATTGAGGGTGAATACTAACCGCCTGAACCTGACTGCTGGGGCAGCCATTGCTGCCGATACGTTCCTTGATGGACAAGGGGGGTCTATTAATGTGACGGCCAGCGATCGCATCCAACTCAGCGGACGCTCAATCTTACCCAGTGACTCCCCCGCCGCCGACCCCGATGGACGTCTCCCCAGCCGCATCACGGCCCAAACGACAGGAACGGGTAATGCCGGCGGCGTGACCCTCAACAGTCCCTTCCTCTCCGTCACCGATGGGGCCCAAGTGGGAGTGGATGCTCGCTTAGGTGGCGGTGCAGCAGGAGATGTCACCCTAAACAGTTCCGACATTCGCTTACAACGGATGGGTCGCATTACCGGAGAAACAGCATCGGGACAGGGGGGCAACCTCCGCTTCACGTCCGAGGATATCCGTCTATTAGATGACAGCAATATCTCCACCACGGCTGGAACCGCCAATCTCCCCGGCGATGGCGGCAACATCAGCATCAACACCAATACTCTGGTGGGTTTAGGCAACAGCAACATTTCTGCCAATGCCTTCGAGGGGTCAGGTGGGGTGATTGAGATTACCACGGAAGGTCTCTTCGGACTCCAGGTGCGATCGCGCCAAGACCTGGAACAACTCAGCGATAACCTAATTGAGTTTGACCCCAGAAACCTGGACAGCAACGACATCACCGCCATTTCCCGCACCAATCCCCAACTCGAAGGCATCGTCGAAATCAACACCCCAGAAGTGGACCCCGTCAGCGCCCTCATCGAACTCGAAGACCGACCCGTCAACGCTGCCGTCGACCAAAACCCCTGCATCCAAGGCAGCGAAACGGAATTTGTGCAAACCGGCAGCAGTGGCCTCCCCCCCAGTCCCAACGACCCCTTCAGCGGAACCACGGGCTGGGAAGACCTACGCCTCGACCCCCTTGATGACCCCCAAGTCCGAGAGGACAGCGCCGAACCCCTCCCCTCCACCCCAAGACAGATTCGCCAAGCCCAAACCTGGCAGGTCAACGCTGAGGGGGAACTGGTCTTAACCGCTCCCGGAACGGGGTCTAACTATCGCCCTCCCGCCGCGCCGGACAACTGTTCCCCCCAGTCCCAAGCACTCCAGAGTGAGAAAAGCGATCGCCCTGGGCCCTCCTCCCCCAACCAAGCCTTCCAAGTCCAAGGTTTCCAATTCGAGGGCAACACAGTCCTCTCTGATGCAGAACTAGCCCAGTCCATCGACGAGGAATTCAGACATGGTGACCTCCAGTTCCAAGACCTGCAAGCCGTCGCAGATCAGATTACAGAGGAGTACAACAAACGGGGCTACATCACCAGCGGCGCTTACATTCCCCCCCAAACCACCCAAAACCGGGTGGTCACAGTGCAAATTCTGGAAGGAACCCTGGAAGATATCCGAGTGCGCACCAGTGGCAACCTCAACCCCAACTATGTGGTGCGCCGCATCCAGCGATTTACCCAGGGACCGGTCAACCAAAAACAACTCCTGCAAGCCCTACAACTGCTGCAACTCGACCCCCGCATTGACCGACTCTCGGCGGAGTTGGGGGCGGGAGTGCGAGCGGGAACCAATCTCCTCAATGTCCAGGTGCAAGAGAGCAATGCCCTCAGTGCCAGTCTCAGCCTGGACAACGATCGCTCCCCCACGGTGGGCAGTTTCCGCCAACAGGTCGACAGCGGCATCGCCAACCTCTTCGGCATTGGGGATGTGGCCACGTTGGCCTACAGCAATACGGAGGGAACAGCCAACTGGAATCTGGGCTATCGTCTCCCCATTAACGCCCTCGATGGAACCATTGGCTTCCTCTATAGCACGGGGGACAGTCGCATTGTCGAGGCCCCCTTCGACCAAGTGGATATCCAAGCGGACACCCGCACTTATGAGGTCAGTTACCGCCAACCGCTGTTACGCCAAGTGCAACCCCGCTTCGAGGAAAATGATGGGGAGAATCATGGGGAGAATGAGCCTTCAGTCCCTCAGGATTACGTGTTTCGGGAGTTTGCGGTGGGATTGAGCGCCTCGCGACGGGATACTCAGACTTCCATTCTTGATCGTAATTTTCCCCTCTCTCCAGGGGCCGATGACCAGGGGGAAACCAACATTTCTGTGTTGCGCCTATTCCAAGATTGGACGCAACGAGACAGCCGCGAGGTGTTTGCCCTACGTTCGGAGTTTAGTCTGGGGGTGAACTGGTTTGGGGCCACGGTGAATGACGGTGAACCCGATAGTGAGTTCTTTGCTTGGCGAGGTCAGGCCCAGTGGGTGCGGCGGCTCTCGGGGATGGACCGTCCTGGAGAAGCGGGGACTCGCGTACTGCTGCGGGGAGATGCACAATTAGCATCCACCTCCCTGGTTCCCATTGAGCAGTTCAGTTTGGGGGGACGGCGGCGGATGCGAGGGTATCGTCAGGATGTGCTGCTGGCGGATTCGGGTCTGTTTGGCTCGGCGGAGGTGCAATTGCCCTTATTCCAGTTTGCTCGCCGCCAAGGAACCGTCTGGCTGGCTCCTTTTGTCGAGGCGGGGACGGTCTGGAATTTGGGCGATCGCGCCAACCCAGAAACGAGTACCTTAGCTTCGGCCGGATTGGGGTTACGCTTACAGTTGGGCGATCGCCTCACGGCCGCCTTCGACTGGGGGATTCCCCTCATTGAACTGGATACGGGCAATAATACGTTACAAGACAACGGTTTGTATTTCTCAATCAGGTTTAACCCCCTATGATGCGTATTTCTGGTGCGTTACGCTTTTGCGTCTGCTTGCTGCTGGGATGTGTGATTAGCCTAGCTATCCCGGTACTCCGGCCCGATGTGGGGGTCACGGCTCCCCCGTTGGATAGCTCCCTCTTGGCTCAGTCATCAGAGCCAGATGTTTTGCTGCGTCGGGGACGAACGGCCTATGAGGCGGGAGAGATGGCCTCAGCGGCTGAGTCGTTGCAGGAGGCGGCCCAGGCCTATGGGGAACGGGGGGAACCGTTGAATCAGGCGATCGCCCTCAACTACCTCTCTCTGGCGCAACAGCAGCAGGGTCAGTGGAGGGAGGCCACAGAGGCAATTCAGGAGAGTTTGACCTTGATTGGGGTTCCGAGTGCCACGGCGCGGGATGACCGGCAACGGCTGTTTGCTGCCGCCTTGACCACTCAGGGACAGTTGCAATTGGCGTTAGGGCAGGCAGAAGCGGCGTTTGAGAGTTGGCAGGAGGCGGAACGGCGCTATGAGCGGTTGGGGGATGTTGAGGGCCGTTGGGGCAGTCAACTCAATCAGGCTCGGGCGTTGGAGGCGTTAGGGTTGTATCGGCGATCGTGCGATCAATTGTTGGATGTCTTGACCTCTGGGGCGTTGACTTGTGATGGTTTGGCGGCGGATGACCCGGATGTGAGAACTCGTCAGCGGGGGGAGTTGTTGGCGGCGATCGAGCGGCAGCCGGATTCTCCGTTGAAAGCGATGGCCTTGCGGAGTTTGGGGAATCAGTTACGGCTGTTGGGCCAGTTGGAAGCCTCTGAACGCATCTTACAAGCTAGTTTAGATACTAGCGAATTGGATGGCGATCGAAGTCTTGCCTATCTGAGTCTAGGGAATACGGCCAAAGCCAAAGTCAACAGAGCCTTTAACTTACGCCAGTTTGATATAGAGGAGGATGATGATCTGACACAAGCTAAAGCTAGCAGTCTCGATAGCTATGCCATGACAGCCCTTGGATATTATCAACGGGCCATTGATCTAAGTTCCTCTCCCAGCCTGAGGTTGCAAGGCCAGTTAAACCGATTAGATGTTTTGTCTGACTTAATCCGGATTATTCCTCAAAGAGCTGACTATCTACAAAACAAACTAGATTTTGAGCTGATTGTTATTTCTCCAGCGAATCCATTGGTTAGTGATTATCAACAACAAATTGCTATATCATCTAGCCAGGTTCAACAGTTGACCCAAGAAGCTGAACAGTTGATTAACCAAATTTATCCTGATCTCTCATCATTACCCCTCAGTAAAGTTAAAGTGGAAAGTCAGTTAAAGTTGGCTTGTCACGCCCTCGATTGCAATCAGATTAACTTACAACAACCCACTAATAATTTGGGGTTTCATCGAGAGAGGGTTTTCAACCTCATTCAACAGTCCATTACCGAAGCTGATCAATTGGGAAGCCTGGGACTTCAGTCTTATGGATATGGAGTTTTGGGTAAATTCCAAGAACAAGGCAGAGACTGGGATGAAGCTATTACTGCTACTCGGGAGGCCCTGATGCTCTCGACCCAAGAAGTTCGCAAAGATTTATCGTATCAGTGGCAATGGCAGATGGGACGAATCTTGCAAACTCGTCATGAAGAAGATTTTGGAGTAGCAGAAGTCTCAAGTGAAGCGATTAACTATTATCGTCAAGCTTCTAAAAGCCTAAAACAATTAAGGCAAGAATTGGCGGCACTCGATTCAATAATTCAGTACGACTTCAGAGACAACGTGGAACCTGTTTACAAACAGTTTGTCGAGTTGCTTCTCCGAGGTGACACAGTGAGTTCAGATTCTTTGGAGGAAGCAAGAAATGCCATTGAAGATTTGAGAATTGCTGAGTTGAATAACTTCTTTCAAGATGCGTGCATTACCGAAGAAGAAGTTGAAGTTGATGAAATCATTGATAAACAAGATCCGACAGCCGCGTTAATTTACACAATCATATTGGATGATAGACTTGAGGTGATTGCAAAGTTACCCGGTCAAGACTTATCTCACCACTCCGTCACTCAGAATGAACAGGGATACTTTCAAAAAGTTTTGTGGAATTTGTACGTGGGCTTAATTGACGTTACCAGAAATAGAAGCGACGTTAAACCGAACGCCCAAGAAATTTATGAGTGGTTGATAGCGCCTATTTCTCCTAAACTCGAAGAGAGTAATGTCAAAACATTGGTGTTTTTTTTAGACACGATATTGCAGAGAATCCCAATGTCAGTCCTTTATAATCAAAATACTGACAAATTTCTTATAGAGGACTATGCGATCGCGATTACCCCCGGAATTAAGATCATACAGCCGCAATCCTTTGACACAGTTGGCGTTAGCGTCCTAGGTGGGGGACTATCTGAGTCAAGAGAGAACTTGGCAGATCTACCAGGAGTAGAACTAGAGATTGAAAACATCAGTCAACTCTTACCAACCCGGGTTCTGCTCAATCAGACCTTCACACGTTCAGCCGTAGAAAATTTAGTTGGATCAGGCTTATTTTCTGTGATCCATCTAGCTACCCACGGCAATTTCAGCTCAGATCCAGAACAAACTTACCTTGTTTTATCAGATGAGCTTCTAAAAGTGAGAAGCATGGATGCTGTATTCCGATTAAATCCCTTAGCTACAGCTAATATGATTGAATTGCTAGTGATGAGTGCTTGCAAAACAGCCCAAGGGGACGAACGAGCGGCATTAGGTTTAAGTGGAATGGCCGTCCGTTCTGGTGCAAGAAGTACAGTTGCCACTTTGTGGCCAGCAGATGATGAATCAACGGCTAAGGTAATGCCTGATTTTTACGAACAACTCAAAGCTGGTAAAAATAAAGCAGAAGCCTTAAGAGCTGCTCAGCTTAATTTTTTAAATCAGTTAAGATACGAAGGTGTAGATAATCCTAAGATGGAATTCAGAAAATGGGCTCCTTATATTTTAGTCGGTAACTGGCTCTAGGATTTGAAATGAATGGGTCTTCCATCGATAGGGTGTGATTTGTTGTCTTAAATACAAAAGTGTAGGGGCGAACGGCCGTTCGCCCCTACGGAAAGGGATTTAATTTGCCATAAATTTTCCTTATCACCCTGAAGCCGGAAGGCCCAAATCAATTGAAGTTCGGGAATTTCTTCTCCAATCAACAACAACCCGAAGTCCCTTATCATAGGGTGGAGGGACTTAGCCAAAAGATATAGAGAAATTCAAAGGCTAGAGTTCCCGCAGATCGTGACCTAACAGATTTTCCAGATCCGCTTTTTCCAATAATTCATCCCACATTTCTTGAAGCTCCGCATTATTTGGATCTTCTAAAAGCTTCTGCCCCAGCTCTGACACCAAATCATACCAAATGCCATACTCAGCATAAAGCTGAAGGCGTTCCGATAAAGAGCTGGCGACCATCCCTGTCTCAACATTGGCGGGCATCGAATTTTTCTGGATTTGACTTCTCACATAACTGTAATCTTCTGAACTCCTGAGATTACAGTGAATTTTGAAGAACAATGTGTAGGTTTTTCCATCCTCCAATTTTTGATCTAAAGAAGGCGAGATTTTTAAAATCCCTTCTTGTAATTGAAATGAATTTCTATAGATGTTTTTTTCAGCATTGTCTTCCAGAACTTCGCTGATGGTAAATTCTCCACTAATTGTGGTATTTTCGATGTCAGGAATGTAATACCAGAAACTAGGATTACTCGACCAAGTTAATCCAAAATTGCTTTCAGGGACCAATGCAGTCAGGTCGAGGTATTCAGCAGGACATACCTGGTCTCTGCTTGCGGCTCCCCGACGACGACCACTCGGATAACCTCGATCCGGTAGGTTGTTTAAGTTCAAAATAGCAATCATCGGAGGAGGCTGTATTTTCCCAATCTCAGCCTTCTGAGTTTTGTCAGGATTGGTTACAATCATTTCTGGCGTTACAAAACCGAAAGTTGTCGATAGAAAAAGGAGATAACTCAACATAATTTCCTGACCTTGAACTAAATTTTACAATGAAAACATCCAAACCAGAAGTCTTTATTTATTTTGTGGAGTTATGGTTGTATGCACGATAAGCAACCACTCCAACTCCAGTCAATATCCCTCCAATTAAAGATGGAACAAACGGCAACCAGACCCCCTGAGTCAAGGTATATGAACAGACCCAATATAATGATCCAAATAGACATCCTCCCAATAATCCTCGTAGAATTTTGTCACCCAAAAATCCAAACAGCAATCCCCAGCCTAGGCATGTACTCCAAACCATAGAAGACGATGACCAGTCGGGTAATGCCGAAATTAAGGGCCTATCATCAAGTCCAAAACTTAAAAGTTGACTAATGAGATGAGCTTGTAAAATGACACCTGGCATTCTGTTATCAGCCTGTCCAGAGTTATAAGGAGTGTCCCAAAAATCACCAGCACTGTCAGCGGTTACCCCAACTAGGACAATTCGATCTTCTAAATTCATGTTAACCTCCGATTCTAAAAAATCAGTAAGCGTCAGCCTTTCGATAAATTCATTTTGGTTGTAGTAAGACCGATAGTTAAGCATGATTTGGTAACCCTGTGCATCAATATTTTGGTAACCACCAAAACGTCCTGATTCAAAGTTAATGAGTGGCAAACTCGAATCTCCAATCTTAATATTACCCGAATCATCATCCGAAATGATAACGTCTTTATTTTTCAAATAAGAGTTAGCAATTTGTAAGCTAAAAGCATAGCGCGTGGAACAAGCAGACTGAAGAGGAGGTGTCATTAATAACAGATGGCGACGAACAACATCATCTGGATCAAGTAAAACATCACTGAAACCAACTTTTCCACTAGGAACACCCGCTGGTGGAGGAATTCCGATATCCTCATCGCTAACTTTGCAAAGTATAAAGATGTTTTCTTTTTGTCCCAGTATACTAATCAACTCGTCATTTCCCACCCAATCTAAGTAAAGATCTAACCCGATAATTGCAGGTTGATAGCTAGTTTCAAGTTTGTCTATCAACCTAATTAAATTTGGTTCTGAAATGGAAACACTACCTCCCTCTAGATTATCTTGAGACTGTATATCTTGCTCAGAAATAGTAATCGCTAACAAGCGTTGGTCTCGAGTTTCATTGGGACGCTGCCTCATCATGTGATCGAAGGCGCTTAGCTCAAACCCTTGCAAAATACCTGTAGGGCGAACTCCCATGACTACAAAAGTCACAAAAAAACTGGCAAGTATTAGTTTAGAAATCCGGTAGAGTGCCGCCGGGAATTTGAGTTGACGTGGCTCAGAAGATTTTGCATTCTGGTTTTGTTGATATTGCAGAAGTACAGCAAGAACCGTGCCCATCATCGCGATCGTATTGATAACAATACTTAAAATGGCAATAATTGTTTCCATCAATTAAACTCCACTTGTACTAAATAAACTAATTTACATTATAGCTGTTCTGGTGTACAACACTCTAAAACAGGTTCATCAGTAAGATGACCTAAATCATGATCCTCCAAAATTTTACGCCAGTTGTCTTGAATGACCTCCTCTGTCTCATCAGCACGTAACCTGGAGCCTAGACTGGTTAAAGCATCATGCCAAATTCCATGACGTGCATAAACGATATAATCTTCATCCTCCTGCGAGTTTAATTCAGTCATCAGTTCTTCTTCAATATCAACTCGTTTAATATCTCCCTCCAAAAAAACATAGCTAGATGGATCTCGTGGATTGCAAAGTAGCTTGAAAACCCAACGGTAGTCGTGATCAACAGATAAACTCGTTCCCGATTCAGGTGGAATCGTTATATTGACAATACCGGGTGTATTTTCAAGTTCAAAAAATCCCCGATACAATTGTTCGCCATTTTGATTGGTATAAACGAACTCTCCAGCAACTATCTCCTCGGGTTGATGAGGGATATAAAACCAAAACGTAGGATGCTCAGAAATTGTTAAAGGTGGTTCATCATAATCATCATGATCATCATAGACTGGAATTAAAGCTGTCAAAGGCAATGCAGTAGCTGGGCAATCATCACGGTCAGCTCCTGGAGTTCGTCCTGTTGGTCTACGTCTTGGTCGCTCAGAGTCTGAGCCATCATTCGCACTTTCCTCCTCTGAGTTGCGATTAAAAATGAATTCAATCAGATTTTTACTCAACCCTTGTCTTAATTGATTTGCTTCACCTGCATAGGCTAGTAATGGCTGACTGAAACTTAGGACAAAAATGCTCAGGGCGGTGAGTTGTAGTTTGTGGTTTGCTGATAATTTCATGACGATTACCTCGATTAGTTTACAGTTTCAATGAATTTTGTTTTAGATCTTAGATTCCTTATAGAAAATTAAAGAAATCCCAGTTATACACAAAGATAAGATGGCTGGGACGGTGGGTATCCAAACGCCATGTAATAATAGCATAAACCCAGCAAAAACAATCGTCCCCCCAGCAACAGCAATACCAAGTGTAAAAATAATGGCTTTGCGGCTAAACCAGGCTAGTAGCCCCCCAACCCCTGCCCAAACCCAAATCCAGAGGGCTTCGCTTCCCTGACTCCACCAACCCAATAAAGGACGGTTGTCGAGTACAGCACTTAAAATCTGACTGATTAAGTGTGCTTGAAGAACAACATGTGGCAATGGTGTTTCATAGGTTGTATATGGGGTTGAATAAAAGTTATTACGACTCCTTTTTTGATTGCCAATTAAAACAATTTTATCTCGGACAATCTCATTTAGCTGTTCATCAATCAAGTTATCCATGACCTGAGAGAATGTCAGGGTTCGAGCAACAGTACTTCCAGATCTATAGTTGATCAAGATTTGATAGCTATCGGCTATTTGTTTCTCTGAAAGTCGATACCCCCCAGCCGTTGGGGGCAATTCGTAAAACACCTTATCGCTATCGCTAATTTTGAAATCGTTATCAGATGTTTCTTCAAGCCTGTAACCTTCCTGCTCTAAGTAGCGCATTGCTAGTTGAAAACTAAAGGCGAAACGGGTGTCACAAGGAGGACCTGCGGGCATTTCTAAAAGATAACGTCTGACTAACATATCGGATTCATCATACACAATATCACTAAAACCTAAGGATGCTTCATTAAGTCCAGGGGGGGGACTGATTATAGTTTCCGGTTGGTCATCTATACCCATATCACAAACAGCAACCACGTTATCACTCTGTTCTAGGTATTCAATGAAGGCTTGATGACCTGGCTCTTGTGGCTTATCTCTAAAAATATTAAGACCTATTAAACGAGGTTGATACTGTTCTAATCTTTGAAAAAGATGCAGCAAAGCTTCATCAGAAATCGGGTCAGTTCCTAATCGTTGTAAATCGCCTTCTGTGACTTTGATAATCAACAGTCGAGGATCGGGAGCCTCAGCGGGACGCGATCGCAGCAAATGGTCATAAGCATTCAACTCAGACTGTTCCAACCAACCCAACGATCGCCCCCCCATCACCAAACTCGTCACCAGCATACTAGCCACCAACACCGTCCCCAACCCCTGCCACCAGGGCGAAGTCTTCACCGGCCGGGGCGTCAACGGCGTTAATAACCCTTGCCATGTCGGCGGAACCTCCCAAGGATGCTGACACACCACCGGCAGCCAACTGGCACAGGGAAATTCCTTTTCCATCCCCTGTAACCGCTCCCGCGCTTCCCGCACCGCCTCATAAAAAGGCTTTCCGTCAGCAAATCCCAAGAGAAAATGTTTCAAAAACTCATGAGCCACCCGATCCGGAATTAACTCCCGCATCACAATCGTAATCGGGATTTGCAGGTCATCTAAACGACGGGCCAACCCCAACCCATCACAGGAGTTGAAAATCGCCACCTGTAACCCCTGATTCACCGCCTTGCGCAAGGCATACCACAGTTCATCAATGGTCAAACTCTCCCGGGGATTAATATGAATCCGTCCCTCGTCCCCCTCCGTTTCACTATGACCGGCAAAAAAGATAATATCCCAAGGCTGGTCCCAGAGCTGATCGTTAATCTTAGACAGACTGGGTTCATCTAAGAATTTAACTTTCGCACCCGGTAAATTCTCCAGAGTTTGACGATCGCCCGTCACATCAATATTCTCACGATGCCCCAAAATCGCCAAAATCCGAATCTTCTGCCTGCCCCCAGTCGAGGAAAATCGCTCACGACGCTGAAACTTAGGAGGACTCAAAGCAATTTCCGTTTTAGGATAACTCTCGCAAAAACTCCACAGATGCCAGGGAAGTTTATGTAAACGGGTGTCATTGGTGCGAATAAGAACCCGGATATCATCATCAGGCTTAAGCTGTTGCCGTAATAAACGATCAATGTCTCGAAATGACTCCGCATCCAACCAAGTATTGAGGCGATCGCGCAACGTCTTCCCCGACTCCTTACAAGCCTTCAAGCGCGTCTGAATCGAGCCGCTATATTCAATCTCCTGGGCCTTGATACGATAGGGGGCACTCAACGGGCGATAGGTCTCCAACCAGTGGTATTCCAACTGATTGAGTAAATCGGGAGCCGGGGGCAACTTACCGTCCTCCTCAATCGACGGGCGATCGCCCTCAGCACTCATTTCTAAGAATACCTCAAAACCACTCTTATCTAAGTTTCCTGTCAATTTTAGAGTCACTAACTTCGTCATATTCCCTCCTCCTTAACACAGATTTAAATCACAAACTGCTCAATAAAACTCACACTTCCCAGCGCCACTTTAACACCAAACCTCTCATCAGGCTCCCCACTAAACCTAAGTTTAATATGTTCAGAACTTTTGGCAACAGCCTGCATCACCGAATGACCCTCATCATCTAAAATGGAAATCTCTAAATTTAGAGGCAACTCAGTCTGACGGTCAAGAGACTGCACCTCTACCGCAATATCCGTTTCCTCAGCCAGTTCTGACTCCAAACTAATGAGTAGGATAATCGCCTCACTCATCCCCTCAAAATGAAGCAGTTTCCCCCGTTTAATCAGAGAATTATCCCGTATCTCCGTCGCCCCGGCCGGACCTCTAACCGCCCAAGCTGGGGTTAAGTGTTGTCCAGACATCAGCGTTTCCAGACTATCCCATCCCTCCGCCACCCGACCCCGAAGCCATTGGCTTAACTGAGTCAACGCCGGTGGCGTTGGCGACGACTCAGCTTCCAACTCCTCAACCCTCCCTAAAAACCCATCCAGGTCATCCCAATGTTGTAGGGCAAACTGTTCCCCCTCCCCAGGAAGTCTCTCACAAAATCCCAATAAAACGGCTTCCTGAAACTCCTCATCCAAGCCCACTGCCACATAGCCTAACCTATCATGTTGGGCCTCCGCCGGCACCCTCACAGTCGTGTCCTGACCGGCCACCATACAACATTGAACAGCTCCTAACGCCTTGAGGGGTAACTCCGCCGTATTGGCTAATACCTGTAACGCCGGATTCCAAACCGAACTTGCCTTTAACTGGGTCTCAATTGCCATACATTGACAGTAATACTCGACCGCTAAAACCACTAACACATTATGATAAACTTGCCTGGATTTATCAACATTACTGTGCTGCTGACTGGCCTGACTTGCCCTCGCACGCATCTCAGCGGTAATCGGAACATTAAAGGTTAACGGGCCATACTGATAACTCATGATAACTCCTCAACTTTATCCTTCACTAAGTTTGTACGTAATCCTTAATTAATCCGGCAAATTCCCCAAGACTGCGCTGGTAAAAATCACTCAACGTTGAGACCCCTACCCCCACATCAGCTGAAATCAACTTCCAACTTTCTCCCTCCAGTCTTCGGATGGCAATCATCCGAAAGGTCACATTAGGGTTTTTGCGCATGGAGCGAGCTTCAAACACCCCCTCCGGGTCTTCTTGTAAACATTGGGCGATCGCCTCCGATAAACTCGGAGGGAGCCTCTTACCCGTTAGGTGCTGTTGAACTGGGAAAGAGGGACTAATGGGATCGCTGCTAATTTCACGACGATCGCCCATAATCTTAGGAATCGCCTGATTGAAAAAACGCCGTTGTAAGAGGAAATTCACCCATCGCAAAAAGGGGCTTCTTTCGGGATTATAGGCATCAATGCGATCGCAAACGTAAATAAACAACAATTGCAGCGCCTCATTGTAAATCTCATCATAAACATGGCGAAATTGACCCGCATAGGGACGACAGAGGCGGCCAGAGGTGCGGGTAAGCTGAACCAGCCGTGTCAACGCTCGACGACGCTGACGACTCCCGGGGGGGGAGTTCTGGGCTTCACGAGCTAGCTCCTTCAGCACCTCATCCAACTCAGGGTCTGGATTACCACTCGGTGGTTGATGTTCTCTATCCTCCACGAGGAACCTCTCAATCATCTATAACTACTGTCGCCCTAACCACTTGAGTTTTACGGAGATTCCCTCACTCATTACAAAACGTTACACAACCTCCCACCTCAACCCAACGCAAACTGCCCATACAGCCATGGGAGCCATATGGGCAGAGCCTGAGAGTCTCAAAGCCAGTCAGAGAAACCTTACATCGGACAGCTCAACTCACCCGATTTCGCGGAAAAGCGGGCATTTTCTCGATAATCCACCGGACAATCAATCACCGCCGGCACATCTTGATTCAGGGCTTCTTTCAAAATCGGCACAAACTCCTCCGTAGAGGTCACCCGATAGCCCTTCAAGCCCATACTTTCCGCGAACTTGACAAAATCGGGGTTGCCGAACTCAATAAACGAAGCCCGTCCATATTGAGCCTCCTGCTTCCACTCAATTAAGCCATAGCCCCCATCATTAAAAATAATGGTGACAAAGGGAGTCTTCGTACGCAGAGCCGTCTCCAACTCCTGACAGTTCATCATGAAGCCGCCATCCCCCGTCGCCGCCACGACTTTGCGGTCTGGATGCACCAGTTTAGCGGCGATCGCCCCAGGAATCGCAATCCCCATGGCCGCAAAACCATTGGAAATCAAACAAGTATTGGGCCGTTCACAGTGATAATGGCGAGCAATCCACATCTTATGGGCTCCCACATCAGAAATCACCACATCATCGGGCCCCATCACCTGACGCAAATCATAAATCAACTTCTGAGGCTTCAGAGGAAACTCATTATCATTGGCGTGTTGCTCGTAATCCTGGCGAATGTCATCCCGCAGAGAAAGAGCATGAGGGGTGGTTTTGCTGGCGCGGTCAGAACGGCGTAAAATCTCGTTCAGAGAATCCGTGATATTGCCCACCACTTCCACCAGAGGAATGTAGCTGCTGTCAATCTCCGCCGAATCGGTGCCAATATGGACAATCGGAATTTCTCCCTTAGGATTCCATTTCTTGGGAGAATACTCAATCAAGTCATAGCCCACCGCAATCACCAAATCTGTGTTGTCGAAGCCACAACTGATATAGTCTCGTTGTTGCAATCCCACCGTCCAGAGAGCCAGAGGATGAGTATAGGGAATCGCCCCCTTGCCCATAAAAGTATTGGCCACCGGGATATTCAAGCGAGTCGCAAACTCCGTCAGGGCATCGCTGGCATCATCACGAATCGCCCCATTGCCCACCAAAATCAAGGGGTTGTTTGCCCGGGAAATTGCTGCCGCTGCCTCATTGAGACTTTTATAGGAAGCATAAATTTTATCCTGGCGATCGCACTTGAGGGGGTCTCCCTGCACCGGCATCTCCGCAATATTTTCCGGCAAATCAATATGAACCGCCCCGGGTTTCTCCTGTTGGGCCCGTTTAAAAGCTTTACGGACGATTTCCGGCGTATTGCTCGGGCGTACAATCTGTGAGTTCCACTTGGTCACCGGAGCAAACATGGCCACCAAATCCAGATATTGATGGGATTCAATGTGCATCCGATCCGTTCCCACCTGGCCCGTAATCGCCACCAGGGGCGCACCATCGAGGTTCGCATCCGCCACCCCCGTCATCAGATTCGTCGCCCCAGGACCGAGGGTAGACAGACAAACCCCCGCTTTCCCCGTTAGGCGGCCATAAACATCCGCCATGAAGGCCGCACCCTGTTCATGACGGGTGGTGACAAACTGAATCGGTGAGCCTCGCAAGGCTTCCAAAACTTGCATATTTTCTTCACCCGGCAAACCGAAGACATATTTCACGCCTTCATTTTCCAGACATTTGACTAAGAGTTCCGCAGTGTTCATTAAGACCCCTTGCGTTGCGTTGAAATGAATTTAGACAGACGCGATAACAGGTGTAAGACCCTATCTCCAAGATAGTCCCTTTAGCCAAGGTCATCAGCCTAGGCTAACTTAGACTCTAGGTTATGAATCAATGACAACGGTTTTAATGTTGACAAATTCTTGAATACCCTCTACGGCCAGTTCCCGGCCATACCCTGATTTTTTAATACCGCCAAAGGGAAGACGAGGATCAGATTTGACCATGCTATTGATAAACACAGCCCCAGCCTCCAATTCGCTGATGAATTGTTGCTGTTCTGGGGCAACCGTCGTCCAAGCACTGGCCCCTAAGCCATAGGGGACGCGGTTCGCTAAGGCGATCGCCTCGTCAATGGTACTGACGCGAAATAGCAGAGCCACAGGACCGAAGAACTCTTCCTCATCGGCGAGACTCCCTGATGGGATATCGCTGATGAGGGTGGGGGGATAAAAGTTCCCGGGTCCTGCGGGGAGTTCACCCCCTAACCGCAGTTGGGCACCCTGTTTGAGAAGCCGTTGCACCTGTTGATGGAGTTCATCACGGATGCTTGAGGTGGCCAGGGGACCGAGATCCGATTCCGGGGAGAGAGGATCGCCGACTGTTAAGGCCTTGAGTTTAGCGAGGAAGCGCCGTTCAAATTCCTCGGCAATCGAGTTATGGAGGATAAAACGCTTGGCAGCGATACAAGACTGGCCGCTGTTGAGCATTCGAGCCGTTACGGCAGTGCTGACAGCCGCTTCGAGGTTAGCACTCCCCATGACGATAAAGGGGTCACTCCCTCCGAGTTCCAGAACCGTTTTTTTGAGGTTTTTACCCGCTTCCTGAGCTAAGCTGATTCCGGCCCCTTCGCTACCGGTGAGGGTCGCTGCTTGGATACGATCATCGGCCAGAAGTTGAGGGACGCGATCAGCGCCGACGAGCAAGGTTTGAAACGTGCCGCTGGGGAATCCTGCTTCCGAGAGGATGGACTCAACAGCTAAGGCACATTGGGGGACGTTCGAGGCGTGTTTCAGCAACCCCACATTGCCCGCCATGAGGGCAGGGGCGGCAAAGCGAAACACTTGCCACAAGGGGAAATTCCAGGGCATAACCGCTAGAATCGCCCCCAGGGGATGATAGGCAGTGTAACTGAAGGAGGCATCAGTGGCCACGGGGCGATCGGCCAGAAACTCAGCGGCGTTATCAGCGTAGTAACGGCAGACGAGGGCGCATTTGTTAACTTCGGCCACGGCTTGGGCGATGGGTTTTCCCATTTCCAGGGTGATGATTTCCCCGAAGGTTTGGGCCTTTTGTTCCAAGATGTCGGCCGCGTTCTGGAGCCAGCGCGATCGCTGGACGATCATGGTATGGCGGTATTGCCCAAAGGCGCGATCGGCTCGTTCGAGTTTGGCTTCGAGTTCCGCGTCGCTTAGGGCCGTGAAGGTTTTGATGGTGTCCCCCGTGGCGGGGTTGATGCTGGCAATACCCATAACTTCTGTCATTGTCGCGTCGCCTGAGGCGATCGGTCCAGGGCGATCGCGCTTCATGGGACTAGAGCCAGAGGGCGATCGCCCTTGTGTGATCCCATTGTGGGTTCAGGACGCGGGACGTTTGGCACAATTGTTACAAAACGACAACTTGTTATGAATTGTGGATGGAATGGCTCTATTCGGTTTTAATCGATTGCAATCGCTTCATCAGGGCAGGGCGATTGCTATAGTCACTCTGGAGCCGTTGGAGACGCAGGCGAAAGGCGGGTAACTCTCCCTGGAGCCTCGCCAAGTCCCGCAAGTCTCGCAGCAAGTCCGTCGCCTCATCGTAGGCATAGCCTTGTTTGCGCCCAATCAAATACAGCACTCGCTCCCAAGTTGTCTCCACCTTAGGGGCCAACGCTTCCAAATCCTTCTGACGCTTACGTTGGGCCGCCTCGTTCTCCTGTTGTTTGCGTGTTGCCTTCATCTCCTCAGACAGCGCCACTAACTGCGAAAAATGGCGTCGTTTTTGCTCAGCAGCGGGGGGTGGGGCTGACGTTGCCCCCGCCAGTTCCTTGAGCCGATTCATTAACTGCCGATCCACGTGGGGTTCTTGGCGCAGCAGTTTCAGCAAAAAGTCGTCCCGTTCTGCCTCCGTCAGGCGGGGCAACATCTCTTCCAGGGACGGGGTTGAAGCCGCTTTATAGCCAGGGCTTGCCTCAGCCGCCGCCGTCACCAAGTCCGGGTTCAACTCCACGAACTCCACAAAGGTCTTGAGGGCTGGCGTTAGAGTTTTCAGATTGGGCGGTAGGGGCGGCTCAATCGGGTCTTCATCACTGTAGGTCATCGCGCTCACATAGGCCCGCAACCCGGCCAGATACAGCAAGCGCAGGTCACCTGCTAACAGGTCATCCCGCAGGGGCAAGAGTTTGGGCAGCCAGCCTTCCCCCTCAATCCAATTCACCATCCCCTCGTCGTCCTGAATGTGAATATTCAAAATCAAGTAGTCGGCGGTGGTGGAGACGGTGATGGCATCCTCAATTTCATAGGGTTTAAACCATTCTGGGTCAACCAGGGCTTTCGGCAAACGAAACATCACCTGCCAGGTTCCCCAGTTGGCCAGGTAGAGCATGGCGTCAAAATACTTAGCCACCAGGGTCTCGGGGTCACCGCGAAAGTCACTATAGTTATAGAGAAAGGTGGCCCCGTGGGGCGTAACCTGCGCTCGACTGGAGAGGGCTTGCAGGGTTTTCTGCTCTTGCCGGGTTAGGGGGCGATCGAGGGACTGAAATTCGTAGTACTGATATTCACTCATTGGTTTTACTTATCTAGCGGATTCAGTCAGGACAACATACTGGGGAGAAGAAAGAATAACTCACCCGACTCGCTTCTAGAGTTTTGCCAGTTTCTTTTTCCAATAGGTTAGCCCTGGATGATCTGAACCAATGCCATCCCACATTTGCAGCCAACCCCGAGCTTTATCGAGTTGGTCTTGTGCGACCAATAGAGACACATAGGCATCAGCAAAGGCATTAAATTCTGACGTATGGAAGCGATCGCGAGACAAGACCGGAGTGAGCAGGGCCTCCGCCGCGTCAAGATCGCCCTCATTGAGATAGCGCCGGGCTTTGGCGCAACGGGCAAACAAATAGTCAGGGAAGCGCTCTAACGTCTCATCAATCAGAGCATCAGCTTCCGTATGTCGCTCTTGCAGGATATAGGCCGTAGCTAAATTATGGTAGAGGTCCGGCGCATCCGATTCAAGTTCTAAGGCTTCCTTGAGTAAGGTTTCCGCCTCGATCGCTCCAGCCTTATCACGCTGACGAAGGTATGGAATAGCTTGATTGAGAAGTTTTTGCACCGATTTTGGGTGATTGACAGCAGGTTCAGGGAACACCTCATAGTTTGCCAGCATCACATCGCGCCACTCGCCCTGAATCCAGAGGGTGATTTGACCTTTTGGAAGCAGACCCGCTCGGGTAGCCATGGAGGCGGCCCGATTGCGCATCGAGTCGCTGCCGTTTTGACCCAGGGCAAAGTCTTTGATAATCTCCAAGATTTCCGGGGTCTGAAGATGTTCGGCCATGATCAGACCAAATTCTTGCCCTTGGGAGCCTCCCCGCTCCATAATGACAGGTAGCTTCGTTAAAAATTCGGGATGACGCTGAAATAGCTGCCCCATCAAGACTGACGTCTTATCAATGTCAGGGTTATCAATAACCCTGTTAAGGGTATCACGCAGATCCTTCACGGTCGTGGGCAACAGCCACTGTTCCCAAGGAAATGACCAAGCCCCATGACGCTCCTCCACGGGACTGCAAATATCTCTGAGATTATCCTTTGCCAAGATCATATTTGGATCCTGCTTTAAGGCTTTGTCCCACTGCGTCAGGGCGCGATCTCTATCCCCAGTGCGAGCCAGAGCCGCAGCCGTTAGATGGAAAAAGAGCGGCCCGACTGGGGAGTCATCCACCTGATCGGCTTCAGCTCGGTCCAGAACCTCGACAACGCCCGCATCATCAGCGAGATAGCTCAGTCCCTCGACCCGTTTTGTCCAGGGGTCCCAGCCTTCCCCTGGGCTGGTTTTGAGGCGATCGCCATAGGCTTGGGCCGCCTCCTTATCTCCTGAAACCACGAGAAAATGCACTAAGTTGGAGAGAGCATGGATATTGTTCGGTTCAGACTCTAAGACCGCTTCACTCGTGGCGATCGCCTCCTCGACATTTCCCTCAGTCCAGCTCACCAGGGCCAAGTTATTGCGGGCCGGAATAAAGTCTGGATGATGGCGAATCACCTCCAGTTCCGCCTCACGGGCCGCCGCGCAGTTCCCCTGTGCTAAATAGATTTGCCCTCGTTCATGAAGGACAGCCGCCTCAAAATTGTCTGAACCCAGTTCCCCTAAAATTTCGGGAATTTTCGGGGTGACCGTCTCAAGAATCTCCCGGGCCCGGGGAGCGCCTTTATGCTCTGGATCGATGGCTAAGGCCCACTCTAGGACTTGCGATGCCACCAGGGGGTACATGTTGACCATGTAGACGTTCCCCAAAGCATAGAGGGTATCGGCATCATCCGGCGTCAACTCCACGAGTTTCTCACAGGCGATCTGGTAGGTGTCTAAGTCCCTCAACTCATAGGCCACCTCCGACAGATAGTCCCAGACCTTCTTATTGTCAGGATACTGCTCAGCCAAGAGCTGTAGCACCTCATACGCCCCCTGCCAATTTTCTTTTATGGCATAGGCTTCCACCCGTTGTAGCTCAACGGTGAGACTTTTTTTCCCGAAGCCACGGGACTTTTTAACGGTGACAGCTTTTTTCGTTTTACGCTTTGCCATGTTCTTAACCTGCTTCCTACGTGGAGCCAGTTGCGATCGCCTTGACTTGGATTTACCTTATCGCAAGTTCGCCCCATCCCCATCCCGTGCCGGTCAAGGATTGGAGTCAGACAGGACTAGAGAGAGAACCGCCTCATTCCCGGAGTTGCCCTCAAACGGGTCAGATTTGGGTCGATTTTGCAGCCAGGCAAAGAAGGCCCCGGAACCCACCATAATGAGCGTGGTCACGACCACCAGTTGCAGCATAATGCTATAGCGCATGAGTCTAAGCCAAATTAAAGTGTTCCATATGTACGTTGGTCACCGGAACCTCCAGTGCAAACAGGGCCGCTTCCACCTGGTCCATCATCACCGGAGCGGCACAGATAAAGTACTGGCGGCTGCCTCGGTGCAGAGGAATATAGCGAGCCAGGAGCGACTCATCGATGTAGCCGCTTTCCCCAGTCCAGCCGTCATGGGGGTGGCGCGGCACATAGACGATGGTTAAATCGATTTTCTCCTTGAGGGCTTCTAATTCCTCTCGGTAGGTGAAGTCCTCCCAGGATGAGGCGGAGTAGAGTAGCAAAAAGGGACGATCATCCTGGCGCTCAACCGAGGTTAGCAGCATACTGTACATGGGCGTAATGCCGATACCCCCAGCAATCAGGACAAAACCGGCGCTGTCCCAATAGCGATCGGTGGTGAACACGCCGTAGGGACCATCGAGGTAGGCTTTAGTGCCGGGTTTGATGTCTTTGATGGTGCGGGTGAAGTCTCCTAGGGCTTTAATACCAAACTCAATCCGCTCCGGGTGGTCACCGCTCGACGACATGGAAAAGGGATGTTCCCGCATTCCGATGGGGTGAATGTCCAGGGTGATCCAGGCAAACTGTCCCGGTTGAAAGGTAAATCCTTCATGGCCGTTGGGGCGCAGGGCCAGGGTCCAGACATCGCCCCGCTGAGGTTGGACGGCTTCGACGAGGTAGGGACGCTTGGTCATGAGGATTGGCTTCACCAACCGCACATAGAGAATCAGCCACAGGGCCGCCAGCACCATCACTGACCACAGAACTACCTTCCAAAATAGGCTCATGTAGTGGCCGACCCCCAGGGCATGGCCAAAGCCTAAGCCTACGGCGACTATTGCTAGGAGACTATGGACGGCCCGCCAGGGTTCATAGGGAATGTTCAGCCGCTTTCGCCATATCGTCGTCACCACCATGATGAAAAAGGCTAGGGTGGCCATGACGGCCATCCGGGCCCGCCAGGGGGCTTCAAAAAAGTTCAGCAGTTCCAGGGTTTCGGGGTCCACCACGAATAGAATGACTGGGTGGACTAGCACCATTAAAAAGGCGGCTAAGGAGGTGTAGCGGTGAAATTGAATGAGGATATCGATGCCGTAGGATGACTCGATGCGGTTGACCCGGGCGGCGAGGGCAAACTGTAGTACCATCATCGCTAGACCGATGAAGCCTAGGGCAACGGAGAACTCTAGCCAAAACCCCCGGTTCAGGGGGGCTGGGTGCAGCAACATCACGGCTAGGGGGGTGATGGAAATGAGAATGTAGGCTACAATCCACAGGGTCGCGATCGCGATGGGATTGTGCATTAACAGGCGTTGCATGGATGACCTCTTGCGGCGTTTGGTACAGCTTAGGTTAAGGCGGGGATGGAACGGACTCTTCTGGCATCCATGGCTCAACGGATGACAGGGGCGAGGGTCAATGAGCGCGATCGCAACCCAGTCTCACTGATTATTAACGTCTAATTGTACCTAATTTGCACCCACTCATCCTGGCTCTTCTGAACTGAAGATATAAAATCAATACTAGAGAGACTAGATAATACGAGGTGGTACGGTAGGGGCAAAATATGTTTCGCCCCTACCGTTCTGACTAATGCCGGGTTTCTAAGTATTGACCAATCATCAGTTCTTCTCCATCGCGACAAATGACCGTTTGACGAGTGCGGTATTTTTGGCCAATCAGTTTTAATTCCTCCTCAAAACTGGAATTGTTGTACTCGGTTTTTAAACACATCGTCTCAGGATTGGTGAACCAAAAATCGGCAATCACCGGCTTAGGAGTGGCGAAACCCCGATCGCGATAGAGAATGTCCCCCCGAACCCCAAACACCGTCTCTCCCCGACTCGGTTTGCGGCTGACTCCTTCATAATGACTTTCCCAGGTGACACGACTTCCGCAGAGGAAGGGGGTGTCACTCTGGAGTTCGTGACGTTGGGCCAACTCTCGTAATAACTCCTGTTCGGGTTCGAGAAATTCGACGGTAATTTCACTGGTGACTTCTTGGGTTTCCCCGCTGTTGAGGCTGTAGTAGCGACGTCGGGACGTCCACTCCCCCGCACAATTCCTGAAAAATTGCTGGGCGAGGGCCTCGGCCGTCAGCGGTTGATGGTGTAGAGATAAAGTCATGGAACCTCACAGAACTAGGTACGGGATAGGATGGAAAGGCGATCGCCCTGGACAAGCTTGACCTCAGCCATTTGGATACTGTTCCTGGATGCTTGTCAAGCACCCTAAACCTATCTTAATGGAAATCAATGAACTGTAACAATTGAGACGGACAACATCCTGCTCAATCTGAGATGTCAGAATTAAGGATGTCGGAACCCCAATGGGGGTCTTGGCCGTCGAACTGGGATAAGGGGATGGTGACAGTAGAGCTTAGGTCAAACTGTTTAGTTTGAACGGTTTTATAACAATTTAAGTAAAATTTAAGGAAAAGACGGAGAATTTCCCATTCATTCTATGGAACTTAAGACTTTTCAGGCGTTTTTTGATTGCTGCGTCGGTCAATGGAGTACCGAGCGCACCTACCACTATATGACTCGTCAAGAGGTGGAGCGATCGCACACCGACTTCGTCATCCATCCCCTCTCCGGCGAGCTTAAACAGAAAGTGCTGCGGGATAACGCCTATCCCATCCCAGACAACCTCGACCCCCTCCCCGGCTATCACCTGGAATTTGCGACCGTCTCAGAAACTGGGGAAGAAGTCGAACAACAACTGAATCTACTCTTTGTCCCCACCGAAGACCTCGGAGACCATATTGAAGGGGATTACCTGCGCGATCGCGCCTACGAAGAAGACCGGCCCATTATCTCCCACTTCCGCTTCCACAACAGCAGCCGCGAACTGTTGATGACCACCCGCTATACCCGAGTCGTCGCCGTGGACTCCATCACCCTGATTAACCCCGAACTGCGAATTCGCAAAATCCTCAGTTACGAGCGTCCCGAAGCCAATCAACCCTTAGAAAAGGTCGTTCTCGTTGGCTTTGGGGTGGAACAAAAATCATCCCATTCCCAAACCTAAGACATTTTAGACGGGACAGTCACAAATCGTCTAACCTTTACTAAAAAAAGTCCTGAAGATGCTTGTCGTCTTATCTAACTCGACTAAAGCGATTGACTTGATTCACAAGTAGCCACGAAGCCACTATTGTAGAAAGGCCAACAACCCTAGCCAGGTGCTGGGGTTCGTTTCCTCTACCAATCTGTAAAGTCCCACGGATGAACATTAGCAAATTTTTCCGACTCTCCTTGGGGGTGTGGCGATCGCAGCGAACCGGTCATAACCACGAACTCAGCCACGTCGAAGATGTCCAATCTACCCTAACAGCCACCCCTTTAGGCTTAGATGAGGTGCAATTACTCAACGCCTGTCGCGACTTGGGAATTGATAGTTATGACATCAGCTCCCCCTACCGAGTTGAGCAAGATTATCAAGCTCGCTTTACTCATTGGCAACAGAGTCATAGCTATTTAGTCATCCCCGTTCCCAACCCCGATAACGCCAATGTTGGGACTCTTATCTATAGCTATCTGGACTTAGACACAGCCGCTAGTCGGGGAACCTATGAATTACGGCCCGACGGAACCCTGATTGTGCAGATGGAGCAAGAAAACGCCAAGCGTGAGGAACGAATCTGGTTTCCCTCGGCTAACCTGCGGCTTCATGTCTGCATGATTCGGCCGAGCGATCGCGCCGTCACCACCACCATTTTTACCTCCGATGTCCGCACCAGTCCCGCATCCGCGATGACCGATAACTCGGCGATCGCCTTACAGCGTTAGCATCCTAAGACTCTGGGGGGGAGTCCTCCGTCATCGTTCGTGGCGATTTGGCGCGACAGGGACTCCCCAAACAGACATATCCCGCCGGAAGATTCCCAAACACACTACTGCGGGCCCCCACCACCGTATTAGAGCCAATCGTCACCCCAGCGGCCACAAAACAATCCGTCGCCACCCAAACCCCATTCCCTAGGATAATGGGGTTTGTTTTTAGACCAAAGCGGCGATCGCCAATATCATGGCTTCCCGTACAGAGATAACTTTTCTGAGACACCACACAATGGTGTCCCAGACAAATCTCATCGAGACTATAAAACACCACATCATCGCCAATCCAGCAATAATCCCCGATATGAACCTTCCAAGGATAGGTAAATCGGGCCGTCGGACGGACAATCACCCCCTCCCCCACCGTCGCACCAAAGCGACGCAATAGCCAACAGCGAAAACCATTGGCGAAATGAGGCGAGAGGGGAAAGGCGATCGCCTGAACCAGCCACCACAACAACACATAGACTCCCGAACGACCGCGATCGTAATCCGATTGATCATAGCGGCGCAAATCCACCCAAGCAGGAGTCTCCAGATCCGGTTTCGAGAACTCAGTTGACGTCATAAACAGAGGAGAAAAAAGAACAGACAACAGTAGCCATCACCCCTCAAAGCGACGCAGCAGCAACGAGTTCGTCACCACACTCACCGAACTCAGGGCCATAAAGCCAGCCGCTACCGCCGGATCGAGGAGAATGCCAAACTGGGGTAATAACACCCCAGCCGCCACCGGGAGTCCGACGAGATTATAGCCAAAGGCCCAGATGAGATTTTGGCGAATCTTATTGAAGGTGGCCCGACTCAAACGAATTGACCCCAGGATATCCTGGAGGCGATCGCCCATCAAGACAATATCCGCCGTTTCCACCGCCACATCCGTTCCCCCATTCAACGCCAGGCCCACATCCGCTTGAGCCAACGCCGGTGCATCATTAATACCATCCCCCACCAAGGCCACCTTCAATCCCATCTCCTGTAACTCCGCCAGGCGCGAGGCTTTCTCCTGGGGAGTCACCTGAGCCATAATCTCTTGGGGAGACAGGCCCAACTGTTGGCCAATCCCCTGAGCCGTTTCCGGGCGATCGCCCGTCAGTAGTTGCACCTGCAATCCCAAGTCCCGCAAGGCCTGCACCGTCTCCGCTGCCTCCTCCCGCAACTGGTCCCGAACCGCGATCGCCCCTGCAAACTCCCCAGCAATCGCCACATACACCAGACTATTTCCCTCACGGGCCATCTGATCCAGCCAATCCTGCACCTCCGTCTCCAGAACAATCCCCTGGCGTTCCAACCAGAGACGACTTCCCACCAACACCACCTGAGACTCAATCATCCCCCGTACCCCTAACCCCACTTCCGTCTGGGAATCCGACACCGGGAGCAAGTTTAATCCCTCAGTCTGGGCCCGACTCACGATCGCCTCAGCGAGAGGGTGATTCGTTTCCCGTTCCACCGAAGCCGTCCATTGCAAGAGATTATGGGGGCCCCGTTGCCAAATTTCGCTCACCTGGGGACGGCCAGTGGTTAACGTTCCCGTTTTATCAAACACCACCGTATCGAGTTGATGAACCCGCTCCAACACATCCCCGCCACGAATCAGCAACCCCCGTTCCGCACCCACACCGGTTCCCACCAAAATCGCCGTCGGTGTCGCCAACCCTAACGCACAGGGACAGGCGATCGCCCACACATCAATCATCAGCTTCAAACTCAGCAACAGCGGCGACAGGGGTTCCTGGCCCATCCCATGCACATGAGCCAAATTGGGGAACTCATGGGCCGTCTCTAAGACCTGGGGAAATAGATTGACTCCCATACCATACCAAAACAAAAATGTCAAGGCAGCTAAAGTCATAATCCCATACGTAAAATAACCCGCCACCGTATCCGCCAATCGTTGCACCGGGGCCTTGCGAGTTTGGGCCTCCTCCACCAAAGCCACAATCCGAGCCAACGCCGTATCTTTCCCCGTGCGTTGGGCCTGCATAATAATACTTCCCGACTGATTCAGCGTTCCCGTGGTGAGGCGATCGCCCGGGCCTTTAGCGACGGGTAGAGATTCCCCCGTCAACATCGACTCATTCACCAGAGTTTCCCCAACCCGAAGCATCCCATCCACCGGAATTTTCTCACCGGGGCGAACCTGTAAATAGTCCCCCACCCGCACCTGATCCGCCGGTAAATCCACCACCGTCTCAGGATTCAGCGGCTGCAACTTCTCAATCTCCGTCAACAGATGCACCGTTTTCGGCTGTAACCCCACCAGAGACTTGAGAGACGCCGAGGCCCGGTTTCTGGCTCGTGATTCCAGCGATCGCCCCAACAGCACAAACCCCAACAACATCACCGGTTCCTCAAAAAAGCATTCCCAAGCCAAATTGGGAAAAAACAGAGCCGCCGTACTCGCCAGATAGGCCGTCACCAAACCAAACCCCACCAGCGTATTCATACTCGGCGCATTCTTGAGCAAGCCCCGGGCCCCCTCCACAATCATCTCGCGCCCTGGAATCAGCAACGCCAGGGATGCTAAGCCAAAATGAAACCAGATATTACTCAATCCCGGAATAGGGGGAACCCCCAGCATTTGCAAATGGCCCAACACCGAGAGAATAATTAGCCCCAAGGCCACCCCAAGCTGACGTTGTTGTTGCTGTTGCGCCTCTCGCTGGCGTTTCTCCGTCGCCTCCAAATCCCCTAACGACAATCCCTCCTGACGACGTAACTGACTGGGAAACCCCCCCTCCGTCAAGGTTTGGGCCAGAGTTTCGGGATTGACGACTCCCGGTTCACAAGCCACCGTCGCCATTTCCGTCGCCAAATTCACCTTCGCCAAAGCCACTCCCGGAACTTGGCTCAATTTCCGTTCCACGGCCTTGACACAGCCAGCACATTTCATTCCCCCCACATCGAGGGCCAGGGTTTCCAGAGATTGAACGTGGGGTTGAGTATCCGGTTGAACAGGGGAGACTTGCATAGATGAGGTAGACCAACTCAGTAAACATGCTTATTTCTAAGCATACCGAGAACTGGCACCCTGATTGCTACTCCCCATCACCTCTGACGAAAATGAGTGGCTGAACCTCCCTCATGGGGTAGGATTGCGAACATAATCCACATTGAGAAAGAAAACCGTCAGAATCGTCAGAAAAAGGTAACTACATAAGCCCAAAACGAAAGCTGAAGCTAGCTCCATCAACTCTGGAAGTAAAGGAATAGCACTCGTGACGATCGAGGCAAACCCGAGACCAAAAGCCAGACCAAAGAAAACAATCAAAAAGACCGTTCCCAATAAAAAAGAGCGCCCAAATATTTTCCACCATTGTCCTTTTACTAAATTGCGACTGTAGGATAAACTATCTAAGCCACAACCGCGCAAAGCAACTGCGTCAAGACTAAAATAAAAGAGAGTCATTAAATAAAATCCTGGGATGAGAAATAGCACAAACCCCAAGATTATAATGATTCCTCCAACAAGAGTAAGTAAAAAACTTGGCAAAAAGCGAGAAAATCCCTGTTGGATAACCTCAAATATCTCAATGGGGCGATTGAGAACTGCTGATTCAGTTAAAATCAACGCGCTCACAAATCCTACAATTGAGAGGACAATAGTTGCACTCACAACCAGTAAACTGGTGGGGCTAGCACCTATGCCAAACTCACCCGAATTATCAGGCGTCGGACTCAGGATTTGCAGAATAGCAATGGGGATATCAATCACCAAAACTAAAACCAAAAAATTGGATAGATTATCCTTGAAGATTGACCAGCCAATGTCAAAGTAATCACCAACGTCTAACCGGGGATTCTTGAGGGTTTGTTGTTTTGTCATATTGAGTAGATTGGCTACAAATACCAACCGAGTTATGGGATAATTTTTAAAAACAACTATAAATTATCGAATGTTAACCTCGATAAAACAGGATTGAGGTTACCCCCAGAAAACCATAATACAATGCCAATAGCTATTGGACTATTTTTTTTACATTAATTTAAAAATCAACTCGAAAATTTGTTATAATGGCTACCGCCTAATTCTAGTTCTAGGAGGTGTGCCGTTTATACTCGTCCCCTGGCTCGGCTGATCGAGCAATTCCAGAAACTTCCCGGTGTTGGGCCCAAGACAGCACAACGCCTCGCCCTTCATGTTCTCAAGCGTCCAGAAGCAGAAGCCCAAGCCTTAGCAACCGCCTTAATTGAAGCCAAGCAGCAAGTGGGATTATGTCAAGTCTGCTTTCACTTCTCCGCCGATCCCGTTTGTGAGATTTGTCGTAACCCCAACCGGGATGACAGTACCATCTGCGTCGTCGCCGACTCCCGCGATGTCATCGCCCTGGAAAAAACCCGGGAATATCGCGGCAAATACCATGTTTTGGGAGGAACGATCGCCCCCATGGAGGGAATTGGCCCCGAACAACTCCATATACAGCCTCTAGTGCAGCGCGTCAGTCAAGGAACCATTAAAGAAGTCATCTTAGCCATTAACCCCAGCGTAGAAGGAGAAACCACCACCATGTATGTGGGCCAACTCATCAAACCCTTCACCCGAGTAACCCGCATCGCCTTCGGCTTACCCATGGGAGGGGACTTAGAATATGCCGATGAAGTGACCCTAGCTCGGGCCTTAGAAGGGCGACGAGATCTCGACTAGAGAATTAACCACAATCCCAAGCCCCAAAAGGGAATCCAGCGTAGGCCCCGCCGAGGATGGCCGGGGGGCATAATTCCCCCCAGGATTATCCCTTGGAAGATACTAAATAGAACAATATCCAGGGCGAAGGCAATCGTGACGCGATCGCCCCGTAACATCTGGCCAAAGAACCCCAGTCGTTCCCCAACCCCACCCACATCGCCCACCGCAAAAAACCAAACCACCGCGATCGCCCCCACCACTAACCCCGTCCAACCAAAGGAACGAGCCATAAACCCCTTCCCTTGACTCTGTTGCGGATCTGGCTCAGTGGTGCAACGCAACCCCATATAGGGCAACAGAAAGATATTCGTCAAAAACATCGCCCCCAGCCAAATCAGAGGGCGAGGGAGGCGGTAGCCCCGAGGATCGGCCAACAATAGGGGCAGAAACATAAAAATCCAAGCTTCCGCAAAATTAAAAAACGCCTGAGTCACCGGATGCACCGGCGGAGACTCCAACAGCGTTAGCCCCAACCCATTCAGAATCGGCAGCACAAAAAAGAAATTCAACGACTCATCCAGCAACTCCCGAATCGTCTCAGGTTGCAACGCCCAAAGGGGATCCCCAGGAAGCAACCAATCCCTGGGAGAAAGAATCAACACCGCCAAATAGATCACCGTAAAAATCCACAGAAACGCCCCATAACTCGGATAGAGGCGAGACGACGACTGGGCCGACGATTCAGACGGAGTGGGTTTTAAGAACCGTCGCCCCAGAGGAGCAACCAAGCGGACAATCAACAGAGCAAATCGACCTAACTTGAGAGGAGGTTCTGAGATATCACGAGCAAACACCAATTTACCCGTCTGCGTCGAAAAGCGATAGAACCCCACCCCTCGGCCATTGGGAAACGGAATCCCCGCCAACTCAATATGCCAAAGCAGGGCCACCGTCTCCCCCTCTCCCTCAGCACAATCATCAATCACAAACAGCAAATCCTCAGGAACATTGGCACAAGTTTCCGCAAAAAATCCCCGAACCTCAGCTACCCCCAAAAACGGCTTAGGGAAATTCACATCCTCATACACACAATCCTCATCCACATAAACCAACGCCCCCTCAACATCCCGCCGGTTAATCGCCTCATACAAAGCCGTAATTCGTTCCCGCTTCGACAACTCCCTCAAATCACCCATAATCGCCTCTCCTCATCCTCCTCTGTGTCCTCTGTGACTCTGTGGTTCCCCTCTTACCTTCCCCCTACAAATCCCCAAATACCTCCCGCACCGCCGGATGAACCAACTGATGATCTCGTACATTCACCCCAGACGCGATCGCCTCATCCATCTCAATCGCCTTAGCCCCCGCCTCGGCCAACGTCAACACATAGGGAAGCGTACTATGATTCAACGACTGAGTCGCCGTGCGAGGAACCGAACCCGGCATATTGGGAACCCCATAATGCAAGACATCGGACACCAAATACGTCGGTTCCGTATGAGACGTTGGGCGAATCGTCTCAATACAGCCCCCCTGATCCACCGCCACATCCACAATTACCGCCCCAGGTTTCATGCGATGGACTAATTCCCGAGACACCAACATCGGCGGTTTACGCCCCAAAACCAACGCCGCCCCCACCAATAAATCCGCCTCTGGAACCGCCGCCTCAATCGCCAAGGAAGTGCTGTATTGCAACTCCACCCGAGAACCGAAGAGGGTTTCTAGATAAGAGAGGCGATCGAGATTAATATCAAAAATCCGCACTCGCGCTCCCAAACCAATGGCCACCCGGGCCGCCTCCGTTCCCACAACCCCGCCACCCAGAATCACCACATTTCCCGGAGGAACCCCCGGAACGCCCCCCAAAAGCACCCCCCGGCCCCCCTGAGGCCGTTCCAAGAAATGGGCCCCAAACTGCACCGAAAGTCGTCCTGCAATCACACTCATCGGAGCCAGAAGTGGCAAACGGCCATCAGGAAGTTGAACTGTCTCATAGGCGATCGCCAAAATCCCCGACTCCATCAGGGCCTCCGTCAACTCCCGTTCTGCTGCCAAATGGAGATACGTAAACAGCAGGCGATCGCCCCCACTCCCCTTGAGAAACCCATATTCCTCCGGCAGAGGTTCCTTCACCTTCACCACCATCGGCTGTTCCCAAGCCACCGCCGCCGACTCCACCACCGTCCCCCCCACCTGGCGATAATCCTCATCCGTAAACCCCGAACCCAGCCCCGCCTGAGTTTCCACAAAAACCCGATGGCCGCGATCGCCCAAAACCCGAACACTTTGCGGACTCAACCCCACCCGAAACTCCCGGTCTTTAATTTCCCGAGGAACACCAATATCCATAAACGCCCCACCCACCAAACAAACAAATCCCCTTCATTGTATACCAGTCCCCCTCTTGCCTCTTGCCATTCCCTCTAATCTTGTATCGGTAGTCCCCTGGCAGCTATTGGCCCTGACTCATGGAATTCGGGAAAATCCTGTAACAGAATCAGATGAATGTAGCCCGCGATACCATCCTCAAACTCACCATTGGAGGCAACTGCATCCTGGGTCGTTTGGTGTTCCCTCCTAGAGGGTATCTACGATAATCTGAAATGAGTAATCCCTAGACTTGTCGTTAAAATGCTTTTCCTCCCATCAACTCTAGGAAATAGCATGATACCTGTGCTATCATGTCAGCATGATTGTCTCTTTTGAAGATACAGCCACCCAGGACATTTTTAACGGTGAAAACACCAAAGCCGCGCGTAAGACTTGTCCACAAACCCTATGGAACGTTGCCCAGCGCAAACTCGATCAACTTGATTCAGTCATGAGCCTTGATGAGCTAAGAGTACCCCCCGGCAATCGCCTGGAAGCTCTAGTCGGTAGCCGTAATGGTTAATACAGTATTCGCATTGATGAGCAATATCGCATTTGCTTTGTCTGGAGTAAACAGGGTCCTGAAAAAGTTAAAATTGTTGATTATCACTAATAGTTATCCTGGAGTTATTCATAATGGTTCGTATTCCCACTCATCGTTCCCCTACCCATCCAGGCGAGATGCTTTTAGAAGAGTTTCTGAAGCCAATGGAACTAAGCCAACGAGACTTAGCCAATGGGATTCATGTTCCCTATCAACGAGTCAATGAGATTATTAACGGACGGCGAGGAATCACTCCCAGTACCGCTTTGCGTCTCGCTAAGTTCTTTGATATGTCACCGGATTTTGGGCTAAATCTTCAACTGCGTTGGGATTTATATCATACCCAACAGGAAGAGCAAGAGATTCTGAAGCAAATTTCCTCTCTCCCATCTGACAATTGCTACTCTAAATAGTGATAATGAACGTAGCCCGCAGTAACCTCCTCATGAAAGCCTGTAAAGGGACTGTTTCGAGGGGAACTATCATTGAGTATATTTACTCATTCTCTTAACTCAGATGCACCCACTTTAAATTAAAGTTATAATCTTTTCAAGCTTAAACCTTAAGGAGAAAACATGCTAGTCAGTGTTGAAGGGGTTTACCGCAATGGTCGGATAGAACTCATAGAAAGTCCCAATAACGTACCTGAAGGGGCTTGTGTAATTGTTACCTTTGTTAACTCGAATGAGATTAACTTGGAATCTCAAGGAATTGATAGAGAGCAGGCTAAGACTCTACGGGCAAGTCTAGCTACCTTTTCAGACGATTGGAACAGCCCTGAAATGAGTGTTTATGACAACTATGATGCCGCCAAAGCCAACGGTTAGTCGAGGTGATGTTGCTCTGGTTCTCTTTCCCAATTCCAATCTGAGTTCTGCGAAGACACGACCTGCATTGATCGTGCAAGCAGATGACTTACAGACAGGACTGCCCCAAATTATTGTTGCGATGATTACCAGCCAAATGTTTCGGGCAGGGCATCCCAGTCGTGTCACTATTTTGCTAAATTTCCCTGAGGGGCAACAGTCAGGCTTGTTGACAGACTCAGTTGTGATGACTGACAACCTGGCAACGATTGTAATGTTAGCGGTTCATCGTTTGATTGGCTCATTGCCTATGGCAGAAATTGATAAAGCATTGAAACACACACTGGGCTTGTAGCGATCGCAGGATAACAAGTCGTAGGGGCGAACAGCACCTCTACTATCGCTCGCTGACTATTTTTCGCCTCTACAATTTTGCAGACCCCACAACAAATCCCACCGTAGATCCAGAAGACCCAGTTTTTGAAGATTTTGCTGTAATAGCATCAACCCTTAACCCATCCTCAATATGACATTCACCACCCATACTCCTGTAACTTGGCAATACCTAAACATTGATGCTCACAATCAGGCAACCATTGCCCATAGTCGCGTTTCAGTTGCCCAACTGATTCAAGAAAAACACGCCCACGGCTGGAGTCCAGAAGAACTGCACTTTCAATACCCAGAAATTTCTCTGGCTGCCATTTATTCTGCCCTCAGTTATTGCTACACCTATCAACCCCAAATTGATACTAAAATTTATCAAGAACAGGAAGAAATCCAGAACTTGCAAGCTGATTTAATTACAATGGGGGTTGGTCATCACACTGCCGATTTTAAACAAAGGCTTCAGCAAAAACGGCAGCAGCAAGGATAAAAGTGGCAATCTATTACTATTTCGATGCTCCAGTCCATCGAGCGATTAAAATTGGTTTACAACTGAGAGGAGTTGAGGTGCTTACTGCTCAAGAAGACAATAGTTGAAATTGAAGTGGAGGGCGATCATCTCACAATTCGCACCGTACGACGGTTACGCAACAGCTGGGATAAAGCCTTTGCAGAAATGGCGAAAGAACAAGATGATGTTCTTCTGGACAAAGTCAACAGTACCGACTGGGAGCAACGTGAATGGGAGTGGTAGCCCTGGGTTTTGATGTTTTTTGGGTTAATCTTGACTCCACAATTGGCAGTGAAATTCAGAAAACACGACCCTGTGTGATCATCTTGCCAGATGAAATGAACCGTTATATTGCTACGGTGATGATTGTACTAATGACGACAAAAGGGAAAGCCTACTCGATGCAAATTTCCTGCTAATTTTGGAGGTAGATGCTTTTGTTGAGGTTGGGGCACTTAAGAGTTTTAAAAATAGTTTTAAAAAACATGCTACAATAATAATTGTCAAATAAAGTACCAACTAAAATGATGCTAAAAGAAGTTGACATAGATGTTTGGGTTGCAGAACAACCTTTCCGGTATTTGGGACTCGGTGTTGGAAACAGGATGACAGTTATTCGATTGGCGAATCGGGAATTGGCGGTGATTTCTCCAATTCAATCTAGCGACAGACTTGTAAGCCAGCTAGAGGAACTGGGAGTGGTTAAGTATATTATTGCCCCCAACCTTTATCATTATTTGTTTGCAGCTAATTTTAAATCTATTTATCCCCAGGCAACCTTTTGGGCTGCACCTGGTTTGACCATCAAAAAACCAGATTTGCCGATTGATCAGACTATCAAGGGTAATAAAGGTGAGTTATTACCTGGATTAGACTTTATCTTGTTCGATGGTTTAAGAGTTTTGAGCTTAACGGGAATTGATTCACTTAATGAATGTGTGTTTTTTCATTCTGATAGCCGCACTCTTATTTTGACAGATACGGCATTTAATTTCGATGAAAGCTTCCCAATTTTGACACGATTTTCAGCGAGAGTTCTTGGAGGATATAAACAATTAAGTCTATCGATTTTGGAACGGCTTGCCACAACTGAAAAAGAGCGAGTTAGAAAATCGTTTGAACAAGTCATGTTATGGGATTTCGAACGAGTTATCATGGCTCATGGAAGTATAATTGAACGAAATGGCAAAGAACAATTCAAAAAAGGGTATGAATCTTTTTTGAATTTAAGCTAGTGTTTATCTTAGCCAAACTCACATCAATCAAAATCAAAACCTCGTGGGACCTTCGATAAGAAATCAACGACCCCGGATGACTTGATACCTCTGATGTCATGGCTGGAATGAAGCCATGACACGCAGCTTTAGCAGTAAATTCGCCGGGAATTATCCCCTAAGGACCAAAATACTCCGGCGTGAAATTGCCATGGAGACCATAGGGAATGTGATACTTGAGATGCAACCGTGCTAGGGGACCCTTGTCCACAGACTTAGCATCAAAAATGACCACATCACTGCGATGATGTTCCGCATCATACATCAACAGTAATAGCCAACCGTCATCTTCCTCTGTTCCCTGGGGATGAGGAACAAAGGTGGGTTCTCCGGTGAATCCCCGTGGCGCAAAACTCCAAACTTGACGTTCTCCCGTGAGCCGATCGCACTTCATGACTCCCTGTAACGGCGCATTTCCTTGCTCTCGATGGGTCGTTCCCATATATAAGTAACGAGCCTTACGTCCAACTTTCTCAGGATGCAACACGGGAAACTCACAACAGCGAGATTCTACCACCTGGTGGCTGACGGTTTCTTCCTCTAAATTGAGACGGAAGTTCCAAAGTTGTCCTTCGGGGATTGTCTCAAAATCGACATCCCGGAAATCAGAATCGGCGGTGGGTTGGGGGAACGAGTTATAACAGATGGAATCCACGTAAATGTCCCCGTTGTCTTCCCAGGCGTTGGCGTGGTGGAAGACAAAACAGGGTTCCGCATCCAGAATGTTCATCGCACCGGAACCGTCCCGGGGAATCACGATGATTTTAGTGGAGGTGTTGGGATTAAATTCAATACATTCAGCGGCCCCCCGGAATCCCAAAAGGTAGGGAAGGGGGTTAAAGGAGACGGGATTCTGGAAGAAAATGCAGTAGTTGGGGGTGATGGCCATGTCATGGAGAAAGGCGAACCCCGGAATGAAACGGGTTTGTTGGCGCAGGAGTTTCCCCGATGTGGCAAATTCGTACAGGGTGATGGCGGTTGAGGGACCCGGTTTCACAGCGAAGTTGACGAGACAGGGTTCGCCGTGGTTTCCCTGGGAATGGGGGTCGATGTGGGGATGAGCGGCGATCGCATCTCCCTCCTCTAATACCCCATCAAGGTCCTCCAGGCCCAACGTCTCTAAGGTATGGGGATTTAAACGATGGGGTTCAGCCGCCTCCCATAACGCCAATAACTTCCCACCCCAGTAGATGACATTGGTGTTGGCGATGTTCTTGAGGCGGGTGTCAAAGATATTCCCCAGCCAGCCACCGGGTTTCTGAGTGCCGAATACCCCACGATATAAGGGTTTCCCAGCTTTTTGTTCTTCCAGGAAGCCTTGGGTTTGCACAAAGCGGTTGCGGAAATGGGCCCGTCCATCTTTGAAGGCGATCGCACAAACCATTCCATCACCATCAAAGGGATGATTCACCGGATAGCCGTTGATATCCAGTAATCCTGGCCCGACTCGAAACAGGGTTCCGCAGAGTTCTGGGGGAATGTCCCCCTCTAGGTGATCGAGCCAATACTCAGACTCTTGATGCTGGGAGAGATACCCCCGCTTCCAATCGTCGCGGCTGTAGTCTTGGGAGAGAGAACGAGGTTCGGTATACACGAGATCTTAAAAGAGAGACATCGACAAAGAACAAGCTTGTTATTACTAATGTTACATATTGTAACGATTTATCTCAAACGGGGACGGGGATTGCACCCCAGAGTTCTGTACAATAAGGGCGCGATCGCCCGGTTACAGTTGCGTTATGTCTGACGGAGAATTTCTGCTATCCCCCAACAGCCTCTGGACACGAACCCTCGAACAAACCCAGTTCGCGCTCGACTGTGGCGCACTGGAGCCAATTCCCACGGAATTTGAGTATTTGCAACAGGGAGAGATTCGCTTCCTGGTGAGAATCCTGGCCAACATCGATCGCAAGGCCAAAGCCAAAGCCGCAGAAACCCGTCAGACTCAGGAGACGGGAAAACCCTTTAATCCCTTCCTCCCCTACGACAAAAACCTCTTTGTAGCCAACTTGTCGGCCAGTCATGTCTGTCTCCTCAATAAGTTTAATGTCGTCGACCATCATCTGCTCATGGTGACACGGGAGTTTGAGCATCAGAATACCTGGCTGACGGTGGCGGATTTTGCGGCCTTACAGATTGGCTTGCGGGAAATTGACGGCTTGGGGTTTTATAACGGGGGGACCGAGGCCGGTGCGAGTCAACCCCATAAGCATTTGCAACTGGTTCCCCTTCCCTTGATGCCCGATGGCGATCGCTTGCCCATTGAGGGGGCGATCGCGCAAACTGAGTATGTTGGGACAGGACTGGACAAAATCGGTCGCTCCCCTGAGTTTCCCTTCAACCATGCGATCGCACCCATCTCCCTCAACCGCTCCCCCGAAGAACTCCAGCAACAGTATTATCGTCTCCTCAACGCCGTCGGGTTAATCGAAGGAACTCCCAAAACCGAAACTCAAACCGGGGCCTATAACCTCCTAGCGACCCGAGATTGGCTGATGGTTGTGCGGCGAACACAAGAGGGATGCGCCGGAATCTCCCTCAATGCGTTAGGCTTCGCCGGGGCCCTCCTCGTCCGCAACTTGGAACAACTCGAACAGCTCAAAACCCTGACTCCCCTGGCGTTGCTGGCGAACGTAGCACCCGTCGAGGGGTAAAGCTGTCACAGGGTCTGGAATTCCACCCTAGCGGGGGAAGTTAAGATAGGTGACTGTTGTCATGGCCCGCGTCACTCTAAGCTAGCGCGGAAACGGAGATTATGAAAACAAGTCTTATTGGAATCGGAATCGTTGTTCTCGGAGCCGGGATGGCGTTGGGAGTCACCAATCCCAGCCGAGAGCAGTATCGAGTCTATGCGGGAGAGATTCTTGCAACTCATCTCAAGGAGGAAGTTTGTACCGGTTTGCGGGGAGGCCAAGACCTTTGTCAGTCTTTTGTCGAGGAGAGCCGACCCCAAATCGAACAGATTATCGATCGCAACACCAATCGCGACAACTTCTTCCTCTTCAGTATCTACCGCACGGAACTCTCCCTTCCCATCCCCATCCCCGGAATCCCCACCATTCAGGCGGAAACCATCGGCGGATTAACCCAATTCTACACCTATGAGCTAGAAGAAATATAATCGCTACACAGTGATTTAACGTGAGTGACAGGAACTGCCGCCATTCGCCCCCCGCCGTTGGGGTCTCTATTGCCCTTAAACCATGGTATCTTGACCTCAAAATGTAAAGTTTTGAGAACTCCCCCTTGCGTAACCTGTAAATCGCTATAAAGTGATTAAAGTTAAAACGCTGTTTTAGATCCTATGAGTGTTCAATTAGCTAGCTTGCTGCGAGAGGGAACGGGACGGGCCCACACCGCAGCGGAAAACACGGCCTATATGAAGTGCTTTCTCAAGGGGATTGTCGAGCGAGAACCGTTCCGGAAACTTCTGGCGAACCTCTATTTTGTCTATCGAACCCTAGAAGAAGAACTCGAACGTCATCGGGAACACCCCGTGATTGCGGGGATTGACTTTCCTCAATTGCGGCGAACTGCGAACCTGGAGGCAGATTTAGCCTTTTATTATGGGGAGAACTGGCGTGAGCAAATTCAGCCACTCCCAGAGGGCCTCGCCTATGTCAATCGCCTCCAAGAGATTTCCCAAACGGAACCGGCGTTGCTCGTCGCTCATGCGTACACCCGTTATATGGGAGATTTATCGGGGGGACAAAGCCTGAAACACATCGTTCGTTCGGCGTTAGATCTTCCTCCCAATCAGGGAACAGGCCTCCATGAGTTTGCGGCCTTCCCCACTCCCGAAAGCCGACGGGATTTTAAAGTTCAGTATCGGGATGCGTTGAACGCACTCCCAGTGGATGAGGCCTTGGCCCAAAGGATTGTTGAAGAAGCCAATTTAGCCTTTCAACTCAACCGTGATGTGATGCATGGGTTAGAGGCTGATGTGAAAGCGGCGGTTGGCGATCATGTGTTTGATTTGTTGACTCGCCAGGATAAGCCAGGAAGTACCGAACGGGCCCATCCTGTGGCCCGTTGATGGAGCCATTCTCCTCTCGATGGTTCTGCGATCTCTCCTGATTCTCAGTTGCGGCGATCGCGATAAGTCCCAACTTGGGCGATCGCCGTTTTTTTGATGCTCAATTTTACACCATTTCCTGATTTTTTTTGATTCCCATGGAAGTTTCCACTCAATCAGTTCGCTTTGACGCTCAGCTTTTACAAAAACATAACCACCCCACCCCCCGCTACACCAGTTATCCCCCCGCCACAGAACTGAGTTCGGACTTTAATCAACAGGACTTTTACGAGGCGATCGCCCGTGGAAATGCCAAGAAAACTCCCTTATCGCTCTACTGTCACATTCCCTTTTGTGAGAGTGCCTGTTACTTTTGCGGCTGCAATGTTATCGTCACCCAACTGAAAGATAAAGTGGCGAATCCTTATCTGGATTATCTCTTTGAAAACATCGAACAGACGGCTCCCTTGATTGACGGCGATCGCCTCGTGCAACAAATGCACTGGGGAGGGGGAACGCCAAATTATCTCAACCCCGAACAACTCGAACGACTCTGGAACAAGCTGCATGAGCATTTCACCTTTGCTGAGGATGCAGAAATCTCCATCGAAGTCAATCCTCGCTACATTGATCGCGACTATATCCTCTTTTTAAGAAAACTCGGCTTTAACCGCATTAGTTTTGGGATTCAAGATTTCAACCCCGTCGTTCAAGAAGCCATCAACCGGGTTCAGCCAGAAGAACTCCTCTTCAATGTCATGGCTTGGATGCGAGAAGCGGACTTTGAGAGTGTGAATGTGGATCTGATTTATGGACTTCCCTATCAAACCCTCGATACCTTCCGCGACACCATCGCCAAAACCATTCAACTCAATCCCGATCGCATTGCGGTGTTTAACTTCGCCTATGTTCCCTGGATGAAACCGGTGCAAAAACGGATTCTGGAAGAAACCCTCCCCAGTTCCGAAGAAAAACTGGAAATCGTCCATATGACCATTGACGAATTGACCGATAATGGTTATGTCTTTATTGGCATGGACCACTTTGCCAAGCCTGGAGATGAGTTGGCGATCGCCCAACGCAAAGGCGAACTACATCGTAACTTCCAAGGTTATACCACCAAACCCGACTCTGAACTCTTTGGTTTCGGCGTCACTGCTATCAGTATGCTGCACGATGTTTATGTGCAGAATTACAAAGGATTGAAAGATTTTTACCGAGCCATTGAGGAGAAGCAAACCCCCATCGAGAAACTCGTCAAACTCGCAGAACCGGACAATCTCTTACGTCGGGAAGTCATTATGGAATTGATGTGTCACTTCCGCCTCGACAAACGCGAGATTTCCCAGAAACATGGCATTGACTTTGATACATATTTTGCCCTCGACTTACGGATGTTACAAGAGTTTGAAGAGGATGGCTTAGTCATCAATGGCTGTGATATAATCGAAGTGACACCGAGTGGGCGTTTGATGGTTCGGAATATCGCCTACTGTTTTGATGCCTATAGCCGCGAGCGGAAACAACAGCGATTCTCCAAGTCGATTTAGAAGTTAAACAGTGACCTAAATCGCTGAATTGGCTAGGCGATAGAATTTCAATCAATCAAGTGGCTAAAGAGAGAGTTGATCGTTGTCCAAAAAGAATTTAGGCGACCGTCTTCTCTCTCTTTTAAGTAAAATTCAACAAACTGACGTAGCTCATCAACAGATAAACAGTCATCTAAAAAAGGCTCAACCGCTAATTTTCTGGCTGCTCGAAGTTTGGGAATGTTGAGTCCTAATTTGTCAATCGTCCTTTTTTTGAATGTACTTCATTTTCCAATAAGCTTCTTCCGTTGAATCAAAATCTCAGCTTTCGTCAACTCTGGGTCATCACCAATTAGCTGGCGCATATCCTGAATCTGTTGATGTGCTATCTCACATTGGTCAACACTAATCATTTCATAAATTTCATGAAGTTTTTGACTCACTACTGTTGGTCGTGTAGTCTCTAACTCCATGATATCTTCTAAAATTCGCTCAACTGACTTTCCATAGGATTCTGAGGGAGTTTTCACTTGAATTTCATCATTGTTTCGGGTAAGTAGAACAATGGTTTCGGCTTCAACATGAGTCAAGATATGGGGTGAATGAGTCGAAACAATAAACTGGCAATTTGGAAAAACTTGTCGCAACCTAGGGGCAATCATTCGTTGCCATTTCGGATGTAAATGTAACTCCAATTCATCAATTAAAATAACTCCCTCTCCATCTAACGGATTCGCTTTAGTGGCATTTGCGATCGCCATTCGACGGGCTAAATCCCCGACCATGGCGATTAGGCACTTTTCCCCATCGGAAAGTTGATTAACTGTGAGAACTTCGCCATTTTTCTCAACTTCCATACGCAACGGACTGCGACGAACCGTCAAGTGCTGAAATTCGGGCAAAAGCTGACTAATTGCAGCACGAACCGCCTCCAATTGACGATCGCGGTGAACCTGCTGGCCCTCTTCTCGAAATAACGGCAACTGTTGGACTAAAATCTCATTCTCCAAATCTTCCCGTTCCCGAAACCACTCAAAAAACGTTCTAAAATTGGCTCCCGTTGTGAGGGACTGATCATACGCACTCAGTAAATCAAACCGATGACTGCTACGAATACGGAGAGGGATATCTAAAACAGCTCGATGAACCGGATAATAGACAAAAAGGGGAAGATTTACCCAAGAGTTAGCTTGAGAAATTTGACCTTGAAGCGTTTTCGTATAGTGACTCAGTTGCTGTAAATCACTGGGTTGAAGAGGACTACCATGTCCACGACGACTCTTGGAAAGTCTCCAAGATAAAGATTGGTGTTCATCCCCACAAACGATCTCCAGCGACGCCCAAGACTCTCCATTCATAATCTCGGCTTCAGACAGCGATCGCCCCGAGGTCCCAGACTGTCGAATCCGGCTCACCATCCAAGATAGCAGAATGGCGATCGCGTCGAGAACCGTAGACTTACCCGCACCATTAACCCCGACTAAGACATTCAGCCTCTCATGGAGATTCAGGGATAACGAAGCAGCACCACGGTAATGAGTGAGACAGAGCTGTTGGATGTACATGACCGGGAGTATCGGTAAGATAGGTCTATGCTCACCTTACCGGAAAAGTCCGATCCATATCGAGGAGATTCTCAACTCAGCTCCCTCCTAACCCCCATTTACCGCAACCTCTCCACCTATCTTTATGAGTAAACCTGTCTATCCCGGCGAAATCTTCCCCAATACCCAGGACTTTGACGAGGGGATTCGGACCCTTCTTCCTCGCTATACCGAGATGCTTGATAGCATCGTTCGCTGTGTTCCCGCCGACTGTGCAACAATTATCGATCTCGGCTGTGGAACTGGAGAGTTAAGCCTACGACTGTTAAAACGCTGTCCCCAAGCGCAAGTTCTCGCCATCGACTACTCGCCGCGTATGCTGGAATTTGCCCAACAGAAAATCATCCAGGCCGGTGATAACAACCGTTGGGAGCCAATTTGCGCCGATTTCGGTGACTTAGCCTCGCGCCATGAGGGGGATGTCGCCATTGAAGGGGCCCAAGCCTGTGTCTCCTCCCTGGCCATTCACCATCTCAGCGATGAGATGAAACAAACCCTGTTTAACTGGGTGTTTCGTATCTTAGAGCCGGGGGGATGTTTTTGGAATGCTGACCCCGTGGTTCCCGAAACTCCTCACCTCAGAGAGGTTTATCAGTCTGTGCGTGAGGAATGGGCCCAGAAACAAGGGGAGGCGATCGCCGCCACCCGCGCTAAAGTGGGTGAGAGTGTTCCCCAAGGCCATTCAGCACAAGACCGCTTAGCCAGTTTGCAAAGCCATCTCCAGATGTTAACCTCAGCCGGTTTCCAAGACGTCGCTGTTCCCTGGAAGTATTTTGGCTTTGCGCTATTTGGCGGCTACCGGGGAATCATGGATAAATAAAATTAGGGGGTTGACAAATACACCTAATTATGTATTAAGTGCTTCCTCATCCGGGTCAATACCTAATTCCCGCAAGCGCGCCGCCAGACGCTCGGCCCGCTGACGTTCTTGCTCAGCGAGCTGATGTTCTTGCTCGGCCCGCTGACGTTCTTGCTCAGCTCGCTCCTCGCCATGTCGCAGTAAATTCCCCTGACTATCCCACCAACGCAGCCAGGGGAGTTCCATATTGCCATAGCGTCCAGTCCAAATGCCTAACTCAACCCCCAACTCAGAAATGGGGAAGTGGCCCCGTTCATTAGGCGGAATCAACTCGTAGTGATTGCGGACTAAGCCATACACCTCCACCGTGGCCCGTCGCACCTCATAAATCGCGTAGTACGCCGGACGAATCACCGTTTCATAGACCCAAAATTTCCCTGTCCAGGGGGTTTTATCCCGTTCCTCAGCTCCCGTCCCTGAGACAAACTCGATAACAATCTGGGGGGGGATATGTTCTTGCCAAAGGACGTAGGAACGCCGCGCTTGTCCGTCTAACGTGGCAGGAACGTTAGGAACATAAAACCAATCGGGAGAGACGGCACCCCGGAGGGAAGGATCGGTGATGCGCCAGTAAATTCCACTATCTTGACCGATACAGTAATCTCCCTCGGGATGTTTGGCGTTGAGGATGGGGAGAATCGAATCCGTGAGGAGAATGCTTTGCGGATGTTCTTGAAAGTTCTTCACGAAGGTGCCATCCTCACAGGGAAGTTGGGTGTGATCCGGTAAAGGAGTAAAGGTTTTTGTCCAATCTTCCATGGAGGCTTCATCGTCACAGGGGAGGTGGGTGTGATCCGGGAAGGAGGTCGGGTTTTTTCTGACGGTCATGGCGCACAAGGGAGAGGGGCGACACTTCTAATGTAGCATTGCTGTCAGGGCTGGGTTTTCACCCATCGCGCCTCGGTGCAAACTCCCGTCAGGGGACAATCCCAGGGTTCAACGGGGAGTTGGGGGAGATAGGCGAACTCGAAGACAATCCCCAGCGTGGGAATCTCTCGCCATTGGGGTTGACTGAGGAGGCGATCGTAAAACCCGCCGCCATATCCCAGGCGATATCCCCGTTTATCGCAAGCCAGGGCCGGAACTAAGATTAAATCCACGGTTTCAGGGGCAATCTGGGGGGAGTCAGGATGGGGTTCGAGAATACCAAAGGCCCCCGGAAGCCAGTCATCACCCCATTGCCAAGAATGCCATTCTAAGGACTCTCCCACACAGCGAGGAAATCCCCAGTGACGCTCCCCAGTCACCAAGGGCAAGACATCCGGTTCCCGACGAAAACTGACATAACTGAGAACCGTTTGGGCCGACTGGAATAGGGAAAGTTGGCGAATTTGCTCACAGAGGCGATCGCTGCGATCGCGCCAGTCCCCCTCAGACAACTGACGACGAGTCTGTAATAGCGATCGCCGCAACCCTTGCTTCTCGGACATCTCTACCAATGGGGTTCTCCAAACAACACCATCGAACAGCTAATCTGTCCCAAAATCTTCGTAGCCACGTCACTCACCGCCAATCCCCCAGCGGTACGCCGTCGTCGGGAACAGAGAACCACCATATCCATCTCTTGCGAGGCTTCTAAAATAGCCTGTGCCACATCATCCGAGACTACCGTTTTCATCTGGCCGGGAACCTGGGAAACACCACCATGAAAAATTTTCATCAACGCCGTCTCAAATTCCTGAATCTGCTGTGGCGTGGTGCGGCGATCGCAGACATGAAGCAACGTTAACTCCGCCTGGTTCGACTCTGCAAACAACTGAGCAAATCGCATCGCCTCCATCACTTGCGGGGCTAAACTTTTTACCGGAACCAAAATTTTATGAATGTTGAGGGGATCATCTAACAGACGCATCACCCCCACCGGACAATGAGAAGACCAAAAGACACTATCAACCACACTGCCAAACAGCCGCGCTCGAATACCAATATTCTCATTCCAACCCATAACAATGGCACTCGCATTCTCCTCCCGAGCAGTGCGACTAATCCCATGAGCCACATCACCATCAATCCGAACCCGAGGAATCGCCTCAACCTGAAACTCATGACTCACCTCCAAAGCCCGTTCTAAGAGTCGCTCACTACGGCGAATGGCTACATCTAACTCCGGTTCATCCATTTGCAGATGAGCCTCAGCAACGGATAGAGGCACAATGGAACCGGAACGCTGACGAGCCAAAATCGCTGCCATCTCAATCAAATAGCGTTCCGTCAGAGGATTAGCAACGGGCACAACTACTTTAAAGGGTTTCTCTTTGGGAAAAAAGGTTAAGGAAGGTAAGGCATTGTCATCTTCATCTGACCCTACATCTAAACTCCCTCCCGATAAGGGAAGCCGACGGGCAAAATGGGATGTTGCCAACGGACCAATCACGGATGTGATTAACATCAACACCACAACACTATTAAACACCCAATCGGGAATCAATCCAGCATTAAACCCAGCTAAGGCAGCAGCAAGCGTGGCAGCAACTTGGGGAATGGACAACGACCACATAGTCATTAGACTATTCAGGTTGTAACCATAAATAAGCTTGACAGTCAGGGATGCCAGAAATTTAGCCCCGAGTAAGGTTAAGACAATGGCAATAACAAAGCCTAAATTTTGAGTAAAACTCTCCATAAAGGCGCCTAAATCTAGGAGCAAGCCCATCCCAACAAAAAAGAAGGGAATAAAGAGGGTGCTGCCCACAAACTCGACCTTATTCTCCACCGGCCCACGGCCAACAACATCATTAACTGCTAACCCTGCTAAAAATGCCCCCACAATTTGGTCAACATTGATAATCTCAGCACCAACAGCGGCCACAAACACTGCCAAAAGAATAAACAAAAATTGGTTACTTTCTTCATCCCCTGTACGACGGAAATAAATTTTTCCCAACCGGTCAAGTCCCACCAAAACAGCGACCGTATAGAGTCCTAGCGCGGTAACTTGAATAATTAAACTGCTCGCCGAGAAATCGCCACCATGAATCGAGAGGCAAATCGCTAAAACCAAGAGAGCAGCAATATCCGTAAAAATGGTGGCCCCAATGGTGATAGTAACAGCTTCATTGCCCGCCACCCCAAGGCGGCTGACAATTGGATAGCCTAACAGAGTATGAGACGCCAAGAGAGAGCCAATTAAAATAGAAGCATTCCAGCCGAAACCGAATTGACTCGCCATGAAAGTTCCCGCTGTCAAGGGAATAGCAAAAGTAGCAAACCCAAATACTAAAGAGCGGTCTTTTTTGCGCTGAAATTCAGATAAGTCAATTTCTAAGCCAGCAACGAACATTAAATAAATTTTACCAATGTCCGTAAACAGTTTCATGTAATCATCCGTGTGATCTAGGAGTCCAATTCCATCTCCTCCGAGGAAGACCCCTGCGGCAATGAGTCCAACCAATCCTGGAAGTCTTAACCGCTCAAATAAGGGAGGAACAGTCAGGACAACAAGCAGAAGAACCGTAAAGGGAACAATGGGAGTATCCGGTAGCCATTGAGGTAAGTTGTCCATGAAGGTTACGAGTTAAAGAAGTAAGCGGTGTGGCTCCCTGATTTGTCAATCAGTATTGAGAAACAATTATGATATCCTCAATTTGAAAAGATGTTAATCTATAAAATGAACATGATTTGGGAATCTTGGCTTTATTGTAATCATAAAACGTCAATTTGTGAAGCTATCCTGTTAAGGTTTGACGAAGACCATTCAGGGATGATTATGGCGACCCTCCTAGAGGGCGATCGCCCCCCCTCGGGCAAACTCATTTCAGGTTAAGGCGGCCCCCTGGGAACGCTCTCTGGTAAGATGGAGACGCTCAATCCAATCGTTACAGGATTCGTGTCCGCTTCCCCATCTGACTCCCTCGATCGCGCCCTAAAACAATACTTTGGCTATGATCGCTTCCGTCCTGGTCAACAGGGGATTATTGAAGCCTCCCTAGAAAATCAGGACCAACTGGTGATTATGCCGACTGGGGGCGGAAAATCCCTATGTTTTCAACTTCCCGCCCTATTACGGCCCGGGGTGACGGTGGTGGTGTCTCCTCTCATCGCCTTGATGCAAGATCAAGTGGATAGTTTACAGGCCAACGGCTTAGGGGCGACCTTCCTGAATAGTACCCTTAAAGGTGTCGAGGCGCGCGATCGCATCCGGGCAGTGCGTCAGGGGGATATTAAACTGCTCTATGTCGCCCCCGAACGTCTCTTAAGTGAGCATTTCCTGGAGTTTCTCAGTCAACTGCGATCGCAACCCGGCCTCTCCGGCTTCGCCATCGACGAGGCCCATTGCGTCTCGGAATGGGGCCATGACTTCCGGCCCGAATACCGCCAACTCTCGCGCCTGCGCCAGTATTATCCCGAAGTCCCCGTCACGGCCCTCACCGCCACCGCCACCGATCGCGTCCGCCAGGATATCATCCAGCAACTGTCCCTGAAGCGGCCCCAAGTCCATATCGCCAGCTTCTACCGCCCCAATCTCACCTATGAAGTACGCCCCAAAACACGGGATAGCTACCAGCAAATCTACCAACTGATCCGTCAAGGAGGCTCAGGGATTATCTACTGTCTCAGTCGCCGCCAAGTGGATAAGCTGGCGGACAAACTGCGCCAAGATGGCATCGAGGCACTGCCCTATCATGCGGGAATGAGTGACCGAGATCGGGCCGACAACCAAACCCGCTTCATTCGCGACGATGTACAAGTGATTGTCGCCACCATCGCCTTCGGAATGGGAATCAACAAACCCGATGTGCGCTTTGTCATTCACTATGACTTACCCAAAACCCTAGAAGGCTATTACCAAGAAACCGGCCGCGCCGGGCGAGATGGAGAACCGGCCCAATGTATTCTCTTTCTCAGTTATGGCGATGTCAGCAAAGTCGATTGGATGATCAGCCAAAAGCCTGATGAACAGGAACAACGGATTGCCCGCCAACAGTTGCGCCAAGTCATCGACTATGCGGATAGCACCGAATGTCGCCCCAGTATTCTCTTACGCTACTTTGGAGAAACCCTCAGCGAACCCTGTCAAACCTGTGATAACTGTCGCAATCCCAAACCCATTGAGGATTGGACGGTTGAAGCCATGAAGTTTCTCTCCTGTGTGGCCCGCTGTCAAGAACGGTTTGGGGTGACGCATATTATTGATGTGTTACGAGGTTCGAAAAAGGAGAAAATCAAGAAATATCGCCACGATCGCCTCTCCACCTATGGGATTGGCAAGGATCGCACGGCCGATCAATGGCGGGCCTTAGCCCGAACCCTCAAACATCGCGGCTTTGTAGATGAAACCGATGATGGCTATTCCGTCTTGAAACTCAATGCCCTCAGTTGGGAGATTATGCGCCAACAGCGTAAGGTAGAGGTGGCGCTTCCCCGTACCGTTAGTGCTTTAGAGGGCGATCGCCGCAGTCCCTTAGCCGCCGAAGCCGACGCCTTAATGTTCCAACTACGAGCGTTGCGCAAACAAATCGCCAATGAACGTTCCGCCGCTCCCTACACGATTTTTCCCGACTCAACCCTACGGCTGATGGCCCAGCAACGGCCGCAAACCCTGGCAGAGTTTGGTCAACTCTCGGGGGTGGGGCGTTATAAACTGGAGCATTATGGCGATCGCTTTGTGGCTCTCATTCGTGAGTTTACCACCGGGGAAGCCAGCGCCCCCCCCAAACGCCAGACAAGCCGCTTCTCGACAACAGTTGGGGAAACTCACCAGGAAACCTTAGCCTTATGTCAACAGGGTAAAAGCGTTGAGGAGATTGCCCTGGCCCGTAACCTCACCCCCGGGACAATTTATGGCCATCTGGAACGACTCCTGCATGGGGGAGAGGAGATTGATATTGATGCCCTAGTTCCCCTGGATCATCAACAGCCGATTCGCCAAGCCCTCTGCGCTGTGAATACAGATAAGTTGAAACCGGTGTATGAGTATTTAGGGGGAGTCTATCCCTATGAGGAAATTCGCTTGATGAAAGCGGTGATTAAGCGAGAGGGCCATCACTTCCCTCGCAGCCAGGAACCCAGTTCTACCCATCTGTATAGTCTGGAATTGCATCAGAAAGGATGGGATATTGAGGCGATCGCCCAGGAGCGTAATTTACCTCCCTCTCGCATTGTGCGCCACTTGGCGGAACTCTTAGAAATGGGGCAGCCGGTGGATTTAGATCGGTTGGTGCCCTCGGAACAACAACGGGAAATTGAACAAGTCTGCGATCGTCATCCTGGGGCGACCTTAGAGGTATTATGGACCTATTTGAGCGATCGCGTCTCCAAAGAAGCCCTCAGACTTGTCTATGGGGCTTGGCGTGCTAAACAACGCCAACCCTCTAATTCTCCATAACGTCTCAACATAGCTCGAATAAAGGTCGCTGTGTCGATTTTGGGTATGGGACAAACTCTGGCAGCTAAAGCCCTTGCGCCCGTTCTGGATAAGCCCTATAAGCCCTTGAAAAAGTCCTATAATTCTTCTTGAGTTTCTTGGCAAAGCTCATCGAGCAAAGCAAAAATATAGTCTTCTCTTCCTTCACTCGAAGAGGGCAAAAAAACGTAGATCGCTTCTTCAAATTGTTCTCGACTTTGTTGAAACCAAGACCGTAAAAAATCTTTAACATCTGGGTTAGCCCTACGAAAATCTGTCAATAATTCCTCACATCCGTCTAACAACAGGACAATATCTTCTATATCCTTAGAAAAACGCAAATCTCCACCCCGTCCTTTAAACGCCTCAACCTTACTCGCTAGAAAATAAATCGGTGGAAAAATCCAAATCTCTTGACCATCAGGCAACCTGTAACTCACTCGATGGGCGATCGCCTCTGAATACCAACGATTGGTAAAACCCAACACCGACTCATCACAGGGCATCACATCAATAATGAGGTCATTATAACGCCAACGACATAACGGCACACCCTTCCCTTGCTCCTCCTCCAATCCCACCCCCCGTAACTGTTCTGCCAAACGGTAATAATCCGCCCGCGTCGTAATCTCCACCACACAATCCACATCCAACGTTGGCCGAACCTCATCCCATAAAATCTCCCCGAGATATAGCACTATTGTCGCTCCCCCCGTAAACACAAACCGTTCAGGAATCGGAGCCAAAACCCTTGCTACCTGGGCTAAATTAGCCATCAATGGATTATTCATATAACCTTTCCTTTAAAACGCGGATCGCCAACTCTTGCTCCCGGACCTTGCCAATGCGTAGGGCTTCCACAAGACAGAGAATTTCGTAAAAACGGCGATCATCCTCAATCACATCTGAAAGCTGCCTATATAAAGGCTTAATTTCCTGTCCTTTGACTGTCCCCCTAGAAAATGCCCAAACATAAGGGATTGATTCACTAACCGACAAAAGACCCTTAAGCGGCTCAGCCGAATGAGCGGTTGGAATACCTCGCTTTAAAGTGCCTACCGTTGCCGGAAACGCATACTTAACCCCATGCACCAAAAATTCTAGCAACGCCTCCCGCATCACCCGACGATGGTTCCGATGGTATAAACGGGACAGCTCACAACGCCTCAATGACTCATAGACAACAGACGTACTGGTCTTTAGGGACAAAGCTAACTGCTCATAGGTCCAGTTTCCTTGCCAACAATGGACTTTCAGTAAAATCACCACATCTTGAGGTTTGAGCATCAATTGAGGATTACAAGACATTAGTTTCCATTTTATTTGATATTCTCGAATTTAGAATAAAATCCCCAAACCCCTTATGCAACAAGCTCATCAGTCTAACTCACCATAACGCCTCAGCATTGCTCGCATAAACGTCGCTGCATCGGTGTATTGCCTCAACCCCGACTCCGCTAGCCATAGCCCTCGCGCCCGTTCAGGATAGGCCCATAACTCCAAATGAGCCACAGGGGGATCGGCATAAAAGCGATCGCCCCCCACCCCCAACCAGCCAGATTGCTGATCGGTCCTTAGATCATGACTGAGACGATGCAAGGGAACCTCCCCGAGATGAGGAACCCCCCAACCATCTAAGGCAATAATCGCCTTAACCCTTCCCCCCTGCTGTTGCCACATCCAAGCCGCTCCCATGGCCCCAACCACTCCCGCACTAAAGGCCAAAAAACAAAGCTCGTCTAGCCCCTGCTGGCGGGCAAAATCGAAGACATGGAGGGGGGAATAGGGAGGGTGAGTTGAGGTGGGTAGGATGAGAACCTGTGTTAGCCCCAGCACTTGGCACAACCGTTCACTGAGACTGGGGGGGTGAACCCCGGGACAGAGATAAAGGGTCATCGAGTCAGGAGATGACAATGACAGCGGGTCAAACAGCTATGTTATGTTGGCATTATCTGCTGTAACGTGCCAAATCCGTTACAGCCCGTTAGATCGCTTCAGAGGAGACTGTCATCTTGGTTGTTACCCACGAACAGACCACCCATTCGCCGAACTCTACTCCATCAGACCATCGCGTCGCCGTTCTCTTAATGGGATACGGTGAGGTGGAGAGCTATGATGATTTCGCAAATTACAATGAACAGGCCCTGCACCTGCTCACCGCCAAGTTTGCCCCGGTTCCGGATTGGCTTTATCCCCCCTTAGCCCGGTTATTGGCAATTTTTGACCGTCATGAGTGGGGTCATCAACATCATGATTTTATCTCCCCCCACAATGCCATTTTTGAGCAACAACGGGCGGGGATTGAGCAAAAGCTTCAGGAACGCTGGGGCGATCGCATTCAGGTGTTTAAGGCCTTCAACTTCTGCGCTCCCTTCCTCCCGGAACAGGTGTTGGCTGAGGTGAAAGCGCAAGGCTTCACGAAACTCTTGATTTATCCCCTGCTGGTGGTGGATTCGGTGTTTACCAGTGGTATTGCTGTTGAACAGGTGAATCAGGCTCTCTCCAAGTTAGCTGAGGGCGAGGAGCATTGGGTTAAGGGGTTGAAATATATTCCCTCGTTCTACAATCAGCCCCAATATCTGGATTTGATGGCGATGATGGTGGAGGAACGCATCGCCGAGGAGTTGGCGGCGGCCTATCTCCCGTCACAAATTGGCATTGTTTTGATGAATCATGGCTGTCCCATGAAGGCTAAGGGCTTTACCTCTGGGGTTGATGAGAGTCAGGCACTCTATGAGGCGGTACGGGAACGGCTGATGTATCGCTATCCCCTGATTTCGGTGGGTTGGCTGAACCATGACACCCCCTTGATTGAATGGACGCAGCCGAATCCGAATCAAGCCATTGATAATTTGGTGCAGTTGGGGGCGCGGGCGATCGTGATGATGCCCATTGGTTTCGCGACGGAAAACCATGAGACCCTGTTGGATGTGCATCATATTGTCCATGAGATGCACCGTCGTTATCCTGATGTCACCTATGTCCAGATGCCCTGTGTGAACGATCGCCCGGAATTTCTGGAGATGGTGGCCGGCTGGGCCGAGTCCCATATTGAGGAACTCCTCTCAGAAGAAGGATTTGAGGTGAATCCCCAATTAGGGGTTGAAGTGGCCCGACGCTTCCATAATCATGATGAGGATGGTTTGGCTCATGGTCACGGCCATGACCATGGCCATGGTCACAGTCATAGTCACAGCCACAGCCACAGCCACAGCCACAGCCATTAACGCCGGCTGGGAAGCCTAGATGTTCTCATCTGCGGCGCAGAGGAATGGGGGTGAATGAGAGTTCGCCCCCATTTATCGTTACTTGATGGTGAGGAAGTTTAGCAGTTTCCGGTTAACGGTTTGCGGCACTTCCTGCTGAATCCAATGACCACATTGAGAAATGAGTTCCAGTTGGAAGGGAGCCGTGATCAGCTTCTCAAACCCTTGGGTTAGGCTGGGACTCAAGAACGAATCATCTTCACCCCAGAGAACTAGGGTGGGGACGGTGATGGGATCGAGCGATCGCCCCCAGCCTTTGAGCCAGGTTTGGGGGGCTGAAAGTTGACGGTAGTATTTAACGATGGAGTTGAGTACGCCGGGTTTTTCCAGGGCGGCTTGGTAAATTTGGTTATCTTCCTGGCCAAATGCCCCTTTCCGGATAGCGTTTTCCCGGAAGATATTTTGCACGAAGTCTTTGAGGTTATTACGAATCACCCATTCGGGGAGATTGGGGATTTGTAGGGCCAACACGTACCAACTGCGGCGAAGTTGGTCGAGGTTACTGGCAAGGGCCTGAGTGAACTGGTGGGGGTGGGGCGCATTGAGGATAGCCAGGCGGTTAATAGACTCGGGATAGGTGTGAGCCAAATGCCAGGCGATCGCCCCTCCCCAGTCATGACCGACAATATGGGCGCTACGATACCCTAGAGCGGCAATGGTTCCCCGCACGTCTTGGCTGAGGGTGTCGAGATCATAGCCACTGGCGGGCTTATCGGAGTCGTTGTAGCCTCGCAAATCCGGGACAACAACCTTGAAATGCCGCGCCAGGGCCGGGATTTGATAACGCCAGGAGTACCAAAACTCGGGGAAGCCATGGAGGAGGACCACCAGGTCTCCTTCTCCTTGAGTTACACAATGCAGTCGGATGCGGTTGGTGTCAATATAACAGTGCTGCCAGCCAATATCGATATCTGTCATGGGAAATACCCAATAGCAAGGGTTAAAATGCTGCGATCGCAGGGATCTACCCCTATTTTACGCCTGTTGGACGGCCGTTGGGCGATAATCTTGGGGAGCAATTTGGTATTTCACCAGATTGGCTAACTCTTGCAGTTGGGCGATCGCTTCGGCCCCTTCGAGCTTCATCAGTTCGCGATCGTCGCGCATCTCAGTCCAGGTGATACCGTAGTCAGACACCAAGAAACGGATAAGATGATTATCCCCCAGGCTTACCATGAATGAGGCACTGTTCATCTGACTGCCGCAGGTATAGCACGAAGCGAGATAGCCCCGACGCTCCAGCACAATGGCTAAAGCTTTTAGGTTCATCACCAACTCCTGGACGAATTGACGATGCTGTTCGGCAAGTCGTATAAACACAGTTCTCCTCCTCTCACACGCGAGACGCGGGTTAACAATTTAAGATTTACTTAACAATGTCTCTCATCTTGGGTCTCTAGGCAAGCCAACACAGTGATGTCCCAACGGACGGTCGTCGAGCTGGGAAACTTGCCCAACGCTAACTTAGGTTACCCAAAGCCGGGGTATCGTAGAACACAGATGACCTCAAAGCCGGGGTTGAACCTAGGTAGCGATAGGCAGAAATCCTTACCGTATCTCACCTTTGCTTTTCAGGGATGTTTCTCGGGATTCAGGACTTTTTGTTCAAGAGACTCTGGGGATCACAAGGAGACCCCCCGAACAATCCTCAGACTTCAATTATGAGTGAACCGTAAACTTATTTAAAATTTCTATCAATCTCCAGTCCCTTGGACACCCATTTATTTACTGACCGAGTCCCCACCAACCCAAGGAGGGAGCAATAAAGACCACCGTCAGCCAGACAACAATCAGACCAACAATTCCCGCCCAAGCTCCTCGGCTCGTCCATTTCAGGAATTGCTCCGACTGTCGTTTGGTAATCGGTAGCCAGGGAAGGATATAAGGCTCCTGACCGTACTTTTCGCCCAAGGCTTCTTTACGACGTTTGGCTTCACCCATAGTAGTTTAAGGATAAGTCGACAACAACAAGACAGATTCACCTCGTTAGGAAGGGTCAAAGGTATCTTTGAGAACCGTTCGAGCCGCGAGATGATTTCGGGTTGTAGTGAGGATTTCCGATTCTCGCTCTAGACGAGTGGCCGTATCCTGCATCTCCAACAGTGTTTGCTGTTCTGAGGCCACGCCATAGAGATTCCCCGCCACCCAATAGGACAGTTCCGTCGGCAGGCTGGGGATATCTTCGGGCAGTTCAATCTCGCGATCCATTAACTTAGCCGAGAGGCGAACCACATCCCGCAAAAGTTCTTCTACATCCGTGGCTAAGGGATATAAGTCCTGCTGGGGGGGGTGATCTTCCATCCACTCCACTAAGCCCACATAGTAGGGCTTCTCCCGCACATAGTCCAAGACCCGAAACCGCTGTTGGCCTATCGTCCAAATTTTCAGGCGATCATCCGGCAACCGCTGATGTTGGATAATCTCAGCACAACACCCCACTGGGGCGGCTTCATGATTGTTCGGGTCCCACATGAGCACGCCAAAGCGACGATCGCCTTGGAGGATGGTGTTCATCATCATGCGGTAGCGAAACTCAAAAATATGCAGAGGCAGCGGTCTACCCGGAAACAGGACGACCTCCGGAAGAGGAAATAAAGGAAGTTCTCGAACGGCGATAGAAGACGAGGTAGCCATGATTCCGTCTGTCAGAGTTGCGTCTTTCATTCTAACTCATTACCAGACAATCCCCTGTCTTCCTGGTCGGATTACACCAAGACACCACAGGGGATACTCATCACAAGCCCCGTTTTATCAGCACTCTCGTGTCTCTAGAGTTTAACCTCAATATCAACCCCGGCGGGCAGATCCAGCTTCATTAGGGCATCAATCGTTTTTGAGGAGGGTTGATAAATATCAATAATGCGCCGGTGGGTACGAGTTTCAAAGTGCTCACGAGAGTCTTTATCGACGTGGGGCGATCGCAGCACACAATAAACCCGGCGTTTCGTGGGTAGAGGAATGGGCCCCACCGCCGTGGCACTGGTGCGATTAGCCGTGTCAACAATTTTGTCGCAAGATGTGTCGAGAAGACGACGGTCAAAGGCTTTTAAGCGAATACGAATTTTTTGCTGCTGAATCGTTGCCATGATAGTGAACGGTGTTTAATTGTCGAGGTTCAGTTAAAAAGAGGGCATCGGGGTGATGCCCGTCAGAGCGCAAATTAGGGGTACATCAACTGCACCCCTAATCATCGAATCAAGCCGAGGGCCTACTGAAGGATTTTAGCCACAGCACCCGCGCCGACGGTCCGACCGCCTTCACGAATGGCAAAGCGCATTCCTTGTTCGATTGCCACGGGGTTGATCAATTCAACGGTCATTTTGATGCGATCGCCAGGCATGACCATTTCCGCATCACTACCATCGTCAGCGGTGAAGTCGCTGATGGTTCCGGTCACGTCCGTTGTCCGCACATAGAACTGAGGACGGTAGCCGGGGAAGAAGGGGGTGTGACGGCCGCCTTCATCTTTATTGAGGATGTACACCTCAGCTTCAAACTTGGTGTGAGGGTTAATCGTGCCGGGTTTGGCCAACACCATACCCCGCTCAATGTCAGCTTTTTGAATCCCACGCAGGAGTACACCCACGTTGTCCCCAGCCATCCCTTGATCCAAGGTTTTCTGGAACATTTCCACACCGGTGACGGTGGTGCTGCGGGTATCACGGATCCCCACGAGTTCCACGGTGTCACCAACTTTGATGATACCGCGCTCGATCCGTCCGGTGGCAACCGTCCCCCGACCGGTAATCGAGAACACGTCCTCAACAGCCATCAAGAAGTCTTTATCCACATCCCGCTCAGGGGTGGGCACATAACCGTCCACTTCTTCCATGAGTTTGAGGATTTTGTCAACCCACTCATCTTCACCCGCACCGAGTTTGGGGTTGCCTTCGAGAGCTTCAATGGCTTTGAGAGCCGAGCCGGTGACGATGGGAATATCATCGCCGGGGAAGTCGTACTCGCTCAGGAGTTCGCGGACTTCCAATTCAACCAATTCGAGGAGTTCTTCATCATCGACTTGGTCTTGTTTGTTCAAGAAGACCACCAAGCTAGGAACACCCACCTGACGGGCCAAGAGGATGTGCTCACGAGTTTGAGGCATGGGACCATCAGCGGCGGACACCACCAGGATGGCGCCGTCCATCTGAGCGGCTCCGGTGATCATGTTTTTCACATAGTCCGCGTGACCGGGGCAGTCCACGTGAGCATAGTGACGTTGATTAGTTTCATATTCAACGTGAGCGGTGTTAATGGTAATTCCCCGCTCTTTTTCTTCCGGTGCTGCGTCGATATCAGCGTACTTGCGAGCTTTCGCTTGACCGGTCACCGCTAGAGTTGCGGTAATTGCAGCGGTTAGCGTGGTTTTCCCGTGGTCAACGTGACCGATGGTACCGATGTTGACGTGGGGTTTGTTGCGTTCAAATTTTGCGCGTGCCATGAATCTTGTGTTCCTTATTCTGTGTTATGCGTTCCCTTTGCTTTTGGCGATGATCTCTTCAGCCACACTACGGGGAACTTCCTCATAGTGGCTGAACTCCATCGAAAAGATGCCACGACCTTGGGTCTTCGAGCGAATATCCGTGGCATAACCAAACATGGATGCCAGCGGAACTTTAGCCGTTACTTTCGTAAGGCCATCGTCAGTCTCTTGACCTTCAATCTGACCGCGACGGGAGTTGAGATCGCCAATCACGTTACCCATGAAGTCTTCGGGAACTTCGACCTCAACTTTCATCATCGGTTCGAGAAGAACCGGGGATGCCTTGGTGACGGCATTTTTAATCGCCATGGAACCAGCGATCTTAAATGCCATCTCATTGGAATCGACATCGTGGTAAGACCCATCGATCAACGTCGCTTTCACGTCGATCAGGGGATAACCTGCTAGAATACCAGATTCGCAGGCTTCTTTCATCCCGTTTTCGGCCGGCCCAATATATTCTTTGGGAACGGACCCACCGACGATTTTGGAAACGAATTCAAAGCCGCTTCCGGTTTCGCCAGGTTCGAGTTCGATGACCACGTGACCGTATTGCCCTTTACCACCACTTTGACGGACAAATTTGCCCTCGGCGGTGCTGGATTTGCGGATGGTTTCCCGGTAGGCTACCTGAGGGGCACCCACTTCAGCTTCCACTTTGAATTCCCGCAACATACGGTCAACGAGAATTTCTAGGTGAAGTTCACCCATCCCCGCAATCACTGTCTGATTGGTCTCGGCATCCGTGGTGACACGGAAGGTGGGATCTTCCTCAGACAAGGATTGCAAGGCTTTGGAGAGTTTCTCCATGTCGGCCTTGGTTTTTGGCTCGACGGCGACGGAGATCACCGGTTCGGGGATGTAGAGCGATTCGAGGATGATCGGTTCTTCCTCGTCGCAAATCGTATCGCCAGTTAGGGTATCTTTCAAGCCTAACGCTGCGCCCAAATCTCCGGCCCGAAGTTCATCGACTTCGATGCGATCGTCAGATTTGAGAACGATCAGACGAGACACCCGCTCTTTCTGGTCTTTGGTAGCGTTGTACACATAGCTTCCTTTTTGCAGGATGCCGGAGTACACCCGCACGAAGGTCAAACGACCGTAGGGATCCGCCATGACCTTAAAGGCCAACGCGGACAAAGGCACATCGTCATCGGCGGGACGAGTGGCCACTTCTCCATCGGCGAGGGTTCCTTGAATGGGGGGAACTTCCGTTGGAGAAGGGAGATAGTCAACGACGGCATCGAGCAGGCGTTGCACCCCTTTGTTTTTGAAGGCAGACCCGCATAACATGGGGACGATCGCCCCAGCAATTGTTCCTTTGCGGATGGCGGAGCGAACTTCCTCTTCGCTGATCTCTTCTTCGGCGAGATATTTCTCCATCAAGTCGTCATCGGTTTCGGCGACGGCTTCTAGGAGTTTTTCCCGGTACTCGGCGGCCAGTTCTGAGACATCTTCAGGAATCTCGGTTTCCTGAATGTCCGTTCCCAAGTCGTTGGTGTAAATGTAGGCTTTCATGCCGACAAGATCCACCACGCCACGGAAGTTGCTTTCACTGCCGATGGGAATTTGGATGGGAACCGCATTCGCCCGTAGGCGATCGCACATCTGATTGTAGACCTTGAAGAAGTTGGCCCCAGTCCGGTCCATTTTGTTGACAAAGGCGATCCGGGGTACGGTGTAGCGATCCGCTTGCCGCCACACGGTCTCCGATTGGGGTTGCACCCCACCGACGGAACAAAAGACAGCCACAACGCCGTCCAGCACCCGCATAGACCGCTCTACTTCAATGGTGAAGTCCACGTGTCCTGGGGTGTCGATGATGTTAATTTGATGATCGAGCCAGTTGGTAGTGATCGCAGCGGCAGTAATCGTAATGCCCCGCTCTCGCTCCTGAGCCATCCAGTCCGTCACAGCGGTTCCATCATGGACTTCGCCCATTTTGTGAACCATGCCTGAGTAGAACAGGATACGCTCTGTTGTAGTCGTCTTTCCTGCGTCGATGTGTGCCGCAATACCAATATTGCGAATTCGGTTGAGCGGGACTGTTCGTGACACAATAACCTCCCTTTACGTGTACTGCCGCTGTGTCGTTTTGCTGTGCTGTGCTGAATTGGAGGATTCGTGTTGAATTGGCGATCGCTCGCCCGGAATCACACACAACCCACCGCGCCCCTCTCTCAAGGAAACTTAGAGACGCGGACACAACATTGCTTATTGTATCTTAATATTCTTTGACTTAAGCGACGATTTAAGCAAAAAATTTTAGCTCGCGCCTTAAACCGGCAAGCCGTTCAGCCGCGAGACTGGCTTAGTAACGATAATGAGCAAACGCCTTGTTCGCTTCAGCCATGCGATGGGTCTCTTCCCGTTTGCGGATGGTATTTCCGGTCTCGTTGGCTGCATCCATAAGTTCGTTGGCGAGCTTCATGGCCATGGTCGTTCCCGAACGATTACGGGTCGCTGCAATCAGCCAACGCAGGGCCAAAGCCACCCCACGGTCAGGACGCACTTCCATGGGAACCTGATAGGTTGCGCCACCCACACGACGAGCTTTGACTTCAACTAGAGGCGTCGCGTTGCGAATGGCGGTTTCAAAAACCTCTAAAGGCTCAGAACCCGTGCGCTCTTCAATAATTTTCATGGCATCATAGACAATGTTGGATGCCAAGGATTTTTTACCATGCTGCATGATGCGGCGGGTCATCATGCTGACTAGGCGGCTATTATAAACCGGATCGGGGGGAACCGGACGTTTTTGAACGACTCTGCGACGTGACATAGATTCGGATTGAACTTGTGAAAACGTATAAACTGCGCGGATTCTGTCCTAGGAGAGTTACTCTTTCGGACGCTTGGCTCCGTACTTGGAACGACCTTGGCGACGATCTTTGACACCAGCGGTATCGAGAGTTCCTCGCACAATGTGATAACGGACTCCGGGTAAATCCTTCACACGACCTCCCCGCAGCATCACCACGGAGTGCTCTTGTAGGTTATGACCAATGCCGGGAATGTAGGCGGTCACTTCAAACCCTGAGGTGAGCCGAACCCGCGCCACTTTCCGCAGGGCGGAGTTGGGCTTTTTCGGGGTGGTGGTGTAAACCCGGGTGCAAACCCCACGACGCTGGGGACAGCTTTTCAAAGCTGGCGACTTCGTTTTCTTATGAGCTTTCTTTCGCTCGCTACGCACGAGCTGCTGAATTGTGGGCATGAGTAATGCTAATGAGCGGACGTACGATAAATCTGGAAACAGTCTTCAACTATACCGCGTTTTTGAGCAAGAGTCAACTGCCCTCAGTGAGCGGTCAGATCAGCTTGGGGAACAAAGGAATGTCCACAGCTACAGGTGCGCTCGGCGTGAGGATTATGGAAGCGAAAGCCGCCTCCCATGAGATCTTCTGTGTAGTCAATCGTCAGTCCATCGACGTAGGGTAAGCTTAACACGTCAACGGCGATCGCCACCCCATCACAGGTACAACAGCGGTCATCGCTGCCCGGAGAGGCCTCAAAACTGAGGTCATAGTAGAGTTCAGCACAACCCCCGGATTGCACTCGCACCCGTAACGCCGCCTCAGGACACTGTTGCTTACGTCGCAGGCGCTCCACTTCGGCGATCGCCGCTGGACTCAGAGAAATGCGGATTTCAGATAAGGAACTCATACACAGAACAGGATAAACTTCAAGACGTCAACAGCAAGAGCCAAGTTTGACTCCAGCCACGAGAGCAAGGAAAATCAGCAGAAGAACGAGATCGGATAAGATCTTGGGATAAAGTGAGTATAAGGGGGGAAACTCCTCGAAAAAAGCAGTTCGCCGGCCGGCGATCGCCCAGAACTGCCCTCGCGAGTAAGCCTCCCCACCAGGCGTGCATCCTGATGATCGCTGATGAGAACGCCACTCCCGGCGCTATTCTAAAATCGTCTGATTCTGAGTGCGGACGTTCTCATGAGAGTCGACTCATTGACCGGAGGTCACGGTGACCCCTCCAACACTCATAGCTTCAGGGATTATTATGAATAAAGATACCGATTTGATCGAGCGTCTGAGTCCAAGCGCAATGGATCAAATCATGCTCTATTTGGCATTTATTGCCATGCGGACTAGCGGCCATCGACATGGAGCCTTTCTGGATGCGGCAGCCACGGCAGCTAAATGTGCGATCTACTTGACCTATCTTGAGCAGGGGGAAAACTTGCGGATGACGGGCCATCTGCATCACATCGAACCCCGGCGGGTCAAGGTGATTGTTGAGGAAGTTCGTCAGGCCTTAACAGAAGGCAAACTTCTCAAAATGCTGGGGTCTCAGGAACCTCGCTATTTAATCCAGTTCCCCTATGTCTGGCTGGAACAATACCCCTGGCAACCCGGAAAACCGCGCATTGCGGGGAGCAGCCTGGCACCTGAGGAAAAACGCCAACTGGAACGGAAACTGCCCAAACGCCTACCGGATGCTCAAACCATTAATTCCTTCCAGTTTATGGAATTAATTGAGTTTCTGCACAGCCGCTCCCAAGAGGATCTGCCCACTGAACGCCGGATGCCTTTAAGTGAAGCCTTAGCTGAGCATATCAAACGGCGTTTAATCTATTCAGGGACTGTCACCCGTATTGACTCTCCCTGGGGAATGCCGGTTTATGCCCTCACCCGCGCCTCCTATGCTCCTGCCAACGACGAGGAGCGGAACTATATTATGGTCGAAGATACAGCTCGCTATTTCCGGCTAATGCGGGATTGGACACAACGGCAACCGAGAGCCATGCGTCTGTTGGAAGAGTTGGACATCCCCAGCGATCGCCTCCAAGATGCGTTGACCGAACTCGATGAACTCATCCGGGGTTGGGCGGACAAGTTCCACCAAAAAGGCGGAGAACCCACGATTCTACAAATGGTGCTTGGGGAACGAGACGATAGCTTTATGCCCTAGTCAGTCTCGTCTCTGACCTTAGGACCAGTGTGCATCCGAGGGGGCGAGTCATTGGCTCGCCTCGCTTGACTAGGCGTTGCTGAAAAAAATAGCCGCTGCAACAATGAGGGCCAATAACACTAAAGGAACCCAAAGATTGGCAAGATCGGCAAATGTCATGGTGAATCGCCGCTAGGATAGAACAACAGAATCATAGACGAGGGTTGATCCCATGATAGGTGCAGACCGGATTACCTGGCTCAAAACCCATACCATTCTCCACAAACTCTCTGAGCCGGCTCTGGCTGACTTGAATGAGGTTCTCAGCGATCGCCCCTTAGCTCAGGATGAGATCCTCAGCGAACGGGATCAGCCCCCCGATGGCATTTACATCCTGTATCAAGGTCAACTCCAAAGCGATCGCCCCCAAGGCTCCTATTGCCTCACCGCTGGGACGGTTCTGCACCTACAAGATATCCTCTTAGAGCGTAACAGCAACGAAACCCTAACTGCCCTCTGTGACAGTCAGCTTTGGCAGATGTCCCGAGATGAGTTTAGCCATCTCCTCAATCGCCACAGCGAAATCTCACGGCTATTTTCCCAACAACTGGCCGCTGAACTCGATCGCGTCTCCGCCGAACTCGACTACGAACGACAACGCCAGCGGGAACTGCGGCCGTATCTTATTAACCGGATTCGTCGTGGCATCATCGGCACCAGTCGTTACGCGGTCCGTTTGCGACAAAGCATCAAAAACGCCGCCCAAAGCCGCGACTCCGTCCTCATTTTCGGAGAACCGGGCCTGGAAAAAGACAACATGGCCAGCCTGATTCACTATGGCTCCCCCCAACGGCGAGAACCGATGATTCAGCTCACCAGTAGCCTGCTCCAAACCAGTGGAGCCGATTTATTTGGGCGTGTGAACGGGAAACCCGGACTCCTAGAATGGCTCGGAGAGGGGACTCTTGTACTCAACAACATTCAAGATCTTCCCGAAGAACTGCGAGAACCCATTGCCCAACTACTGAAAACTCAAACCTATCACCCCGTCTCCCGCGATCGCGACCATCCCCCAGTCACCCGCACCTGCCAGGCTCGCATTATCCTCATCTCCGAACGCACCGCCCCAGAATTTACCGACTGCATCGCTCACAGCATCAAAGTTCCCCCGGTTCGGGTACGCAAAACCGATATTAAAGCCCTCGTTGACTACAATCTCAGTCTCTGCTGTCGCAGTCGTGGCATTCCCCAACCCCGAGTCACTCCCGAGGCCATTCGTCGCCTGCAATCCTACGACTTTCCCAATAACTTACGGGAACTCAGTGAACTGGTGAAGCGAGCAGTCACTCAAGCCGATGGAGCAGAAGAACTGACCGAAGAACTATTTTGGTCTCAGGATGACAAAACAACTCGCCTGCGCTTCAATTTGTTAAAAAGTTATCCTCAGCTGCGTCAGTTTCTACGAGGTCAATTTTGGACTGAGGGACTGAACTATGGCATTGTCACCTGGCTGTTTGCTGTGGTGGTGATTTTACTGTTTGTTGGTCCGCAAACCCGTGACCAAAACGTTGCGCTAAACTTATTTTGGGCTTGGTGGTGGCCCCTCATCTTACTGGCTTTTCCCTTTGTGGGACGACTTTGGTGTGCCGTTTGTCCCTTTATGATTTACGGTGAACTGAGTCAAAAACTTTCTCTAAAGCTGTTTCCACGCAAACTCAAACCTTGGCAACGACAGGTAGCCGAACGCTGGGGAGGCTGGTTTTTGTTTGGGCTATTTGCTTTGATTTTTCTTTGGGAAGAACTCTGGCATTTACAAAATACCGCCTATTTGTCAAGCTGTTTGTTACTTTTAATTACCGCCGGAGCTGTTATTTTTTCGCTGCTGTTTGAACGGCGATTTTGGTGTCGCTATCTTTGCCCTATTGGGGGAATGAATGGTCTATTTGCAAAACTATCGATGACGGAATTACGGGCAAAAACGGGGATTTGTTCGGCTGAATGTAGCACCTATCAATGTTATAAAGGGGGACCCGAGAAAGGGGAAGGTCAAGAGACGGGGGGCTGTCCCCTATATTCCCATCCCGCTCAACTGCAAGATAACCGAGATTGTGTCTTGTGTATGACCTGTCTCAAAGCCTGTCCCCATCGCTCGGTGGAGGTGAACCTGCGGCCGCCGGGAATTGAACTTTGGACCACCCATACCCCCCACAGCTACGAAGTGGCGTTACTGTTTTTATTGCTGGGGGGAGTGTTCCTGCGGCGGCTTCCACAACTGCAAGGGTTGTTGGGTTGGTCTTTTAACCTAGAGAGCTTTAGCCAACATTTAGAACTGTCGGTCTTGGCCTTGGTCGTGCCGGCGATCGCCCCCCTACTGGCCTATGCCCTCATACAGGGCATTCACCGGCTCTGGAAGACCCCATTACCCAAGCCCTTTACTACCCTAGCCTATGGCTATCTTCCCCTGGTCTGGGGAGGAAATTTAGCCCATTATCTGCACCTCGGTTTAGGAGAAGCTGGGCGTGTCTTACCAGTCACCCTAGCCACCTTTGGCATGAGTGGAGCCAATCTCCCCATCTGGGTCGCTGACCCAGCGGTCATCAGCTTCTTACAAGGAACCCTGCTAATCGTCTCAACCCTCTTAAGCCTCATCCTGACCCAGAAAATTGCCCGAAAATCCTGGCGCTTTCTACTCCCACAACATTTGAGTGCGATCGCCCTCGGTTGGAGTCTCTGGGCCATCATTCTGCCCTAACACAAGACCCCAGTTGCGAGAGTGTTGGCAACTGGGGTCTAAATCTAGAGCTAGAACCTAGTCATCCCAGGTCGGAGACAGTGAACTATCCCTTGGCCACCATCGTCAAGATGAGGTCAATGGTGCGGTTGGAATAGCCCCATTCGTTGTCATACCAGGAGACCACCTTAAAGAAATTGCCATTCAACTCCATACCCGCCGTAGCATCAAAAATACTGGAATGGGGGTCAGTGGTGAAGTCCGTGGAGACCACCGGGTCTTCCGTGTAGGCGAGAACCCCCTTCATGGGGCCCTCAGCCGCTTGTTTCATAGCCGCACAGATATCCGCGTAGCTGGTGGTTTGTTCCGTGCGGAAGGTTAAATCCACCACCGACACATCCGGGGTGGGAACCCGGAAGGCCATCCCCGTCAGGCGACCCTGGAGCACGGGAAGCACCAAACCGACGGCCTTGGCCGCCCCAGTAGAGGCAGGGATAATGTTTTGCGGCGCTCCTCGGCCACCCCGCAGGTCTTTCTGACTGGGACCATCGACGGTCGGCTGGGTCGCAGTCATGGCGTGAACCGTGGTCATTAAGCCCTCGGCTAGGCCAAAATTATCCTGAATGACCTTAGCAATGGGTGCTAAGCAGTTAGTGGTACAACTGGCATTGGAGACAATGGGATGTTGACTGGGGTCATACTCGTCATCGTTCACCCCCATGACGAGGGTTTTAACCTTCTCTGGGTCCTTTGTGGGAGCCGAGATGACCACCCGCTTCGCGCCGGCCTCCAGGTGTTTAGAGGCTTTGTCGTAGGTGGTAAACAGCCCCGTGGACTCAATCACATACTCAGCCCCGTACTTGGCCCAGGGGAGTTGAGCGGGATCTCGTTCCGAGGTACAGGGAATGAATTGTCCATCGACGACAATTCCATCGGGTTTAGCTTCGACGGTTCCCTGAAAGCGGCCGTGAGTCGAATCGTATTTGAGGAGATAGGCCAGGCTTTGCGGGGGAACTAAGTCGTTAATCCCGCAAAATTCAATGTCTGGGTTTGCCAGTCCAGCTCGAAACACTAAACGTCCGATGCGACCGAAGCCATTGATTCCAACTTTGACCATGATGATAATTCCTTTAACGCAGATGTAATGAGCAGCATCCCAGAGTCCAGTTGAGGTATACTCCTTAACTCCGTCAGGTGGGGGAAACCCCAAGCTGGGGGAGATGGTGGCAGGTTTTGAAAGCGCTGTAGGGCAGCGTGGAGACTCCTCCTAGGGGACTATCGTTACAATATCGCGATTCTTAGGCTATCCTGGCGGTAGGCCAACGGCTGAATCCCTTAAGAGACTGGTGATACACCGATTAAAGCTGGCAATTTAGTCGATGTATGACTTTAGGAAAGCTTTAAGGTTGCGATCGCCCCACGGGGATGCTCAGCAGTAGCCGTAGCAGTTAACTCGATGGGATTTGGGAATTGTCCGCCCCGAAGTGAGACACTGGTCTTGAGGTGAGCATGTCAAATACATTGATGAAATGTCTATGAACCCTGATGAAATCAAAATCGTTCAACCGGATGGTCTTCTTGATAGTGTCAAGGCCAGTGAAGTCCGGCGAGAAATTGGCGAATGTCTAGAAACCGGTGTCAAAGTGATTCTCTTGGACTTGAAGGATGTCACCTTCATCGACAGTTCCGGCTTGGGGGCTCTGGTCTCAGCTCTCAAGACTGTCCGGGCCGCTGAGGGCAAGATGTTTGTTTGCTCGATTAGCGATCAAGTCAAAATTCTGTTTGAACTCACCAGTATGAACCGTGTTTTCAAAATCTTTAGCGATCGCCGGGAATTCGAGGAATCGATGTTGTCCTCCTAAGGCTCACCCCCAGTTCATGTAAACCTCAGTTGCAAGAGTGAGACATCATCATCGAAGGGGTGATGGTTACAGAGGTTTTGCAAATGCTCAAACACCGACTTGAGGGCCAAATCGTCAGTGGTGCTGGCTTGGCTTAGCCAGTCCGCAAAGGCGTCGAGACCCCAAACTGTGCCATCACTCTGAGGCAACTCATAGACCCCATCACTAAAAATATACAGTTGACTCGACGGGGCAACTGTACAGGAGTCGCTGTCATAGTCAAGATCTGGGAACATGCCAATGGGTAAATTGGGGGTATTGAGCCGGCTTAACCGGGGACTCGATTCAGAGGTTGCACTACCCCGAGGATTTAACAGCAAGGCCGGTGGATGCCCGGCACTGGCATAGGTGAGAGTTCGCGTGCGCTGGTTATAGACTCCGTACCAGATGGTGAAGTACTTTTCTTCATAGAAGCGGCCCGAGGAACTGGTCTGAAACGCTTGGTTGAGGGCTCCGAGGACTTGAGTGGGATCCTGAAAATTAGTTCGGGGAAGGGAACGCGATCGCAACATGTTGAGGACTGACACGGACAGAAGTGCCGCCCCCACCCCATGGCCCGACACATCCACCAAGTAAATGGCCAAGGAGTCCTCATCTAGCCATTGAAAGTCATAACAATCGCCCCCGAGTTGTTGGCAGGGGACAAAACACGCTTCGATACGAACTGCGCTATGATGGCGGGAAACTGGGAGAAGCGATCGCACATAGCCGGCGGCTTCGGATAACTCAGCCTCCAACATTTGTTTCTGCTTCTGGAGGTCTTGGCTGAGTTGACGAATCCTTAGGCCAGCTCGCACTCTGGCTTTGAGTTCATCCATATCAATGGGTTTAGCCAGAAACTCATCGGCCCCAGTATCAAGTCCCATCACCCGGTCTTCCACGGCTCCGCGAGCTGTGAGTAAGATGAAAAAGGTGGTGGATAAGGCTTTCATGGCCTTGGTTTGACGGCAGACCTCCAGTCCATCCACCCCAGGCATCATCCAGTCACAGATAATGAGCTTAGGATGGAGACGTTTGGCCAGATCAATCCCCTCCTGGCCGTTTTTGGCCACAGCAACATCATAGCCCTGTTGCTTGAGAGTACGGGTGACAATCAGGCGAGCTGTTGGGTCGTCGTCGATTAGGAGGATCGGAGTCATGATCAAGAAACAGACCGCAAGTTTTTGAATGAAGCTGAGGATCTTATCGCTTTGGACATTGTGAGCAAATTTCCCCTCTCCGCATCATTGCGTGTTCCCACGGATCTTAGCGCGTTAGCTCGCGTTTTGGATTGGTTTGATGGTTTGGAGTCCCCCATTGTTCCACAACGGATTTGGTTGCAACTCAAGACAGCATTAGCTGAAGCCTTTACCAATGCTGTCCGACACGCTCATCAGGGTGAGTCGGCGTTGACGGTGGAGATCCACTTTGAACAAACGGCAGAATTTTTACGACTCAAGGTCATCGACTGCGGCCCTAGGTTCGACTTGGAAGCCAAGTTACAGGACTTACCCGATGTCGATCTCAATGCAACAGGGGGCCGAGGCTTACGCCTGATGGATTGTATTGCTGATGAGTTATGCTATACTCGTCTTGAGGATAATCGGAACTGTTTATCTCTTCTCAAACGCTACCAGATTCAGTCTGGGTCTTAACCCCAACCCCCAGGGTAAGACAGCGTACTCCTGGAGAGCGGCATGGGAGAGTTTTAGGAGACGGTCAGTCTCCCATGCCCCAAGACAGTAAAGATATTACTACAATCAGCCAAAACCAACGCGGTAACGAGACGGCATCCCAAAGTGAGATGGGAATTTCCACAAAAAACAAATTCCCGAACCAACCTAACAGGGTCAGTAGGGCAATCAGAAGCAAAATAAACGGCATAACCAATAGGCGGAATCGGTAGTCCTTGTATTCTAGGACAGCCAGGGGGATACGGATTACACCCCAGAGACTAACTCTTCAGTGACTCTTGGCGGTTGAGTCTTCGCCGGGGGATCAATGGCGATTCGTCCCTTGACCACGGCCCGCAACAGCCGGTCAATGGAGCGCTGTTCCTCTTCACTTAAGGACTCATCGAGGATGGCTGCTTTTAAACCATATCGGTCTAAAACTGTAAGCTTCCCGGTTGTTCGTGCTGATACTAGAATTTCACCGATCGCTCCTGGAATTAGCATGGTTGATTTCGCGGAACGATTAGACATGGTCGTGCTATCCCTTATAGCCAGGTTCCTAAAAGAGTCTTCCTTATTGTGGCAAAGTGTGTCTCCAACAGAGGTGATATCCAACGCCACGATTAAGTGAGTTAGATCGAAATTTTTAGCGATCGCAATAACTCTAAACTTGTGATTGCGATCGCAGACAAAGGGGCTTAACGACAAAACCCTTGTTTAGCCGAGCTATTAATGCTCAAACACATTGGAGTAGTGCCATAAATCTAAGGTCACAAAGACGGGAATTGCGGCAAAACAGTCCTGAGCAAGCTGCCAACGCTCTTCTCGCTGTAACATCAGGGTTAACGTCTGTTTCAGAGAAATCAGATAGCGAACATCATTCGCCGCGTAGCTTAACTGCTCATCAGAGAGGTTAGCCGCATTGCCCCAATCAGAACTTTGGGCCCGTTTATCCAGTTCCACCCCTTCCAGTTCCATGACCAAGGCTTTCAAGCCATGAGACGAAGTATAGGTGCGAGCCAACTTGCTAGCAATTTTGGTGCAAAAAATGGGCTGAGTATAAATGCTAAGCTGCTGTTGTAGCATCGCCACATCAAAGCGAGCAAAATGAAAAATCTTCTCAACCGTCGCCATCTCCAGTAATTGCTTCAGACGAGGTGCTTGAGTTTGGCCCCGTTGAATCCGCACCACCGTCACCATGCCAGAGTTGTCACACAATTGCACCAAACAGAGGCGATCGCGGGCCGGCAGTAACCCCATGGTTTCCGTATCCACCGCCAGCACCGAACCTTGGCCATACCGATTCAACAGCTCCTCATCGAGATCACCATCACAGACACGAAAATTCTCTAAACTCATTGGAGATTACCCCATACATCGGATCGATTCAGGGGCAATCATATAGCAGGGAACCGGGACGGGGAAACCCGAGACCTCAGAACCAGGGGGAATCGCACCAAAAAAACCGCCTTCCTCCAGTCCCAGAGAAAAGCCGTTATGGCTAAGGCGATGCGATCGCCACTTCAGTCGGTAGTCGTTGGGGGATCAGGAGACGTTCCGGGATCAATAAAAAGGAGGGGACTCCCCCTCCGATTCATGAATGGCGATGATCGCACCACCCTGTCCGATCATGGGTGATTAGACCTTGGTGCGATCGGTCAGGATTTCGTAACCATCGTCGGTGACGAGAACGGTATGTTCAAACTGGGCCGAGAGGGAGTTATCCACCGTAACCGCTGTCCACTTATCACCAAGGATACGATTGTGTTTTGACCCTTGGTTGACAATGGGTTCAATCGCCAGAGTCATCCCAGCCCGGAGTTTGACGTTTGGCATTTCCCGAGTACGGAAGTTGAACACGGAGGGTTCTTCATGGAGGTTGCGGCCGACTCCATGACCGGTAAACTCTTCCACAACACTATAGCCATGGGCTTCGACGTGATCTTGAATGGCTCCGGCTAGGTCGAGGAGATAGGCACCGGCTTTGACTTCTTCGATACCTTTATACAGGGCTTCTTCAGCGACTCGGATCAGCCGGGCGGCTTCGTCGGTCACCTCGCCTACGGCGATGGTGATGCAGGAGTCTCCATGAAAGCCTTGGAAAAAGGCACCGGTATCGACTTTTAGGACATCCCCTTCCCGAATGACCTTTTTCTTGTTGGGGATTCCATGGACGACCTCATTATTAATGCTGGAGCAAATTGAGGCGGGGAAGCCGTGGTAGCCTTTAAAGCTGGGTTTTGCTCCCATTTCCCGAATCCGCTTCTCGGCATGGGCGTCGAGATCGGCGGTGGTCATGCCAGGTTCAACGAGTTGGGAAATTTCTTTGAGGACGGTGGCGACGATTTTGGCGGACTGTCGCATAATCTCGATTTCCCGTTTCGATTTGATTTCGATACGGCGACGTTGCTTTTTCAGTCCAGGGAGTTGGGAGGTTTGACGGGAGGGCTTAGGAGGGCTGGGAGCAGAGAGTAAATCGCTAAAGATATTCATGGAGTCTTTAAGATCGGGTGAGTTGGAGGTGAGGGGTTGGCATGGAAACCCAGATATCACCTCGGAGAAAGCGGTCTTTGTTCTAAGGTAACAGATTGTGCTGTTTGGGGTTGAGGGTTAGACGGAGTCTATGGAGCGGGGGTGAATGGTTAAGCGTCCGGTCATTCCGGCTTCAGCATGGCCAGCAATGGTGCATTCCAGGTCGTACTGGCCGGGTTTCTCGGGAACGAGGACCCATTCGGCTTTGGCGTTGGGTTTCAGTTCGAGTTCTCGTACGGTTCCTTTAACTTCAACGCCGGCGGCTTCAACTTTGCGAGTCCAACTGACGGCGGCGAAGTTGGGGGCGCTGAAGTAGTGTTTTTCGGGACTGGGGTTGTCTAGGATGAGGCGGTAGGTTTGACCCACAACGAGATCGAGGTGATTGGGGTAGAACATTAGCTGTCCTTGGCGATCGCCCAGGCTGATGTGCAGGTCCCTGGCATCAATACGGGCTAGCTGCGGCCCAGCCTGGGTTACAGCGGCTTGAGCGGGGCTGGGGTTGATGAGGGCGATCGCCAGGAACATCCCCATACCAACGACGAAACTGGACATCATTCGGGAAAACATGGGATAACGTTGTCGCATTTTCACAACCTTTAATTGATTTTTGCTAGAATTTCTTATAGTTCTTTAACAACTATACGGGTTTCATCTATTTTTTGGCAAATAAATATCCTTTAATCTTTAATTAGCGATTTAAGGATATATTGTCAAAACTCCTACTTTTTCCAGGGGAGACGAAAACTGAAGATCAATCGAGTCTTGCTAGTTTTAACCTTCATCATAAATTCCTTGAAAGCTATATTAAGTAAAACAAAGATATGTTTTTAAAAATGTATTGATTCAAACAAAATTGAATATACAATACATTTATTAGTTACCCTAATTTACCTCAAGGCTATGAGTGATAAGTGGTTTTCCGTAGATATTGGCTGACAGATATTCGAGGGCATTTTAATTTGAAGTCTGGCAACGGTCGTTCGTCAAAAGTCAAAGTTCTTAGAGACCATTAGGACTGTCCATCGAATGCTTTTAAACCACAATTTGTGCTGATTAAATCAATAAAAGACCGTTTTTGATAGTTTAATCTAATGTTTTCAAACAGTAACTGATGGCAACTAAATCAATATAAAGACCGTTTTTGACATTTCATTTCTGCGTATAGATACTTAGATATACATCAGTATTTTTACCGAACCTAAAGTGCATAAAAATACGGACTAACCCCACTGATTCACAACTCTAGACCTAACCATAATAGCTTGGAAAACGGCTTGACAAGAGTCCCTATTGATATTTATCATGGAACCATGAAAATCAGAAATTAGACCTTTCTGTTATTGAGAAGAAAATTTAAAGCCTTAAATATCCCTGGATTTAGGGTCAAAATGAGGAGATTTATCTAAAAGTTTCATCCAATATATTGGAAAATTGTTTCAAATCCGTAAAAACTGTATTAAAGGCTACGTCTTCTAGACAGCAAATGCTGTTAACGTAGAGCCCATCGGAGTCTTAGAGCAGGACTGAAAACTATCTAGAAAAATGACCATAGGGGTTCACCATGAATACACAGACATTAACTTCCCCGGAGGCGGACGATCTTCTCGACTCCCCTGTAATCTTATCTAAGGATGTGATTCTGGTAATTGATGATTCGCCCTGCTTATTGGCAGCAATCTTACGCAAATACGGGTATACGGTCTTTACAGAAACTCGGAGTCAGAACGCTCACGTAGCTGTATTAGACCATCAGCCTGATCTAATTTTGCTGGATATTAATATGCCGGGTGAGGATGGGTACTCAGTTTGTAAAACCCTAAAAGCCTCTCCCGAAACCTGTGATGTACCAGTCATGTTTATCAGCGCACGCAATGAGACTCTAGATAAGATCCAGGCCTTTCAAGTTGGGGCAGCAGATTATATCAGCAAACAATTTCAGTTTTCGGAGACCCTCGTGAGAATTGAAACGCAACTCAACCAGAGGCGACTCCAAAAACGGCTCATGGCCTCAGAAGCGCAAGCTCGGGAAAAGTCGCAACAGCTGAGTCAGGCTTTGGCCCAAATCCAGGAAACCCAATCACAACTGGTTCACCAGGCCAAAATGTCCAGCCTAGGACAGTTAGTCGCGGGAGTAGCCCACGAAATCAATAATCCAGTAAACTTTGTCTATGGCAATTTGACCTACATTGCCGAGTATACAGAACATCTAATAGAGTTACTGGAGTTATATCAACAGGCTCTACCCAACCCCACTCCGGAGATTGAAGAGAAAATTGAAGAGGTGGATTTAGACTTTATTGAGGCTGATTTACCGCGCCTCGTGGGGTCGATGCGCGTTGGAACCGAGCGTATTCAAGAGATTGTCCGTTCCCTGCGGAACTTCTCCCGTCTAGATGAATCCGATCTTAAATCGGTAGATGTACATCAGGGTTTGGAAAATACCCTGGTGATTCTGCAACATCGCCTTAAAGCGAGCGGCGACTGTGCTGAAGTGAATGTGGTTCGTTCCTATAGTGATCTGCCCCTGTTGGAATGCTATGCAGGACAATTAAATCAGGTCTTTACCAACATCTTGGCCAACTCCATTGATGCCTTGGAGGAGAAACGGAAACGGGTCAGTGATGGGCTGACGGACGAGGCTCCTGAGATCACAATTGAAACCAAGCGCGTCGGCTTAGACCGCATCTGCATCAGCATCGCTGATAATGGGGAAGGAATGCCGGAGTCAGTGCGTAACCGTGTTTTTGATCCCTTTTTCACCACTAAAGATATTGGCGTGGGTACAGGGTTAGGAATGTCTATCAGTTATCAGATTGTTACCGAACGTCATGGCGGGCAGCTATCCTGCGATTCAGGTCTCGGCCAAGGAGCCCGCTTTGAGATTGAACTTCCACTGCGGGCCGCTAAAGTGGGAGCGAGTCCCCATCTCCAAGATTCTGGTTATGGTGGTGAGCCTTCGATGACCCCTACGAATTTGGTTGAACAACAGGTCTCATAGTTTTTCACGTGGGAGTTTTCAGTTGGCGTAGGAACTCCAAGGGTAATCCATCAGAATCAGCGATAAAGGCCACTTCATAGAGGCGATCGCCGATTTGTTGTTGTTCAGGTTCTAGGAGAATCTTCAGAGGCTGAATCTGTTGAGGCTGTTCCCGGGCGGCTTGCTGGAATTGTTGACGTAACCCTTCTAACCAGGTGGGTAAGTCTTGCTGGGTTTGGGCCAGACGTTGACTGAGATCGAAGGAGAGATGATAGTAACCGACATAATGCTCATCCCCAAAGGCATCGGCTGCCGGTTTAGGCTCGGGAATTTGGATCAGTTCAAGGCGTCCCTGTAGGCCTTCGAGCCAACAGGCCAGGGTATAGCCTGTTGTAAACCGCTCACAGACCGTAAATCCAAGTTCTTCATAGAAACGGATAGCGCGGTGAATATCAGCGGTGCGAATTGAGGCGTGGTGCATTGAGGATGGCTACAGAATGACAGGAGTGGGGAATCTAGAGGAGTTTGGCAAGACCTATTCAAACAGGCGAAAGTAGGGATAACGCACGGGAACCCCTGGTTCTTTTTCTAAATCGAAGTTGATGACCTCCCAGCAGGGTTCATCCTGAGCCTCGGGGCTAAAGCTGACGGGAAGTCCGTAGAGTTTCGTGAGGGGGCTGTCGCTGCGATCGCGCCAGGGGCTACCTCGCTCAAGATAAGCCGCCATCAACTCCCGATAGCGGGCTGCAATGACGATGCGCGTGGCTCGGTAACCTTGGGTATACAGGCGATCGAGGGCTTCGTGAATTTCAAAACGAATCCCATCAGGGTGAGTATGTTGGCGATACCATTGATGATTCCATAAACGCCAATGTCGATTGGATTGGAGATGCACCAGTTCCCCAGTTTTGGGATCAGCTTCAAACGCGCCGTGACGGGGACAAAGATAGGTATCCGTCAAGGTCAACGCCGGAATTTTCTGCCGACAGTGGGGACATTCAATCTCCGGTCCAAAGATGGGATACTGAGAGCTTGGATCGGTAAAATAGTCCATGCAATAATCGTACTCACTCGACGATAGACGAGAACAACGTCCCGCTAATGACCCCAGCCGTCCGATGGGGAGGGCACATCCGGGCCGTTATTGGGAAAGGTTTTCGCCTAACTCTTATCTTAACCCGCCGCTGAGATTCTGCTGCTGACCCAGCCAGGAATCGGATTCGCCCCTCGTTTTTTTAGTGTTATGACCTCTTCTGCTCATCTCCCGTCTAATCTGCCAACCTATTGGCCGCCTGTCGATTGCTCCCAGGCCAGTTTTGTGGCGGCCAATGCCACCCTATTGGGGGATGTGATTTTGGAGGTGGGGGCCAGTGTTTGGTATGGCGCGGTGATTCGTGGGGATGTGGTCTCGATTCGGGTGGGGGCTTCGAGTAATGTGCAAGATGGGGCGATTCTCCATGGGGATCCTGGGGAACCGCTAGTGTTAGAGGAGTTGGTGACGGTGGGCCATCGTGCGGTGATTCATAGTGCTTATGTGGAACGGGGGTGTTTAGTGGGGATTGGTGCGACGATCTTAAATGGTGTGCGTGTGGGAGCGGGAAGTATTATTGGAGCGGGGGCTTTGGTGACGAAGGATGTACCAGCGCGATCGCTGGTGTTGGGGGTTCCGGGCAAGGTGGTGCGTCCGCTGTCTGAGGAGGAGGTCTTGGATTTGCTCGATCATGCTCGCAAGTATGAGCGGTTAGCCCGGGTTCATGCTGGAACTGGCTCCGATTTAGGCTTCCAAGAGCCAGCCTCTGAGGCGTAAACACCCCCAATTTGGCCCGAGACCTCGGAGGCTGGGATGAAATGGGGCATAATGGGGATATAATGGATACCCGAAGAACGGTATTTAAGATTTTTTTAAGATAGGAGTAGGTTCTATGGATTTTGATTGGCGCTTACTGGTCGTCCTCGGTCCGATCGCGATCGCCCTCGGCTGGGCATTGTTCAACATTGGTCAAGCCGCTTTGGGACAAGTCCAAAACTACCTCAACCGTCAAAGTTAAGGGAAACTTCGGAACTATAATCCCGTGATACAGTGAGTCCGGTGGCATTCTGCGCAAGCAAGGCTACCGGATTTTTGCTGAGAAGGCTACGTCTCGTCGGTGCTTCCAGCGGGCCCTAGCCTGGGTTTATCCGAGATTTCTCTCTCTCGCTCTATCAGAATTATGGTCTTAGACGTCCAAGGGTACGACATCGACAAACTCCCCCCCCAGAACATTGAAGCGGAAGAAGCGATTTTAGGGGGAATTTTACTCGACCCGGAAGCCATCAATCGGGTGGTAGAAGTCTTGACAGCAGAAGCATTTTATGTTAAAAACCATCAAACCATTTTTGAAGCGGCCCAGGGCTTACATCGTCTAGGACAACCGACGGATTTGATTAGTGTCACCGCCTGGTTGCGCGATCGCGATCTCTTAGAACAAGTGGGAGGACAAGGGAAACTGGCTCAACTGGTTGAGCGTACCGTCTCAGCCGTCAACATTGACCAGTATGCAGCTTTGGTGATGGATAAATATTTCCGTCGCCAGCTCATTCAAGCAGGACAGGAAATTGTCGGTTTAGGTTATCAAGCGGCAACTCCCCTGGAAACGGTTTTAGATAATGCTGAACAAAAGATTTTTTCCATTACCCAAAAGCGTCCTCAACAGGACTTAGTTCCTCTATTTGAAACTCTAATTCAGACTTTTCAAGAGTTAGAAACACAAATCGAAACCCAAGCTCAACCAGGATTTTTATCAGGATTTTATGACCTAGACGCTATGACTGGGGGCTTTCAAAGTTCAGATTTAATTATTATTGCCGGGCGGCCATCAATGGGTAAAACCGCCTTCAGTTTAAATATCGCCCGCAACTTAGCTAATAGCTACGAATTGCCCATCGCCGTCTTCAGTTTAGAAATGTCTAAGGGGCAGTTAGTCCAGCGACTCCTCTCCAGCGACTCAGGAATTGAAAGTAATCGGCTGCGGGCCGGCCGCGTCAGTCAAAATGAATGGGAGCCCTTGAGTAAGGCCTTAGCGTCCCTCTCAGAAATGCCAATTTTTATTGATGATACCGCCAATATCACCGTTACCGAAATGCGTTCAAAATGCCGACGCTTGCAGGCGGAACAGGGAAAACCCCTAGGCTTAGTCTTATTAGACTATTTGCAACTGATGGAGGGGGCTGGCGATAACCGAGTTCAGGAATTATCACGGATTACACGATCCCTTAAAGGATTAGCGCGTGAACTCAATGTTCCAGTGATTGCCCTCTCCCAGTTAAGCCGTGGCGTTGAAGCGCGAACCAATAAACGACCGATGATGTCTGACTTGCGGGAAAGTGGTTCTATTGAGCAGGATGCGGACTTAGTGGCTATGCTCTATCGTGATGAATACTATAACCCAGATACGCCCGATCGCGGCATTACGGAACTCATTATTGCCAAACACCGTAACGGGCCGACAGGGGTGATTAAACTCCTATTCGACCCTCAATATACCCGCTTCCGCAACCTAGCCAATCCGGGTCGTCCCCTCTCAGGGGGGTCCTATGGTCAACTTCCACCGGGTTAAGTGGCCAAGGAACAACTATCCCAGATACTCCGAGCTGATTCCCTAAAGGGTCAACCAGCCTAAAATATCGCCAACGGTTAGAGACAAATCAAGTCCCTCTAAAACCGGAAGTTTTGCATCTTGACTAAAGACATCAAGGCGTTGATTCTCACTAATTACCAGAACCGTTGCTTCTTCTGGGTTAATCAACCAGCCAAGCTGAGTTCCCTGTTGGCAAGCCTGTAATATTTTGTTTAACACCTGGGTTGTACTTTGCTGAGGCGAGAGGATTTCAATCATCCAATCGGGATAGGTGTTAAACCGGTTGGCAATTCGTCCGCTGTCGTTTTTTGGGATGCGTTCCCAGCGGAATACCGCAATATCGGGAACAAGAGAACGGTCTGCAAACGTACAGCGCAATTCAGGAAACGCCAAGGCGATTTTTTGCGGTCGCGTGACCTGGTTGATTGCTTCACATAATGCACCTTGAATTAGACTATGTTCACCTTGAGGCATGGGCTTTTGTGAGATTTTACCGTTGATATATTCCGAGGCAGGCTTAGTTTCAGGACGTTCTAAAAAGTCCGTTAAGCTTAGATTTTTTTGGATAGTTTCAACCATGATAACTCCTGGAAAGTTAGCTTTGTCAGAATTTATACAGGAACAACATCCGAAAAGTGTTCCATCGATGACCAAAGCACATTGACTAAATGGTCAACGGTCTTACTCCAAGTATAGTTGTTCTGGACAAACTGAGGACCTAGGCGATTCGCATGATTCCGGAAATCTTGGTCATCGATAACTCGTTCCATAGCGGCAACTAAAGCCTCAATGCTAGGACTCAAGAGAAGTCGTTGTTCGCCACAAATCTCTTGCCAAATTTGTTCAGCCTCAACCCGGATAGCAAAGGAGGATTGCGTGAAATCATCCGTGGGACCGCCAGCGGTGCAAATGACGGGAGTTCCACAGGCGATCGCCTCTAACACCGGTAAATTAAACCCCTCCGCCAAATAGGGCGAAATATAAGCATCTGCCCCTTGATAGAGTTGTACCACCTCAGCAAAGGATAAATCTTGTCCGATGTAGGCTAACTTCCCTAAAACGCGATCGCGTTCCTGAGGCGCTAACACCTCATTTAACGCCGATTGGACATAGGTTTGCGACCCATATAACCCCGTAGTTCCCTTTAAAACCAAGCGGGCCTGTGGGTGACGCAGAACCACTTGGGCAAAGGCTTTCAGTAACGGGCGAATCCCTTTGCGGGGATGCTGGGAACTGACATTCAGGAACACAAACTCGTCCCCAATCCCCAAGTGACGACGCAAGGCCTGGCGTTCCTCTCCAGCCAGGGGATAACAAATCTGAGGATTCACCCCCAGGGGAACCACCCGAATGCGGTTCCCATCGGCCCCACTATTAATAAACCCCTGGCGAGACCAATTGGAGGCGGTGAGAATCGTCGCCTCACTCTGGCGATGGGCCTGACCAAAATCCTGCACCCCCATACATTGGACCATGGCATTATGGACTTTGCCATATTCCGTCAAACCAAACACCACCAGATGGCGGGAATGGTTCGACGGGGAAAAGTCGAAGGGCATGTGCATCCGCAAAACCGCTTCACTTTGCAGGGAGTCAGGCGGTTCAGGAATGGCCCGCAAACGGGCTTCCTCTTCAGGAGAGAGGAGTCCCGTAGCAGCCTGCCAATCTAGCAAATAGGGCATTTCCCGATGGTACAGTTGCACATCGGGGCGGTTGAGAAGTTCCAGGAGTTGGAACTGGTTAACAACGGCGTAGGATTGGGAAATAAACCGCCAACCTTCGACAATTAAGCGCATAGGGTGATTAGCGACGGGTGGCGCGACGCATGGCCGTCACCACTTGGGCCTCAGAAAAGACACCATCCCCCTGAACTTCGGGGAAAGCGGGGAAGATTTCCACTTTTAGGACGCGATCGAAGCGGATGGTGACACTACGATCATAAAGATGGAAGGTCAGCAGCGGTGACTCCGTGGCGAGTTGTAGTTGTTGATGCACCTCTTGCGCGGTTAGGGGAACACTAAAGGATTCCTCGCCGCCGTTTTCGTAATGGAAGGTGATTTGGGTTTCACTATATTGACTTTGCATGGCTGGTTTAGCTGAACAACAGGGTTAGGGGAGTTCCTCCAGGCTGGGGGGGAGTTGACTCATCTTTTCTAAGTCCAACACCTCCGCTAACTTGGCTTCGGACATTAATTCCTTTTCTAACACCAGTTCCCGTAAGGATTTGCCGGTATTGAGGGACTCTTTGGCGACGGCGGCGGCGTTGAGATAGCCAATGTGGGGGTTGAGGGCGGTGACGAGGGCGAGACTTCCCTCAGCATAGGCCAGACAGCGATCGCGGTTGGCGCTGATGCCTGCCAAACAACGACGATTCAGGGCCTCAAGGGTGTTCCCGAGAATCTCAATGCTATGAATTAAGTCATAGGCCACCAGAGGCATCATGACATTTAATTCTAATTGTCCCGCTTGGGCGCACAGGGCGATCGCCTGATCCAATCCCATCACCTGGAAACACACCATGGAGGTCATTTCCGCCATCACCGGGTTATATTTCCCTGGCATAATTGAGGAACCTGGTTGAACGGGGGGAAGTTGAATCTCTTTTAAGCCAGTTTTAGGTCCCGAATCCATCAAACGTAAGTCATGGGAGATTTTCACTAAATCCTGGGCGAGATTGCGTAAACTCCCAGAAACGGCAACGAAGGGCGATAAACTCTGCATCGCGGCCATGAGATGGGGGGCGCTTTTTAGGGGTTGTCCGATATACTCCCCGAGGAGTTCGGCGCAACGGAAACGATAGCGGGGATGGGTATTGAGGCCAGTTCCCGAGGCGCTTCCCCCTAATCCTAAGATATGTAAGTCTTCGCTGGCGTAACGGATGCGGCGCAAATGGTCATTGAGAATCACGGCCCAGGCCCGGAAATCTTCCCCGAGTCGTACCGGAACCGCATCCTGCATATGGGTTCGCCCGGATTTCACCACATCTTGAAATTCCTCGGCTTTGCGGTTGAGGGTGGCGATGCTGGCCTCTAAGGCGGGGAAGAATTGACGATGTAGGGCTAGGAGTGCGGCGATGCGAATAGCGGTGGGGATAACATCGTTGGTAGACTGACCATAGTTGACATGGTCGTTGGGGCTAACTTTGTGGTAGCTGCCTTTTTCCTCTCCGAGACGTTCTAAGGCCCGATTGGCGAGAACTTCGTTGACGTTCATGTGGTGGGAGGTTCCGGCCCCGGCTTGGTAAATATCCACCACAAACTGATCCCGCAATTGTCCCGCGAGAATTTCGTCGGCGGCGGCGATGATGGCTTCAGAAATGTCGGCGGGGATGCAGTCGAGTTCCCGGTTGGCGGTGGCGGTGGCTTTTTTGATGAGAACACAGGCCTCGATGTAGGTGGGGAGGGGCTGATGTCCGCTGATGGGGAAGTTTTCCATCGCCCTCAGGGTTTGAATCCCATAGTAGGCGTTGGCGGGGATTTGGCGATCGCCCATGGAATCGGTTTCGATGCGGTACTCTGTCATCTGGCTTGCGTTGGACTTACGTTATGGGAGGCTTGGGATTATTTTGCCATGTCCCTGGGCGATCGCAACGGCGATAATAGACCTATAAGTCCACCCAACTCGATGTTCACCATCTCTGGAGTTAGATCAATGGTACAGATTCAACCCCGGTTGTTTGAGAGTTTTGAAGACTATCTCGTTTATAGTGAGTCTCTAGAAGGCTTTTATGAGTTGTATAACGGTCAGTTAGTCAAGATGCCCCCTGAATCTGGTGTAAATGTTCAAATTGCCAACCGTCTCCTCCTCTACTTTGCCGGCTTAGTTGGCATTGATCGCGTCCGGGGACAAGGGTTAGAGATTGAAGTTCAGGGAGAACCCAGAAATCACTATCCTGATTTGACGATTTTACGGGAAGAACATATCGAACAACTGGCCCGGCGCAATACTGTACGCTTGTCGATGAATCCGCCGCTGTTGGTGATTGAAGTGGTGAGTCCAGGAGACGTTCAACGACAGCGAGATTATGTGGCAAAACGGTTTCAATACCAAGGTTGTGGTATTCCCGAGTATTGGCTGATTGACCCAGAAGCTGAAACAATTTTAGTGTTGGGGTTACAAGAAGGGTTTTATCACGAGATTGGTACGTTTTCTGGGGATGCCCCTATTCAATCGGTCATGATGCCCGACCTGGATTTAACAGCATCTCAAATTTTTTAGGCTAATTTTTCAAGACCTATCTGGGATAAAACACTTGCATAAATCACGATAAATATGACTTTAGAGGATAGTCGATTAACGCCCCATTTGGAGGCACGCTGGGAAAATTACTGGCTTTGCTATAAGCAGGGCAAGCGTTTTTTTGAACGAGGGCACTATACCGCTGCCTTAGCTTGCTTTGATAGAGCAATTTTGGTTCGCCCCAATGATTACTGGTCTCTCTACCACCGTGCTAATACATTGGTGGAACTGGGGGAGTTTGAACGAGCGATTGACAGTTTTGATAAAGCCTTGGATGAACGTCCCCGTGATTATTGGGCTTGGTATAATCGAGGGGTTGTGTTGTCGGAGGAGATGGGGGAGTTTGAGCGGGCGATCGCCAGTTTTGATAAAGCCCTACGCCTACGTCCCCATGATTACTGGGCTTGGTTTCGGCGTGGGGATGCCTTGCGCTATCTCCAGGAATATCGGGCGGCCTTGTCCTGTTATGAAGAAGCCTTAGACAATCGCCCCAGTGATTTCTGGAGTTGGTTCCGGAAGGGAGACTGTTTACGTCATTTAGGGAAACTGGAGGAGTCAGAAATCGCCTATCGAGAAGCCTTGAAAAATGAACCTGATGATTTTGATACCCGCTATAAGTTGGCAGAACTCTATCGGATTCAGGGAGATTATCGCTCGGCAATCGCCCAATATGATGCCTGTTTAGACCTGGAACCTGAGGATACCTATAGTTGGTACAATCAAGCCTGTTGTGCGGTCTTGGATAATGATTTGGATGGGGCAATGCGATCGCTGGCAAAAGCGGTGGAGTTAGCTCCTGAGATTTATGTTCCCTTGGCCATGGATGATTTGGAGTTAAAACCTCTTTGGAAACGGTCAGACTTCCATCGTTTGATGCAATTTGTACGGCGAAATGTACGGGGATTAGATGGGATAGATGAGGGGCGATCGCGCCGCTTGTAATTTACGAAGTAAACTCTTGTCTTAGGGATATTTTTGAGCTATACTGAAGATAGCCATATTTCAAGATTCAAAAATTCCTAAAAATAGAATCAAAAAACATTGATTAAATTGCTAGATTTTGAGTCATCACTCTAAACATTCACAAAATCACCGTTCTTTGACGTCGGAGAAACGCCATGATTTCCCAAACGCAACAGCCGACAACGTCCCAACCTCAAACCATCCATTACCCCGACAGCGACGGACAGCCCATGGCCGACAATACCCTTCAGTTTCGCTGGATTGTCATTATTAAGGAGAACTTAGACCTCATTTTTGCGGATGACCCCGAGGTTTTTGTCGCTGGGGATTTACTCTGGTATCCCGTTGAGGGCAATAATCGTATCCGTCGCGCCCCAGATGCGATGGTGGTGTTTGGACGGCCCAAGGGCGATCGCGGATCTTATAAACAATGGGAAGAAGACAATATCCCGCCGCAAGTGGTCTTTGAAATCCTCTCTCCTGGGAATACCCTCAAAGAGATGGGCCAGAAACAGACGTTCTACGATGAGTTTGGGGTGGAAGAGTATTACATCTATGACCCCGACCACAATGACTTGAGTGGCCTGCAACGAGGAGAACAGAGTCTAAACGTCATTGAACAGATGTCCGACTGGGTGAGTCCTCGCCTGGGGATTCGCTTCGATTGGACTGAAGAGGGATTAACCCTCTATCGCCCGGATGGGTCGCGTTTTCAGACCTTACAGGAAATCAAGGCGGAACGGGATGCGGCCCAGGCGGAACGGGATGCAGTTCAGGCGGAACGGGATGCAGTTCAGGCGGAACGAGATGCAGTTCAGGCGGAACGGGATGCAGTTCAGGCGGAACGAGATGCCGCCCAGGCTGAGGCTAAACGCCTGGCCCAACGCCTGCGGGAACTGGGAGTGAATCCCGATAACCTTTAGACCGTTAATGTCCTCTCAAGGTCGAAAACGCCATGATTTCTCAAACCCAACAGCCAACAACGTCCCAACCTCAAACCATCCATTACCCCGACAGCGACGGACAACCCATGGCCGACAATACCCTTCAGTTTCGCTGGATTGTCATCATTAAGGAGAACTTAGACCTCATTTTTGCCGATGACCCCGAGGTTTTTGTCGCTGGGGACTTACTCTGGTATCCCGTTGAGGGCAATAATCGCCTCCGTCGCGCCCCAGATGCGATGGTGGTGTTTGGACGGCCTAAGGGCGATCGCGGGTCCTATAAGCAATGGGAAGAAGACAATATCGCGCCGCAAGTCGTCTTTGAAATCCTCTCTCCTGGGAATACCCTCAAAGAGATGGGCCAGAAACAGACGTTCTACGATGAGTTTGGGGTGGAAGAGTATTACATCTATGACCCCGACCACAATGACTTGAGTGGCCTGCAACGAGGAGAACAGAGTCTAAACGTCATTGAACAGATGTCCGACTGGGTGAGTCCTCGCCTGGGGATTCGCTTCGATTGGACTGAAGAGGGATTAACCCTCTATCGCCCGGATGGGTCGCGTTTTCAGACCTTCCAGGAAATCAAAGCCGAACGGGATGCGGCCCAGGCGGAACGGGATGCGGCCCAGGCGGAACGGGATGCGGCCCAAGCGGAACGGGATGCGGCCCAGACTGAACGGGATGCGGCCCAGGCTGAGGCTAAACGCCTGGCCCAACGCCTACGGGAACTCGGAGTTGATCCCGACAGCCTTTAGTTTGACAGTTGATGTCCTCTCAAAGTCGAAAACACTATGATTTCCCAAACCCAACAGCCGACAACGTCGAAACCTAAAACCATCCATTACCCCGACAGCGACGGACAGCCCATGGCCGATAATACGCTTCAGTTTCGCTGGATTGTCATCATTAAGGAGAACTTAGACCTCATTTTTGCCGATGACCCCGAAGTCTTTGTCGCTGGGGACTTACTCTGGTATCCCGTTGAGGGCGATAATCGCCTCCGTCGCGCCCCAGATGCGATGGTGGTGTTTGGACGGCCCAAGGGCGATCGCGGATCTTATAAACAATGGGAAGAAGACAATATCCCGCCGCAAGTGGTCTTTGAAATCCTCTCTCCCGGAAACACCGTCAAAGAGATGGCCCAGAAACAGAGGTTCTACGATAAGTTCGGGGTGGAAGAGTATTACATCTACGACCCCGACCACAATGACTTGGGTGGCCTGCAACGAGGAGAACAAAGTCTTGAGGTCATTGAACAGATATCCGACTGGGTTAGTCCTCGTCTGGGGATTCGCTTCGATTGGACTGAGGAGGGATTAACCCTTTATCGCCCGGATGGGTCACGTTTTCAGACCTTACAGGAAATCAAAGCGGAACGGGATGTAGCCCAGGCGGAACGAGATGCGGCCCAGGCCAAAGCCGATCGCCTGGCCCAACGCTTACGGGAACTCGGAGTAAATCCCGACAACCTTTAGACCGTTAATGTCCTCTCAAGGTCGAAAACGCCATGATTTCTCAAACCCAACAGCCAACAACGTCCCAACCTCAAACCATCCATTACCCCGACAGCGACGGACAGCCCATGGCCGATAATACGCTTCAGTTTCGCTGGATTGTCATCATTAAGGAAAACTTAGACCTCATTTTTGCCGATGACCCCGAGGTTTTTGTCGCTGGGGACTTACTCTGGTATCCCGTTGAGGGAGATAATCGTATCCGTCGCGCCCCAGATGCGATGGTGGTGTTTGGACGGCCCAAGGGCGATCGCGGGTCCTATAAGCAATGGGAAGAAGACAATATCCCGCCGCAAGTGGTCTTTGAAATCCTCTCTCCTGGGAATACCCTCAAAGAGATGGCCCAGAAACAGAGGTTCTACGATGAGTTTGGGGTGGAAGAGTATTACATCTACGACCCTGATCACAATGACTTGAGTGGTCTGCAACGAGGAAAAGAAAGTCTGAAGGTCATTGAACAGATGTCCGACTGGGTTAGTCCTCGCCTGGGGATTCGCTTCGATTGGACTGAGGAGGGATTAACCCTTTATCGCCCGGATGGGTCACGTTTTCAGACATTTCAGGAAATTAAAGCCGAACGAGATGCGATCGAAGCCAAAGCCGATCGCCTGGCCCAACGCTTACGGGAACTCGGAGTGAATCCCGACAACCTTTAGACCGTTAATGTCCTCTCAAGGTCGAAAACGCCATGATTTCTCAAACCCAACAGCCAAAAACGTCCCAGCCTAAAACCATCCATTACCCCGACAGCGACGGACAGCCCATGGCCGACAATACCCTTCAGTTTCGCTGGATTGTCATCATTAAGGAAAACTTAGACCTCATTTTTGCCGATGACCCCGAGGTCTTTGTCGCTGGGGACTTACTCTGGTATCCCGTTGAGGGCAATAATCGCCTCCGTCGCGCCCCAGATGCCATGGTGGTGTTTGGACGGCCCAAGGGCGATCGCGGATCTTATAAACAATGGGAAGAAGACAACATCCCGCCGCAAGTCGTCTTTGAAATCCTCTCTCCCGGAAACACCCTCAAAGAGATGGGCCAGAAACGGGATTTCTACGATGAGTTTGGGGTGGAAGAGTATTACATCTATGACCCTGACCATAATGACTTGAGTGGCCTGCAACGAAAAGAAGAAAGGCTTAAGGTCATTGAACAGATATCCAACTGGGTGAGTCCTCGCTTGGGGATTCGCTTCGATTGGACTGAGGAGGGATTAACCCTCTATCGCCCGGATGGGTCACGTTTTCAGACATTTCAGGAAATTAAAGCCGAACGAGATGCGGCCCAGGCCGAACGGGATGCAGCCCAAGCGGAACGGGATGTAGCCCAGGCGGAACGAGATGCGGTCCAGGCCAAAGCCGATCGCCTGGCCCAACGCCTGCGGGAACTCGGCGTCAATCCCGACAACCTTTAGACCGTTAATGTCCTCTCAAGGTCAAAAATGCCATGATTTCTCAAACCCAACAGCCAACAACGTCGAAACCTAAAACCATCCATTACCCCGACAGCGACGGACAGCCCATGGCCGACAATACCCTTCAGTTTCGCTGGATTGTCATCATTAAGGAGAACTTAGACCTCATTTTTGCCGATGACCCCGAAGTCTTTGTCGCTGGGGACTTACTCTGGTATCCCGTTGAGGGAGATAATCGTATCCGTCGCGCCCCAGATGCGATGGTGGTGTTTGGACGGCCCAAGGGCGATCGCGGATCTTATAAACAATGGGAAGAAGACAATATCCCGCCGCAAGTGGTCTTTGAAATCCTCTCTCCTGGGAATACCCTCAAAGAGATGGCCCAGAAACAGACGTTTTATGATGAGTTTGGGGTGGAAGAGTATTACATCTACGACCCTGATCACAATGACTTGAGTGGTCTGCAACGAGGAAAAGAAAGTCTGAAGGTCATTGAACAGATGTCCGACTGGGTTAGTCCTCGCCTGGGGATTCGCTTCGATTGGACTGAAGAGGGATTAACCCTCTATCGCCCGGATGGGTCGCGTTTTCAGACCTTACAGGAAATCAAGGCGGAACGGGATGCGGCCCAGGCGGAACGGGATGTGGCCCAGGCGGAACGGGATGCGGCCCAGGCCAAAGCCGATCGCCTGGCCCAACGCTTGCGGGAACTTGGGGTCAACCCAGAGGACCTTTAAGTCGATCGCCGCCGCAATTTGACCATAAAAAAGCCGTCACTCTCATGGCGATGAGGATAGAGACGCACTCCCCCAGACTCACTGACGGGTAAGTTCCAGTCTTGGGGGGGAGGTTCTATGGTCCAATGGGGATGACGGTCTAAAAAGGGTTGAATCACGCCTTCATTTTCTGGATAACTCACGGTACAAGTGGCGTACACTAACACTCCACCGGGTTTCAGCCACCCGGCCGCCGCCGTCAATAACCCCTGTTGTAGTTGGGCTAACTCGGTAATCGCTTCGGGAGTTTGTCGCCAGCGTAAATCAGCGCGACGGTGGAGGGTTCCTAACCCGGAACAGGGGACATCTAAGAGGACGCGATCGCACGACTCCTGAAACTGGGTCAAATCACGGCTATCCCCCAACATCGTTTTCACGGACTGTAACTGCAACCGCTGACAATTTTGGTCGACTTTCTTCAAGCGCGAGGCCGTGCGATCGCAAGCCCAAATCTGACCCATATCGCCCATCAACTCAGCAATATGGGTCGTCTTCCCACCCGGGGCCGCACAAGCATCCACAATCACCTCCCCAGGCTGTGGGTTCAACAGATGACTGACCCATTGGGCGCTGGCATCCTGCACCGTCCACCAGCCCTCGCTATAGCCCGGTAACGCCTCGATTTGACCGGCGGATGGCAATTTTAACCCTTGCGGTAAATTCGGCAGCGTCTCGACCTCAATACCTGCCTCTAAGAAACTTTTTTGTACCTCCTCTCGGGTCGTTTTCAGAGGATTAACTCGTAAATAGAGTTGGGGGGGTTGATTGAACCAACAACAGAGTTGTTCCGCCTCCCCGATTCCCAAGGACTCAGACCACTGTTGTACAATCCAGTCCGGGTAACTGTGACGCACCCCCAAGCAAGACACAGGATTTTCCGGAAGGGGGATAGCGAGGGGATTCTCGGGAGTTCGTTGGCGCAGATATTGGCGTAAAATGCCGTTAACTACCTTGGTTAAGCCCCCCAACCCTTGGACTTTCGCCAGTTCCACGGTACTATCGACGGCCAACGCCTCGGCCACGCGATCGAGATAGATGAGTTGATAGAGTCCCAGACGCAACAACACTCGTAATTCCAGGGCTTGTTGGCGGGCTGGTTTCTTGGCAAACTGGTCAATCACAGCATCGAGCGATCGCCGTCGTCGCACCACTCCATACACCAACTCCGTCGCCAAGGCGCGATCGCCCCCCGTCAGGCGCGACTTCGCCAACTGTCGTTGCAAGGCCACATCCGCATAGGTATCCTTGCGTTCAATCTCATTCAACGCCATCACGGCCACCTGACGGGGATGACTCACAACATTTCTCCTCAGGGCAACAAACCCCCAGCGTCCTACACCAAACCCCTCCCCGTCAAGCCAACCCCACCTGTTTGAGAAGTTCTAAGGTTTGCTGGGGTGAAACGAGACTATTGGCGCAAAGAATCCCCGAAGCCGCCACCGCCGGAACCCCAATTCCCGGCATAGTTGTGTCACCGACACGATACAATCCCGGCAGGGGAGTTTGATTGAGGGGAAAAATCCCTTGAATGGCTGGAATCCCGGGGCCATAGGTTCCTTGATAGCGACGTAAAAACCGCTCATGGGTGATTGGCGTTCCTACCATCTCAAACTCAATGCGATCGCGGATATCGGGAATAATCCGTTCTAGGGCCCGATACAGAGATTGCGATCGCTGCTGTTTCCGTTCCTCATAGTTCGCATCCAGTTTCCAGGACTTATAGGGTTCGAGGGTGTAACAGTGAACCGCATGATACCCCTCTGGGGCTAGACTAGAGTCCCAAACCGTGGGAATCGACACCATACAGGTATTCCCCGGAACCGTTACATCCAGCGTATTATCTAACAACACCACATGATGTCCTCCCAACCCCTCTAATCCCGCCCCACGAATCCCCAAATAGAGGTGCATAAAGCTATTCAGCCGTGGCAATTCCAGGGCTTCCTTGCGATAGTTAGGGGGGAGATGATGACTACTCAGTAACTTACGGTAGGTATCCCAGACCGTAGCGTTGGAAATCACAATCGGGGCCTTGAGGACTTCGCCACTCCGTAGCCGCACCCCCGTCACCTGGCCCGACTCCACCAAAATTTTCTCCACATGGCTGCGTAGCCGTAAGCTTCCTCCCCATTTCTCCAACCCCCGAATCAACGCCTGTACAATAGCCCCACTTCCCCCCCGAGGATAATCTACCTTGGCGTGATGACGTTCCCCATACATAAACGCCATTTCCGGGGCGATGGTTCCGTAAGACTTCAACCCCGATAGCAGGAAACATTCCAAATTCACCATCCGCCGCACCCAACTATTGCGGACACAGGTATCCATAATTTCCCCAACCGTCTTTTGAGTTGACCCAGCCATGGGAAGGAGTTTCAGCAGGGCCCGGGGATAATGTTGGACTAAGAAAGGTAGCACTTGCCAGTCACTCCGCAGGGCTAGAGTGGGAATCTGGCGGATACCGTTGTAGAGTTTGTTGAGGCGGCGTTCAAGTTCCCGATATTCTTTGGCCCCATGGGGGGTGATGCGGGCAATTTCCTCATAGTAGCGATGGCGATCGCAGTACACGGGGAAGGTTCCATCGGGGAAGTGATACTCTCCTAGGGGGTCATAGGGGATGGTATCGAGGGAGACCTCCAACGCCTCGAAGACCTGACGCAGAGGATTAAGACTTGGCCCGTCACCCAAGCCACAAAAAAACGAAGGGCCGGCATCAAAATGGAAGCCTTTACGGGAAAATCCGTGGGCGGCCCCACCCGGAAGTACATGACTTTCACAGACCAGTACTGACTTTCCATATCGCGCCAAGAGGGAACCGGCCACTAATCCACCGATTCCACTCCCAATCACGATGACTTCTGCATCCGTCATTCTCTACCCAGGTTGTGTTGCATCCACTCTGTCATTCCATTGGGGGGTTGTGTTACCACAAGTTCTCTAAGGTGTAACCCAGTTCAAGCAGCATCCGTCGAAACAGCGGCAAACTCAAACCAATAACATTACTATGACAGCCTTCAATCTTCTCTACCAATAAACTCCCTCGGCCATCAATGGCAAAACATCCAGCACAATTGAGGGGTTCCCCAGTCGCGACATAGGCCTCAATTTCCGAGTCACTCACCTTGGCGAAATGCACTTTGGTAACCTGACAATTGACCAGGGTGATATTCTGAGAAATATCCACAATGGCATGGCCCGTATAAAGTTCGCCTACCTCACCCCGCATCAACTGCCAACGGGCGATCGCCTCTTCCGGGTTAGCGGGTTTGCCATAGATGCGATCGCCCAACACTAATACTGAATCACAGGCTAACACCAACACCGACTCGGGCTGTTCAGGATTCGGAGAATGGGGGGCGACATCCTTGCAACGAATCCCCGCTGCAATGCGTTCTCCCTTAAGTTGGGCTAGGGTTTGGACTAAGGCCACTGGATTACTCAGTTGAACCTGGGATTCATCCAAATCGCTAGGACAGATAATGGGGTCAATCCCTGCGCTACGCAAGAGTTGCCGACGGGCGGGAGAGGCGGAGGCGAGAATTAGAATGGGAGAACTCATGGGACAGTCCTGCGCAAGGGGATAACGGAGAGACCCGTCTAAGGATTAATAGACGAAGAAGGAACGAGCGACAATCCGCAGTTTATCCTGAATTTCCTGCCAACGGCGTTCCGTGGTGGAAACATTCAGGGTAAACAGTTGACCGCGAGAAATGGCGATGCTGGCAATGTTATGACGCAGTTGATCGGGTAAGGTGACGGCATACTCCAGGATATAGTAGGTTTTGCCATCTTCATCCTGTCGAGATTGGGCATCGACCAATTCTGCCACGCGATCGCTGCCCTCTGGGGCGATGGCCCGTTTGGAGAGTTCATAACCGACTTCTGTAGGAGTTCCTAAATCGGTCAAGGTTTCTTCCGCTTGGGCCGGATTAATAATCACACTGAGATTTTCACTGCGTTCAATGAGATCATGTAACACCACATCCGGCGCCAGGTTAGACGCATCCATCTCAATCCATTCGTTGGGATAGAGGAAGCGATAGCCATCGTAGCTATCGGTATAGGAAGTCAACCCACTACTTGGGGAGTTACTACACCCCGTCAGGGTTAGGGCGATGACTACCGCAAGCATCGCCGCCAGTCGTTTAAACCCGGTCATGACGTTTTCCAAATTTTGTGTATTCATAGTGCTAGGTCGGGTCGTGGTGACCGGTTCAACCCGGCCCAGACAACCCTTCCCCTCAACCATCGGACGAAACAACCACCCCCGTCAAGAGGCGATTAGGAGACGGCTGGGGTGAGATGTTCCTGGATGCGATCGCAGCATTCCTGAACACTAAGCCGTTGAGACATGGCCTCAACTAAGGCCTCATAAGCATCCCGATGGCGATCAATGAGGGTTCGCGCCTGTAAAATTGCCCAACGTTCTCGGGCTTCACTGTCACGAACAACCGGACGTAACTGACGCAAGACTAAACGCAGTTGCTGGCGATCGTCAATACCCCCTCGGGCACTGTCTTCGTCGAGTTCTTCGGCAGCTATTCCCGCCATCCAGACCATCGCATAGCGATTTAACTGTTGGGCCGAGAGTTGTCCTTGACTGAGTTCAGATAGCAATTGCCCATCGTCAAACTGAACGCCGCCTCGTCCGCTTTGTCCTTGTTTGAGGGCTTCCCAGGCGCTGAGACTATAGTTGGCGATGGGGACATCCAGGAGATAGGCCACCAGGAAATGCCCCGCTTCATGGCGGATGACTCGCTGGCGGCGATCGCCCGTATTCGCCCCCAACCAATCCAGAAACACCTGTCCTCCCTGACCTTGGAAGCCCAACTGGTCAACCGTCGCCAATCCCAACAGAACAAACACCGTCGCCGCCGGATAGAGAGGCGATAGGTTTAGCATCGGCCCCAAGAGGGAAAACATGGTGAGGCTAAAAATGCCGATCGCCAAGACGTTTAAGGTAAATTGACTCATGACGTTATCTAAAAAGAGATTTGTTTGAGTCTATTGTACCGAGTTGTCAAGTCCTTGTTACAAATTGATAAGTTTTGCCGTTTATTGGGCGATGGCGAGGGCGCTTTGGAAGTCATCCTGTTCCCGGAGACTGGCGAAGGCCTCACTCTCCTGGGCCTCAGCCTTCAAGTCAGGATTGAGATGAATTGCCTTTTTAAGATTCTCAATCGCCGGTTCCTGATGGCCGACTAGGGCATAACAGCGGGCGATTCCATACCAAGCCTCAGCACAATCGGGGGCCACTTTCACCGCCTGGGCATAGGTAGCAAGGGCTTCTTCGAGGCGTTGTAGGCTAACGAGGAGGGTTCCTTTGGCGCAATAAGCCTCAGGATGGCGTTCATCCACCTCGATGGCGCGATCAAAGGCGGCGATCGCCTCAGTATATTGTCCATTAGCCTCCAGTTGTCGTCCCTGCATCATCTGGAGTTCCAAGACATCCTGCAAACGTCCATTGAGCCGATCTTGCAATTGCATCGAGTTCTCAATGGTATGACGAGCATTGGACATCACATTTTGCACCGACAGGGCCATAGAGACCATATCCTTAAGTTGTGCTGGCTCAGCCGTAGGCGTTCCTGGCCCCGATGAGGAAGCCGAGGCAAAATCAGCTTTTAACTCCCGACTCACTTCTGCCTTCAACTCATCAGAGAGGTGATTTTCCACCTCATCCACCACTTGTGACACCATTTCCCGACGCATCCACCACAACAACGCCAGGCCCGCAATGGGGAAGAGAATTAACAGCAATAAGAGGATATTTAAGAGGCCAAACGTCCAGGCAAAGTTACGATCAACAGCATCATTAATCGCATCACGAACCACCGAACTATTGCGTAGCCGATTGTCAATTTGCGAATCTAAATCAGCCGTTGCATCGGCCGGGGCTGGGGCAATAAAAGGGGGTTCTTCCGGCTCTGGAGGCGGCATGGGGGCAGTTGCGTCAGGAGGGGCAGCATCGGGGGGAGTTGGGTCCTGAGCGATCGCCCCTCGGGGGGCAACTAACAGTAACGATAGAACGGCGAGGATGTAAGATTTTTGAATCATGGTAACTCGTGAGTTATGAATTTTTAAGAATCGGTTCTCCCCTCCTGGGCTAATCTTGTAGGGGTTTGTGAAACCCAGTGAAAGTCTTGAGTCAAGTCGCCCCGGTCAGGGGCGATGGAGGGGCAGCAGCAGTAGCCGGAGAGAAAGAGAACAAGGGGACCCTCTCAAGTCAGCTCTGCCTATCTTAGGGGCAGAGCTGACGCGAAAGCTTCAGGGGCAGACTGGTCATGGCAGCAGCAAGCCCTCGCCGGGGGGTGCTCGGGAAAAAGAGAAGGGGGTTGCTGACCGTCGCGCCAATTTGACAAGATAAATAGGTGACCGAGCCAAGTTGAGAGAAGCCCCCGATGAGCGAGTTCAGCAGCCAAGGACTATTCCGACCCCAAGTTCAAAGAAGTCTAGAGAAAGCCTATAGCCTGGCCTGTAGCAAACCCAACTTATCATTCTCTCAATGTATGGGTAACAGTTTTCGCCAAACCGTTGCCCGTCTGTTCTCCCATAAGCAAATGACCCAAGATGTGATGCTATCGAGACATATCGAAGCGACAAGGGAACGAGCCTCAGCCACAGAAGGGGACTATGTGATTGCCGCCCAAGACACCACCTATTACAACTACTCAGGACACAAGGAGATGTCGGGGCTAGGGGTAATCCAAGGAAAAGTCAGAGGAGTCATACAACACAATGTCCTCCTGGTGAACGAGTCCGGTCTGCCCTTAGGACTGTTAGGACAACAATATTGGACTCGAAAGGGGGGACTGAATCTAGCCGAAGGAGAAAAAGAAAGCTGTAAATGGCTCAAGGGGCTAGATGCCATCAATGAGCAAGCGAGGCAATCGAGCAAGTGCTTTGTCTCAGTCGAAGACCGAGAAGGAGACGTGTTTGACCTGTTCAAAGCTCCCCGAGAAGACAATGTCGAATTCATCGTCCGGGTGTATCAACAGCGAAACTTGGAAGTCGCCTCGAGCCAAGTGGTGGCTAAACTCGCCGAGATTCCCGAGGAGTTGGAAGACTTTGGCTATGAACGGATACGGATTGAGCGTCAAAACCGAGAAGTGGAGGTGACTCTTCGCTTAAGAGCTGGGGCGGTCAACGTTTATCCGGAGAAAAAGTTAAGTCCCAGAAAGCATAAAACGCAAGGTTTATCCTTGGTCGTCGCCGAGGAAATCCGTTGTGTCGACGTGAAAACCCAGGAAGAGCTGTCCCCTACCCAAGAAGCGGCTACTTGGTATTTATTGACCAGTCTGCCAATTGAGACCCGAGAGCAGGTGATACGGGTAACCCGCTTTTATGCCCTCAGATGGCAAGTCGAACGCTTTCATTACACTCTCAAGTCCGGAGCCTTGAATGTGGAAAAATTACAGTTTGATGATATCCATACCCTAGTCAACGCCTTGAGCTTTTATTCAGTGGTCGCCTGGCAGCTACTGGCCCTGACTCATGGGATTCGGGAAAATCCTGAACAATGTGCCCAGGTGGTGTTTGATTCGGAGGAGGTGACCTTGTTAGAGAAGGTCTCCTCTCAAAAAATCGTTTCTCTTGGTCAGGCCGTCTTAGCCTTAACTAAACTGATTGGCTTTGCCCCGTCGAAAAAACAACCCTTTCCGGGAGTGAAAGTGCTGGCCACGGCTCTGGACCGCTTTTTCTTTATGAAGCTAGCTTCTCTGGGGTCTTCCGGGGTTGAGAGCTAGAGGTCTTCTGGACTTGACACAGGTTTTGTGCCAACGACCGCTCTGGTCTCGGTCGCTTTTAAGAGTCTCAACCCGGTCGAGTTCCCCAATCTTGAACCCGACCTTCTGTATAATGTCTTACCGTGGGCTCCCTCATCCGGGAAAGTCACAGCCGTGGCTCGGATTTGGCGTAAAGTTGGGTTAATCTTGGGTCGGGCTAGTGGTCTGGCTAGTCAATCGCCCCCTCAAGTGACGGTTTGGCTCAAGATTTTCACTCGACCTGATAAACCCCTACAAGATTAGCTCCTGGGAGGGGCAGGGGTGGGTTCTCCCTATTGCCTATTGCCATCCCCTCCTGGGAGGGGCAGGGGTGGGTTTTCCCTATTGCCTCTCCATCACGTTTCCCCCTACAACAACAACTGTTTAAATCGTTCATCTTGGCGAATCTCATCGAACATCGGGTCCACCTGGGCCCGTTCGCGATAAGGATGAGGGGCTAGACGAAGGGCCTCCTGCAAGCTTTCCAAGCAGGGGGCAACAAACCCTTGCGCACTATAGCAACCAGCCCTGTTATACCAAATCTCGGGAATAGCGGGCTGTAGGGCGATCGCCTCATCGTAAGCGGCGATCGCCTCATCATACCGTTCTAGTTGTGTTAAAAGTTGTCCCAGATAGTACCAAGTCGGAATATCATTGGGCTGAATCTCTGTTCCCCGTTGGTAAGCGCGGATGGCTTCGGGATAGCGTTCCAGGGCGGCCAGAGACACCCCCTGATAGCGATAGGCATCAATATTGTCCGGATTGAGACCCTGGGCCTTCTCAAAACAGCGTAGAGCATGTTCATGGAGATTCGCAGCAGCAAAGGCTAGGCCACGATTATTCCAGGCTTCCACATAATCCGGTTTTAACTTCACCGCCCGGTTATAGGAAGCAACGGATTCCTTATAGCGTTTTAGTTCCATTAGGGCCAAACCACGATTATTCCAGGCTTCCACATAATCCGGTTTGAGTTCCACCGCGCGATCATAAGCCGCTAACGCCTCCTCATACTGACCCAGTTTAGACAGTGCGCCCCCTTTGTTGTTCCAGGCTTCAGGATAGTCAGGATGAATACCCAGAGCGCGATCATAGGCGGCGATCGCCTCGGGATAGCGTTGTAGATGGAATAAGGCACTTCCCTGATTACTCCAGGCTTGATGGTAATCGGGCTTAAGTTGGACGGCTTGCTGATAGGCGATGATGGCTTCGCTATAGCGACCACTAAAGAAGAGGGCATTCGCTTGACGGCAAAACTCCGCTGCACCCACTTGAGGCGGTTGAGGGGGTCGTTGGGGGCGTTCAGGGGGGCGTACCGGTTCCTGTTCCGGAAGGCGATAGGTTTGGGTATTGCCATTGAGACGGTTTTCAGAGGCGGTCGCAATTCCCTCGTCACCACCGCGATAGGTGATGGGAGGCCGGGCCACTGTCTCAGGAGTAGTCCTGGAGGGAAGTTCGTCCTCCCCCTCTGAATCGTTCTCTAAAATGGAATTGACGGATGGGGGGGATGTCGTCTTGGGCGTTTCGTCCTCTTGGTCTTCCTCTGAGTCGAGAATTGAGTTCAACGATGGAGGGGGTTCGTCCTCTTGGTCTTCCTCTGAGTCGAGAATTGAGTTCAACGATGGAGGGGGTTCGTCCTCCTGTATGTCCCCTACGGACTCCATAGAGATGTCTTGCAATGCTTGAGAGTCTGTGGGTGAAGAATCATCTCGAAGGATATCCAAGTCGTCCTCTGGAGGAGACTCCCTTGGCGGTGAAACTCCCTGAAACGACCCAAACCCCTGCTGATTCTCCTCATCGTCAGACTGGGCTTCTCTAGTCTGGGAACCGGAACTAATCTGGCGTTCCGCCCCCACAGGAACTCGGGGAAGTGGCTCATGGATTTTGGTTTGAATTTGATGTAAGACACTATGGGCCTCATTCATCATCCCCAGTAACTCCGCCATAGCATCATTTTTGATGCTGTCAATTTCCTGGGCGTAGGCATTAGCGCGGGCTTCCAGGCGACTGAGAATCAGCCAAACGGCGATCGCCCCCAACAAGGGCAGCAGGGCCAAGACCACAAAGACCGCCGTAATGGCCGGGCGTTGGGCGGCCAGGGCATTTTCAATTCGGTCGTCGATGCGATCGCGTAAACTGACACTATTGGCGATCGCCCGTTCCCAATCCTCTTGAAACCTCTCCTGGGCCCGAAACCGTTGTAATTCCTCAGTCTCAGCTTCCGTCAAGTTGGGAGACCCCTGTCCCCGGACCAGGTTACCAGAAGCGGAGAAGAGGACAACCGCCATGGCCATCACCAGGTGAGTCGCAACTTGGATAGAATACCGCCTGAGCCTCATATTCGTTGTCCCTCTCTCGAACCGTTTTCGCAGGTCACCTGTCCATGTTCTGTAGTTTAACCTCTGATCCGACCGAACGCGGGCGATCGCCGAGGAAACTTACAACCCGGAACAGCCCGACCACTCTTTGGTACAATAAAAGATTGTGTTTTCTATCTAACGCTGAATCCTCAACGATTCACAACAGGGGCAGCATTCCTGTGATAGTCAGCCGATTCACCGAATTTTTCAAGGAGACGTGCATATGGCTCGCATGTACTACGACCAAGATGCGAATCTGGACAGACTCGCCGATAAAACCGTTGCCATCATCGGCTATGGTTCCCAAGGACACGCCCATGCTCTTAATTTAAAAGATAGTGGCGTGAATGTCATCGTTGGCCTGTATCCTGGCAGTAAATCGGCTCCCAAAGCCAAAGATGCCGGACTGACGGTGTATCCTGTCGCGGAAGCCGCCGAGAAAGCCGATTTAATCATGATTCTGCTACCGGATGAGGTGCAGAAAACCGTTTACAAACAAGAAATTGAACCGAATCTGAAAGAGGGCGATGTTTTAGCCTTCGCCCATGGATTTAACATCCATTTTGGGCAAGTGGTTCCCCCCGAAAACGTCGATGTGGTTATGATTGCCCCCAAAGGCCCCGGTCATTTGGTGCGTCGGACTTATGAACAAGGGGAGGGTGTTCCCTGTCTGTTTGCCGTATATCAAGATGCCTCCGGCCAGGCCCGCGATCGCGCGATGGCCTATGCGAAAGGAATTGGCGGAACTCGTGCTGGCATCTTAGAAACCAGTTTCCGGGAAGAAACCGAAACCGATTTATTTGGCGAACAAGCCGTCTTATGTGGGGGCTTAAGTGCGCTCATCAAAGCCGGGTTTGAAACCCTCATTGAAGCGGGTTATCAACCGGAACTGGCGTATTTTGAATGTCTCCACGAAGTTAAATTGATTGTGGACTTGGTCGTGGAAGGCGGTCTCGCGACCATGCGTGACAGCATCTCCAACACCGCTGAATATGGTGACTATACCCGGGGACCTCGGGTGGTGACTCCGGAAACCAAAGCCGCCATGCAAGAGATTCTCAGCGAAATCCAATCGGGACAATTTGCCCGGGAATTTGTCTTGGAAAATCAATCGGGTAAACCCGGATTCACGGCCATGCGTCGTCAGGAAGCGGAACACCCTATTGAAGAAGTTGGGAAAGACTTGCGGGCGATGTTCTCCTGGTTGAAGAAAAACTAGAGACTCTGTTGGGTGCATCTCATGATTCGAGGCGTTTTATCCGAGATAGTTCTGATTGAGATGCACCTGAATAGGTTTAACACGTCCTTGGCTAAACACCTTCTTGGTTGGGGGGTTAAGAGGATGTCTAAGAAGTCCCCCTGACTACCTTAATCGGGCATTGGCTTCCCACTTAAAGAGGGTAAAACCCTGATTCTGTTGTTGGGAGATAAGGTGTGAAGCTCCGCGAGTACCACGTTTCAGACATTCTCGAAAGACCTGCTGGGTTTAAAAACTCCTTAGGTTAACAGGTCGTAATTTTAATAGTTCGCAATGGTTACAGATGTAACCATCAAGGGCTGAAGTTACCAAATTGCAAAGCTCTGGGGTGACCCAAACCAAATCCACATCAAAAACAGTTTATCAATGGACGTAAGACTGGATAGTGTGATACAATTAGGCTTAGGTATTTGAGTTAATAATTTACAATCACAAAAAATACTCAAAAACATGAAATTGTCTACACAGTAAGCATTCAGTCTAACAAGTCATCTCAAAAGGTTACGAGTTGAAAAATGTCAAACGTTCAGAATTCAGCCAACCCTCAGTCCCCTTCTAATAAAATAGAAGGAGATGTTCAAGAGACCGTATCGCCAAGCTCCTATTCTATTACCAGTTACAATGCTGATTATCCAGTAGATGGATTAGTCAAAAGAATTCAACGGCAAGATATTTATATACCAGATTTTCAGCGTTCGTATGTATGGAAAAAGGAACAGGCTTCCCGGTTCATCGAATCATTGTTGCTCGGTCTGCCTGTTCCGGGAATTTTCCTGGCAAAAGAACCTGAAACAAATAAGCTAATTGTCATTGATGGTCAGCAAAGACTTAAAACACTTCAGTATTTTTATGAGGGAATATTTCCCATTAAAAGTGATGAAAATAAACAGACACACTTTCGTTTATCAAAAGTCGCCGAGCAGTTTGACGGTAAAGGTTATGAAGATTTATCCGCCAATGATCAAAGGCAACTAGATGATTCTATTTTGCCAGCAACAATTGTGCGTCAAGAAGAACCTCAAGAAGAATTTAGTACAAGTATGTATTACATTTTTGAGCGTCTTAATACTGGAGGAACGCAACTGTCAACACAAGAAATTAGAGCGTCTATATACTATGGAGAATTCAATCAGCTTTTAAATGAATTAAATCAGCATGAAATTTGGCAAAAAATATTTCAGGGAGATGAAAGTTCCCGAAAACCCGATCCTAGCAAAAGAATGAAAGATTGTGAACTAATTCTTCGATTTATTGCATTAAATTTCGCAATTGACTCATACAAAAAATCGATGAAAGAATTTCTTAACCAGTTCATGAAAACAAATCGAAATTTACAACGATATTCAGCACTGGAAATTAAAGGAGTCTTTGAGAATACTATTAACACAATCTATCAGGCACTTGGAGAAAGAGCTTTTCGTCCTCGTCGGGGACTTCATGCTGCTGTATTTGATGCTGTAATGGTTGGTGTTGCTAATCGTCTTAAGCAGGGAGAAGTACAGCAAAAGTCTCTTCTCCAGAATGCCTATAATGAGTTGCTAGAAAATCATAAATTTTTAGAATCTAGTATCAACTCTAGGCAGATGACCAATATAAGAAATGTTAAAAACAGGATTGATCTAGCCACCCAAAAATTTCAGAATGTTCCTTAACTTAATATGTCTCTTCAGAGATTTCATCAAAGAAAAAGCAAAATTGATTCTCTAATTGATAAATCCAAAACGATTGAAGATTTAGAACTAAGTCATAATTTTGCTCGCTACATTTCAATACGAATTTCGGGTTTGATTGAAACAACAGTCCGGGATTGCTATGGTCAATATACTAGAGAAAAAGCATCACCTGAAGTTCACAGGTATGTTACAGCAAAATTGAAGAGATTTCAGAATCCAAAAGTTAAAGATATTATTGATTTAGCAGGAGACTTTAAGGAAGACTGGGCAAAGGAATTAGAAGGAATTGATGAAGAAATTAGCGTAGCAGTTGCTAGTATAGTTACCATTCGTAATAATGTTGCTCACGGTGGAGACCAAGGTATTACACTAGGGAAGGTACAGCAATATTACAAGCAAGTTTTGAAATTTTTAGAGTTGATTCAGCAACAATGTGACCTCAAGTGAAGAACCCCTCGCTGAGCTATTGCTGGGTCGTTTGGGAAATCGGGCTAGCGATCACCTTCACAATCTAAAACGGGTGCTAGGATTAAAACAACTTCAGTTTCCAGAAACCGCGATCGCCCGGCAAAGATGCTGACCTACACCCTTGACCTTACCCCCTTCATTCAACTGAGCGATCGCCAGTTCGCCCAACTGTGCGATCACCACCCCGACATCAAATTTGAACGAAACGCCCGAGGAGAACTCATCATCATGCCCCCCACTGGTGGCGAAACCGGCAACCGCAACGCCTCGCTCATCGTGAAACTGGGGATTTGGAATGAACGCCACCAACTCGGCTATCTCTTCGACTCCTCCACTTGCTTCAAACTTCCCAACGGTGGAAACCGCTCCCCCGACGTCGCCTGGATCCGTCGCGATCGCTGGGAGGCCCTCAGCCAAGGCGATCGCGAAACCTTCCCCCCCATCGCCCCTGACTTTGTCCTGAAACTGAAATCCCCCAGCGACAACCTCAACGACCTGCGGGATAAGATGGCAGAATATCAGGAGGCTGGCGTTAAGTTGGGGTGGTTGATTGACCGACAAGCCCAGAGGGTAGACATTTATCGTCAGGGACAGGAACCCGAACAGCGCGATCGCCCCGTGACTCTCGATGGCGAAACCATTTTGCCGGGATTTCAGTTAGATCTCAACGTGATTTGGTAACGTCTTTTCCACAATGCTGACCTACACCCTCGACCTCACCCCCTTCATTCAACTGAGCGATCGCCAGTTCGCCCAACTGTGCGATCACCACCCCGACATCAAATTTGAACGAAACGCCCGAGGAGAACTCATCATCATGCCCCCCACTGGTGGCGAAACCGGCAACCGCAATGTCGAACTGTCAGCGGATTTTGTACTCTGGAATCGTCGCAGCAAACTGGGCTACGTCTTCGACTCCTCCACCTGCTTCAAACTCCCTAACGGTGGAAACCGATCGCCCGACCTGGCCTGGATCCGTCGCGATCGCTGGGAAGCCCTCAGCCAAGGCGATCGCGAAACCTTCCCCCCCATCGCCCCCGACTTCGTCCTGGAACTGAAATCCCCCAGCGACAACCTCAACGACCTGCGAGATAAGATGGCAGAATATCAGGAGGCTGGCGTTAAGTTGGGGTGGTTGATTGACCGACAAGCCCAGAGGGCAGACATTTATCGTCAGGGACTCGAACCCGAACAGCGCGATCGCCCCGTGACCCTCGATGGCGAAACCATTTTGCCGGGATTTCAGTTAGATCTCAGCATCGTCTGGTGAAGCAATAGAATGGCCGCTGCATTGTTCCATGTCCGAGACAGACCCTAAATGACCCCTACCCAACTCGAACAAACCCTCCTGGAAAAATTCCGCCAACTTCCCGAACCTTTCCAGTTAGTCGTCTTCAACCTGCTCGACTCCCTGCTCGACCTACCCAGCAACCCCCCCCAACACGATGGGCAGGCCCTGCTACAGCTTGCCGGAACTCTGCCCGATGATGACGCCCGCGAACTCACCGATGCGATTGACGACGCCCGCCAAATTGATCGCAACGAGTGGTAGGCCATGACAAATCGCCCCCCAAGCCTTCCCCGACTGTTGCATCAATATCCCCAGCCTCTTCCCCGAGTAAACTCCGGAATCCCACCCCAGCCCAGAGAATCCAGTGAACAAGAGGCTCATTGCCCCCTATAATTGGGGCGGTTCCTTGCAGCGATATTTGTGTTAACTCTCCCCCCAACTATGAAAGCACTGATTCTCTCCGGCGGAAAAGGAACGCGCCTGCGTCCCCTCACCTATACAGGGGCCAAACAACTGGTCCCCGTCGCCAACAAACCCATCCTCTGGTATGGGATTGAAAGCATTGTCTCAGCGGGAATCACCGAGATTGGCATTATCATTAGCCCCGAAACCGGGGAAGAAGTGCAAAAACTCACCGGAGAGGGCGATCGCTTCGGGGCCAAGATTACCTACATTCTGCAAGAAGAACCCGCCGGCCTGGCCCACGCCGTCAAAATCGCCCAACCCTTTCTGGGGGATTCTCCCTTTGTCATGTACCTGGGCGATAACCTGATTCAAAATGACCTCACCCCCTTTCTCAACCACTTCCAAGACAAACAACTCGATGCCTTGATTCTACTGCGGCCCGTCGAGAACCCCAGCGCCTTCGGGGTGGCGAAAGTCGATCAAACGGGGCGCGTCTTGGAACTGGTGGAAAAACCCGCCGTTCCGCCGTCGAACCTGGCCCTCGTGGGAATCTATTACTTCTCCCCCGAAGTTCATCAGGCGATCGCCCGCATCAAACCCTCGGAACGGGGAGAATTAGAAATCACCGACGCCATTAGTAACCTCCTCGATCATAAAAACCCCGTCGAAGCGCAAATCCTAGAAGGCTGGTGGCTGGATACGGGGAAAAAAGACGATCTCCTCAGCGCCAACCAAATTCTCCTCGACAGCGAACTGCAAACCGCCATTTTCGGGGAACTCGATAGAGATAGCCAAGTGGTGGGGCGAGTCAAAATTGGTCAGGGAACCCAACTGATTAACTGTTCTGTGCGCGGTCCTGTGATTATCGGTGAAAACTGTCACCTGGAAAACTGCTTTATCGGTCCTTACAGCAGTATTGCCGATGGCGTAACCCTCAAGGATGTGGACTTAGAACATAGCGTTATCCTACAAGAAACCCGAATTGAGGGCATTCAACAGCGGATTGTCGATAGTTTAATCGGCCGACGGGCCCAGTTAGGAACCGGTCGTCCCCGTCCCAAGGCGTTACGGTTTATGGTAGGAGATGACTGTCACATCGAGTTAGCCTGATGGAGTCTTCCCATGGAATCATCAATGTCCAGCGATCGCCAATCTGAGGGGCCCCCAGCGGCCAACCCCAACACCAAACTGATTCGCCAACTACGCCAGTCGCTGTCCGCCAGCATTGGCGTGGAGGATGCGCCCCCACCGATGATCGAATCCGTCGATCAGTTACACGACGATCGCGATGATGATCTCATAGCCCTGCGCCAACGGGCTAACATCTATCATGTTCCCCTCTTCTCGGCCCATCGCTTCGGCCGGGCCATCACCACCACGCGACGACTGGCGCGCAAAGTCCTGAAACCGATTTTAATGTTTCAAGTCGCCTACAACGGCGCCAATGCCCGCTTTGCAGAAATCGTAAACGGACGAGTGGCCCAATTACGCCAAGAGGTGGATGAATTACAAGAGTTAGCCCGCGATCGCGCTGAAACAATTTCCCGTTTAGAAACCGAACTCGAAGAACTCAAAAGCCAACAAAAACTACAAACCCGCGCCATCCAAAAACTCATCCGCAATCTCAACTCAGAATAGCCCACCGGTAGATTCCAAAACTTTGTACCCGAGTCCTCAAATGCTAGAGTTCCAATCATTCTACTGCTAGCTTGCCTATTGCCTTCTTACCCCTCTTCCCCCATGTCTTCCTCCCCCCTTCCCTGCTGTTCATTTATTATTGTCAACTATAACGGCCGCCACTACCTGCACTCCTGCTTAGAGTCCGTCTATCGATTAGATTATCCCCGCGATCGCCTTGATGTCATTCTCGTCGATAATGGCTCCCAAGATGACTCCTTGGCCATTGTCGAACAGGACTTTCCCGAAGTGCGGTGTTTTCGCAATGACCGCAATAACTTCGCTAGGGCCCTAAATTTAGGCATCGAACAGGCCCAGGGAGACTATATCGCTTTTCTCAATAATGATGCCCAGTTACATCGGGACTGGTTAGGAAAACTCTTACCTCAGTTTAAGCGATCGCCCAAAATTGGGGCTGTAGCGGGTAAAATTCGCTTTCTCGATGGGCGTATCAATAGTGTCGGCCATCGCCGTCTAAGGAACCATTACTGGGCAGATATTGGCTATGGTGAAGTAGATCAGGGTCAGTATGATCAGCCCAACAAGGTAGAAGGACTCTGTTGGGCCGCCACCCTCTTTCAACGGGCCTGTTTGCAAGATGTGGGGGCGATTGATGAAGAGTTTGTCATGTATTTTGAAGATGTCGAATACTCAAAACGCTGTCGCGATCGCGGTTGGAGTTTTCACTATGTCCCTGGGGCGATCGCCGACCATCAAGTGGGGGGGTCAAGTACCGGTTCAGTTCTCACTGAATACTTCTGTAACCGCAACCGCTTTCTCTATCTCGCCAAACATGAACCGGAACATCTCCTCAATGCCCTAACAACCTCAGTCTTTTGGATTGAACAGCATTATGATTTACTCTATGATTGCTTACCCGTTATTCTGAAAAAGTTACTTACAGAGAACGACCCTAAGACAATTAAATCAATCTTACCCAAACTCTGTGAAAAACTCGAAAAAATTTATGGAGCCAGAGAAATAGACAAGCTTTTAGCACGCCTAGAAGTTATCTTAAATAGCCGTAAAATGAGTGTTGCTATTTATGATAATTCACTCCACTTTATTGGCGGTGGACAACGTTACTTGGCGACCTTAGCCTCTGTCCTACAAGACCAGTTTGACATTACCCTGATCGGCAATCGACCCGTCCAGCGAGACCAACTCGAACAGTGGTATGGACTGGACTTATCCCGCTGCCAAATTCGCATTATTTCCCTGCCATTTTTTGATAAACGTGGCTCCGATATTATTGATTCTACTTGGGTCACCGCAGAAACCGAGAACCCCTTTGATGCGGTTGCTCTGGCTAGTAAAGATTATGATATTTTTATCAACGCCAATCAAGTGACCAAGGTTGTTCCTCTTTCCCCAGTCTCCCTCTTTTTCTGTCACTTCCCAGACACCCATCGCGAAGCTTATTTTGCCGCCGATCGCTATAGTTTCTTAGTGAGTAATAGCGAGTACACTAGCCAATGGATTCGTAAACGCTGGCGCTTAAACCCTACTACCTTACTCTATCCTCCCGTGGAGATGGGCCCTGAGACTAAACCCGATTCCTCTAACCCGATTCCTAAAGAAAACCTCATCTTGGCGGTAGGACGCTTTGAACCGGGGGGAATGAAGAAACAGCAAGAGATGATACAAGCCTTTCAACGACTCTATTCTGCTCATCCTCAAACCATGAAGGGTTGGCGTTTAGTATTAGTGGGGGGGAGTCCCAAGAAAAATAGTTATCTCCAAGGCTTAGAAAAACAAATCAAACAGGCAGAACTCCCCATTGAGTTAGAGGTCAATGTGTCCTTAGAACGCTTGCAAACTATTTATAAAAAAGCCGCTCTCTTTTGGCATTTGTGCGGATTAGACGAAACCCATCCCGAACGATTTGAACATTTTGGCATGGCGACCGTAGAAGCGATGCAAAATGGCTGTATTCCCCTGGTGTTTCGAGGGGGGGGACAGCCGGAGATTGTGGAAGCGGGGACGTCGGGGTTTTTGCTGGAGTCTCTGGATGAATTGGTGCAAATGACCTATGATCTCTGTTGTCAACCGGAGACTTGGCCCCCCTTGCAGGAAGCCGCCCGCCGTCGGGGAGACTGTTTTAGTCGTCAACGCTTTGAGGCGGAAGTTTGGCAGTTGTTTGGCCCCATTGAGGAGGAATATGGCCAGGTACAATTACCGGATCCGGCCCAGATGGCGAAACGGCCGACGTTATTGCGAGAGTTGAGAGATTAAATATTAACACTTGGACATGGGAGTGGGTTTGATGAGTATGAAGTCAGTGACCATTTACACAGATGGGGCCTGTAAGGGAAATCCGGGGCCGGGGGGCTATGGAACGGTTCTGATTTATCGGGATTTCCGGAAAGAAATCTCAGGAGGGTTCCGGCGGACGACGAATAATCGTATGGAAATGATGGCGGCGATTGTGGGCTTGAAGTTGCTGAAGCAGGCCTGTCAGGTGACGCTGTATTCTGATTCCAAGTATATTGTCGATGCGATGCGGCAGGGATGGGCGAAACGCTGGAAGGCTAAGGGTTGGTGGCGTAATAAGAAGGAACGGGCCAAGAATCCTGATTTGTGGGAGGAGTTGTTGCGGTTGTCGGAGTTCCATCAGGTGGAGTTTGTCTGGGTGAAAGGCCATGCGGGAAATAAGGAGAATGAATGTTGCGATCGCCTGGCGGTGGCGGCGTCTAAAGCGGCTGACTTACCCGCTGATGAAATCTTTGAACGTGGGGAGGCTTAAACGGTAGGGGGAATGGTGAGGTATTGTAATCCGAGGTTGACGATTCGCGATCGCCCGTTCGTTTGGGGCGATCGCACCTATATTATGGGCGTTCTCAATGTCACTCCTGACAGTTTCAGTGATGGGGGTGAGTTCGTCTCGCTGCAAAACGCCCTCAACCAAGCCCAACATCTGGAAACCTCGGGGGCGGATATTCTCGATATTGGTGGCCAATCGACACGCCCAGGGGCCGAGGAAGTCTCCCTGAAGACGGAGATACAACGGGTGGTTCCCCTGATTGAAGCCCTGCGATCGCACTCCAATTGTCCCATTTCTGTGGATACCTATCGCGCTGGGGTGGCGGCGGCGGCCTTAGATGCTGGGGCGGATATTATTAATGATGTCAGTGGCGGAACCGCTGATCCGGAGATGTTACCCCTGATTGGGGAACGCCAAGTTCCGGCGATTCTCATGCACATGCGGGGAACCCCCAAAACCATGCAATCCCTAACCGAGTATGAGGATGTGGTGGCCGAAGTGGCCCAGAAACTGCAACAACATATCCATGCGGCGATCGCCTGTGGGGTATCCCCAAACCAGTTAATTCTCGATCCGGGGATTGGCTTCGCCAAAACTCAAGAACAAAATCTGCACCTGTTGCGACAGTTACCCCGATTCCACAGCTTAGGCTATCCCCTGCTTCTAGGAGTCTCCCGGAAAAGTTTTATTGGCCGCATTCTCGATCGCCCGGAACCCAAAGATCGCCTCTGGGGAACTGCCGCCGCCTGTACCGCCGCCATCGCCTCTGGGGCGGACATTCTCCGGGTTCACGATCTCCCGGCGATGAGTGACGTGGCCCGAGTCGCCGATGTCCTGGTTCGCCCGCATTCCACCCTCTAGCTGGACACCAAAACCGGAAAAAAGACGGCCGCCGGAACCAGAATGTGGCAAAATTTGTAACAACCGTCCACTCCCAACCGTCCGATGACCCGCAATGGCAATTCCGTTGATTTCTCCGCGATCGCCTATTGGCGTTATGTTGTCGGGGTTCTAGTGGCGTTATTCGCCATTCCCGCCCTGCTGCAAGGGGGAATTGCCTTCTTCCGCGCCTTCTTTGATACCCTGATGACGATGCTGCTAGCGGTGAATGTGGTTGCCTTTGGGGCGATCGCCGCTGGGGTGGGGGTGTTTCTCTGGCAACGCGATCGCCAACTGTCCTCGACAGCCGATCAGCCTCCCCAAGTTGAGGCCAACCCCATCGACTCGCCCCAACTTCACAGTCAAGGGAACCCCGAGGTTCAGCCTCCTCTGCAATCCCAGCCGTTCCATTCCCCTCAATTCATCGCAGCAACCCCTCAAGAAAATCCAGCAAAGTTCAATGCTACAGTTGAACTAACGTTCCCCCAAGAGAGGGTCAACCCGGCCGCTGACTCGACCTCCCACGCCCCACAACTTCATTCACCTTTAATTCAGGCCCAACTGGCCCGACGGCTGAACGTGAGTTCGAGTACCATTGGCAAACGCAAACATAAACCTGATTTCACTGATTGGGCCCAGTCCAAAGATCCAGACCATGTATCCTGGCGCTACTGTGAAGACAGCAAACAGTTCTACGCCCAACATCAACCGACGTAACCCCTGGACTGAGACTATCCCCCCTAAGCCTCGCGATATCCACTCACCCCGACGTTCTAGTTGTTAACCTGTTTTGACCGAAGCTTTGGATCGATCCACCCTATCTGCCCTGAACCGCGCCATCGAGCGTCATAACCCCTTCATCGGGTTGGCGGCCCTAGAAGAGGCGGATCTGTGGCGCGGACATCTCCCTGACTGTCCCTCCCCTCACCGCAAGGCCATGACCTTGGTTCAGTCAGCGTTGAACGAACTTGAGGGGGGAAAACGAGTCTGTTCTCTCGTCATTTTGGGCGAGATGGGAACGGGTAAAACCCATTTTCTGGCCCAAGTTCGGCAAAAACTGCAACTGACGGGACAGGTGGCGTTTATCTATATTGATGTTCAGCAGTTTCAAGATAGCACCACCATTCGTCAGGTCTTGCTGAATGCGATCGCCTACAGCCTCAGCCGCAAGGGGCCCTCAGGGTTCATGCAATGGCAGGAATTGGCCAGCGCCCTGGCTACCCAGGCCCTGGAAAGTCTGGATACGCAAGTTAAGGAATTAACCCCTGAGATGGCGATTCGGCGGCTGCGAGGACAACCCCAGGATCGCAATCGCCATTGGGTCGATCGCGTGGCGGAGGGGTTCTTTAAGCTGCGCCCGGATATTGGGGACCCCGATGTGGTTCGGGCGATTCTCTGGACGTTGGCCCCGGCCCAGGCCCCCTTCGCCCGTAAATGGCTGGGAGGGCGATCGCTGGCCGCCTGGAAACTCGATGAGTTAGGCCTTCCCCAACGTCAGGGGGAAAGCCGGGAAAGTCGCGCTGCTGAGTTATTAGAGGAAATTTTGCACCTGTTGGGAGATTGGAAGCCGTTAGTGGTGGCGTTCGATCGCCTCGATGGGGAAGAATTCGAGGAAACCGACGAGGACGCCTTGGAAGAAGAATGGGATATGCGCGTTCCCTTGGGGGCGATGGTACGCTTATCTCAGAGTTTGCGGGCCCTGCGTTGTCACCATGGAACGGTGGTCTTGAGTGTCATGGACCCCGAAACTTGGGAACGGATTGTGCAACCGATGTTAGGGCGGATGACACGCCATTTGAGCGATCGCGCCGATCCCCTGGAACTCCCAGAAGCCGATGAAACGGTGGTTCGGGCGGTGATTCGGGCTTGGTTGCGTCAGTTTTACCGCGATCGCCAGTTGGTTCCTCCCTCCCCTCTCTATCCCTTTGATGACTCGCAACTTAAGGCCCTGGCCCGGGAAGGGTCGGATCTTCATGATGCCATTGAATGGTGTGCCGAAAACTTCCGCCCCGTGGAAAATGACCCCCTCGAACGGGTGACTCAGGCCTTTGAACGCAGTCTGACTCAGGTTCAGGGAAGCGAACAGATGACGGAAACCCTGGTGATGGAAGCCTTGGGGGTAGGCTTTGAGAGTTTAGTGGGAACCACCCTGGATGGGGTGGAGATTCGTAGCGTTGAACAGCGGCCATCGGGAACCTCTCAACGGCGAAAGTCTCTGGATTTGAAGATTGTCGCCAGTGAACGGGGCCAGGAGTTGCGCGTTGGGGTGATGGTGGTGTTTGATGAACGGGGCCAACGGGTGGGAAATCGCCTGAGAACTCTCTGTGATTTTGAGGAGTTTGGTTTAACCCGTGGCTTCCTGTTGCGGCCCTTTAGCTGCGAAATTCCCCCGACGTGGAAGGCCCGCGACTGGCTGGAACGTTTGGAGACAACTGGGGGGGGTTGGCTGGATCTGTCAGTGGAGGCGATCGCCCCTCTCTTGGCGTTGTTGCAGGTGTTGAAGCAACGACAGGAATGGGGACTCTCGAAATCTCGTATTTTAGGGTTCGCGGGGAGTAAGGGCCTGGTGACGGGGAATCCCCTGATTCGGGAACTCCTACGTCCCTCCAACCCGGAGGCGATCGCCCCCAATCCCAAGGCTGACGGAACTCCGGATTCTCGCTATTCCTCCCATCAGCCATCGAGTGATATTGAACGCTAGATGAGGACAATTTTGGGGCGATAAGAGAAAAATTCCCCAGTTGTACCGCATCCTCCCAAAGACGATGTTAAAATACGGCTGCATTGTCCGTAACCCCTTGTCCATTCCTCTAACCCTCTTGGCTCAAGCATATGTTAGAAAATCGTGACTATACGTTAATTGTTGACCGCAGCGGTAGTATGTCTGAACAAGACCAAGCCGGCGGAAAAAGCCGTTGGGACGTCGTCAAAAATTCGGCGATCGCCCTCGCGGAAAAGTGCGATGAATATGACCCCGATGGAATTACCGTCTATCTGTTTTCCAGTCGCTTTCGTCGCTACGACAATGTCAACGCGGACAAAGTTCGACAAATTTTTGAAGATAACAATCCCGTCGGCAAAACAGCCTTAGCCGACGTGTTAGAGGATGCTCTAAATAACTATTTTGACCGCAAAGCTGCCGGAACCAGTCAACCTAATGGGGAGATTATGCTGGTGATTACCGATGGGGAACCGGATAATCGCAAAGATGTGATTAAACTCCTCATTGAAGCCTCTCGAAAAATTGACCGCGATGAAGAATTGGGAATTTCCTTTATTCAAGTTGGGACTGACCCCAAAGTTCGTGAATTTCTCAAGGCCCTTGATGACCAACTGACGGATGCGGGGGCAGCCTTTGATATTGTCGATACGATTACCCTAGAAGATATGGCGGGTAAATCTTTGTCTGATGTTCTTCTCAACGCTATTTTAGATTAACATTGTAATGACCGGAGCCACTGCAACGTTACTGTTATCATGCCCTGATCAACAGGGATTAGTTGCCAAAATTGCCAACTTTATTTATGCCAATGGTGGTAACATTATTCATGCTGACCACCATACAGATTTTAGTGCAGACTTGTTTTTAAGTCGCATTGAATGGCAATTAGATGGGTTTAATTTGCCCCGTGATATCATCGATCGCGCCTTTGCGGCGGTGGGTAAACCCCTGAATGCGAGTTGGGAATTGCATTTTTCCGATGAACGTCAACGCTTAGCAATTTGGGTGACGAAACAGGACCATTGTTTACTGGATTTGCTGTGGCGACAACAAGCCAAAGAACTCCCGGCGGAGATTCCTCTGATTATGAGTAATCATCCCGATTTAGGGGCGATCGCCCAACAATTTGGCATTGATTTTTACCATATTCCGGTCACAAAAGCAACTAAAGCTGAGGCAGAAGCCCAACAATTGGAACTGCTACGTCAGTATGAGATTGACGTAGTGGTGTTGGCCAAATATATGCAGGTGGTGAGTCCGGAATTTATTGCCCAATTCCCCAAAATCATCAACATTCACCATTCCTTTTTACCCGCCTTTCCGGGGGCCCGCCCCTATCATCGGGCCTATGAACGGGGGGTGAAGATTATTGGGGCTACGGCCCATTATGTCACCCCTGACCTGGATGAGGGGCCGATTATTGAGCAAGATGTGGCCCGAGTCAGTCACCGTGACTTGACGGCTGACTTAATCCGTAAAGGGAAAGACTTAGAACGGATGGTTTTGGCCCGGGCCGTGCGATCGCACCTCCAGCATCGGGTGTTAGCCTATAACAACCGCACTGTCGTTTTTTCCTAAGTCTGAAGCTAGACCCCCAGCTCTTGTAGATAGGGTTGCATCGTCTCCCAGGTTAGCCCCTGTTCAATATAGCGAGGCTCATCCGGGAGATAGGGGCTATGGAGGCGATCAATCTGATCCAATCGGGCCTGTTCCGGTATAATCGGCACGTCCGGGTCACTGGCCGTTGGGCGCATCAGGGAACTGGAAAACCCCTTGAAAATCAGGATTTCATCGGTTTCATCGTCCCAACTTGCCAAGACTCGTAACACTTCGTCGGGCCGTTTGATGGTGTATTGTTCTAACCGGGCGATCGCACTCATAACTCATTATCCCATTGCTGAGCGACCCTGTTTTGCCAAACGCACGAAGGCGAAATAGAGCAAACAGAGAACATAGGCCACTAACCCCACAATACCAAGAAATCCTAAGAGTTCGGTCGGGGTGTTGGGATGAAACATGGCCTTATATCCCCAAGGGGCCTCTAACCAAACCCGACAGGTGGTGGTAGAGATAACCTCCTCTCGGGATAAGGTAGCACAGGAGAAGGCGGGCAGTTGGAAGAGAACCCCCAGAAAACAATAGACGGTGATGGCCCAACGCCAGGAGGTGAGAACCCATTTGAGGGGTTTACGGGGTGCATCGTCAATTTCGTCATTGAGATCTACCCAAAACCAGAGGCTGATGGGAATCAGGATGCGGGCCAGTCCGCCGGTTAGGAAGCTAATCGGAAGGGAGGCGATGGCTAAATAGACGGTGATGGCCAGTAAACTCGCCACTCGCCAGTAAATGACTAATAACCGCTGCACCGCCTCGAATTTCTGGACAAAGGCCCAGATGAGAAGAATCAGCGGCACAATGACCGTGAAGATGACGGCAAGACGGTAGTCAAGCCAAACGAGAGATTGGAGGGTAGAATCGTCGAACATGGTTTAGAAAAGGCAAGAGGCAAGAGGCAAGAGGCAAGAGGGGGGGGAGGGAATAGGCAATAGGCAATAGCAAGAGATGGTAGGATGCGTCCCGGCATCAGTAGGGATTTTGACCTAAGCCTATCGACTCAAACTTGCCGGAACGCATCACATTTGGGCTTGTAAATTTCCCGAGAGATGGAGGAGTCCGTCGTGACAGGTGAGGCCGTCGATGGATACCGTAGCATCTAAGGGAATGTTTCGGGGGGGGAAGGTTTGGATGCAGGGGTCGCCGTCTCGTTGGACTTGCAACTCCTGGAGTTGGATGGCGTGGTGGTTATCTTTGCGGTGGACGGCTAGATGGGTGCTGAGGTGAATCCCTTGGGGGGAGGGGGTGATGAGATGCAGACGATCGCCCTGTAGTTGAATCTTAACCTGACTCCAATCTATCTCATTGGGTAAAATCCCTTGAAAGACCTCATGGCTGGCTTGTTGGAGGAGAGGGGAGTTGAGGGAGGCGGTGAGATCTCGCTCATGGAGGGTGAGACGCAGTTGCACGGGAACCGGTTGTAAGAGGCGTAGGGGTTCTCCTTTCAGGAGTTGTTTAAGATTCAGACGAACGGCCCCGGCTTGCAGCCAGACTTGTCCTAAATGGAGTCCTTGGTAAATCACTCCGGCGGCTTCAACATCAAGGCTGGGGATTTCTCCTCGCAACAGTTGCCGATTTTTGCCGGAAAACTCAATCTTGAGGGTTTCGGCCGCTTCAACCTGCGATCGCAGCCACAGGCGAACCGCCGCTGAAAGCAGGGAACTCAGGGAACTTTTAGAGGGAGAACTGGGGGATAGGGTAGCTGATGAGGTCATAACAGGTTAGTCTTCGACACGATAGCCGAGTTCATTGAGACGAGTGCGGGACTGTCGCCATTTGGGTTGTACTTTAACAAACAGTTCCAGGTAAATCTGACCGCTGACGAGTTTTTGGATTTGCTCCCGCGCGGCGGAACCGATTTGTTTGAGCATTGAGCCTCGTTTACCGATGAGAATCCCCTTTTGGGAGTCTCGCTCGACATTAATGGTGGCGAACACCCGTGTCAGGTTTGGGGTTTCCTCCACTTTCTCGATGGCGATGGCCACAGAATGGGGGACTTCCTCGCGGGTGTTGAGCAGGATTTGCTCCCGAATCAACTCGCCCATGATAAAGCGTTCCGGGCGGTCTGTAACTAAATCCGGGGGATAGTAATAGGGGCCGGGTTCTAGGTGAGTGACGAGCCGTTCCAGGAGTTCTGGGGTTCCGCTTCCCTTCAGGGCCGAGAATTTTACCACTTCCCAGGGGCGATCGCCCGCCAGTTCTCGATAGGAGGCATCGATGGCCTCGGCTTTATCATAGGACTGGCAATCTATCTTATTGATTCCCAGCAATACCGGAACCTGCACCTCCTGCAATAACTCGGCGATATAGCGATCGCCCCCCCCAGCTTCCCCGGAACCATCCACCAGAAACAGCAACACATCCCCCGAGTTGATGGCGCGTTTAGCATTCTGCACCAACACAGTCCCCAATTGATGATGGGGTTTATGGATACCCGGGGTATCGATAAAAATCAGTTGCGCCTCATCGGTGGTGAGAATCCCCTGGAGACGATTGCGCGTGGTTTGGGCGACGGGAGAGGTAATCGCCACTTTTTGCCCAACTAGGGTATTCATTAGGGTGGATTTACCCACATTCGGACGGCCAATAATACTGATAAACCCCGAACGAAAACCATCGGGGGGCGTGGGGATGAGGGAAAATTCGGCGGGATTCATGGAAAACGCTGATCAGGAAATAGGAGAAGGTTCATTATACCCCTTCTTTTTGGTAGATTTACTATCTCTTCAATGCAATTGTCAGCAAAAACACGGATAAAACCCCTGACACTTACAGTTTTGCGTCCTTCATGAAAACTATATAAAACTCATCAACAGATTAAAGCTTTGATAAAGTTTGTAGCCTAGAGTAAGCAGTCGGGAACAACCCAGATATACTGGACACAGGCAAAAACATTAATCCCTTCAGATTGTGTGATCTACCTGAAATAACGTATAACCCTCACTGCTAAACTAACCATGAAATCTTCACTTCTTGCCGGAGCAACTGCCCTTGTTACAACTTTGACGGTTGCAGGCTCTGCCTCAGCTTTTACGATTGAGAGCGCTGATGATAGCTTCAAAACTTTGATTGGTAGCGGGGTTTTTGAAGACTACATCCATACGGAATATCAAGCCCTCGATGCTAGTTTTGTTGCGTCTCAGCAACTGAATTTGAGTGACTTAACCTTGAAGTTCGACCACGAGGTCAAGGTTCACTTCCTCAGTGAAGGCGCTAATTTCCGCAATCAACTTGGGGTGAGCGTGAGCGGAACCACAGAAATTTCCGAGACAATTCTTTTCGATGATATTGTTTGTGTTACTGATAGTTGCTCGACTCATAAGGGCTATCGGGATTCACACATTACCCCAGAACGTTATCTGGAAGCAGGAGATTTCGTTAGTTTGGGAATGATTAAAGCGGGAAGCACTCTTGACTTCTTCCTCAACTCCAATGGCTTTAATCGCAGTAACCCCCAGCGCCTACATCTTGATGCCAGTAAGAATCTTGGGGGTCACCAACAGGTCATGGCCTATCAGCAGTCGGGCTATCTGATCCTGGCCTTTGAGGATGTGGTGATCCATTGGGAGGGAAGCGACAAAGACTTTAATGATGTGGTCTTTGCCATTGATATTGGCGAGAAGAATTTAAGACATCTCAGCGGAGAGGCTGTTCCGGAACCGACGGTGATTTTCGGTTTATTGAGTGTGGGTGGCGCCTTTTCTCTGTTAGGTCGTAAGCGCCAACGTGCCTAGACTTCTGTATCGACTGGGCTAACGTGGGACTAGGATTGAACTGGGGATGTTTGCTGGCAACGGCTGGCGACATCCCCATTTTTGGGCCCGTTTTCAGCTACCTCGGCCCGTCTGTATCTGGGAGATTGAGATGGCTTTGGGAACTCGACGGATTTGAACTGAAGCCTCCCACCGCATAGGCGATCGCCCCAAGTCCTCCCATAATAACTATTCCCGTCACCGTTCCCGCCAGAAACGGACCCCAGGGTGAGGGCGATCGCCGAGGTTGTACGGCCACGAGGGGCAGTTGTTTGCGTAACCGCTGCTGTTGCTTTTCCAGGCGATCGCGAGTCTCCTGAATCTGGGCCCAACGGGGGTTATGGGCCGCCTCCTCAGAAGAGTCGGGAGGTTGTAAGAGGGCGATCGCCTGCTGATACATCTGCAACAACTCGTCCGTCGCCGCTAAGCCTTGTTCAAAGTGCTGTTGCGCCATGGCCACCAAGGTCAGGGCCAGCTTACTCCCCACACGACTGGCCGTGATTAACTGTTGCCAATGTTGGCGATGAATCATCAATAAGCAACTCTCAGTAGTTGCCCGAAAACTGCTGCTATAGGGGCGTTCCAGGATAAAATCGAGAGCGGCGATGGTTTCTCCAGTTTGCACGCCTCCTAGGAGCAATAACTGACCGCTATCCGCTTCCTGGAGTCGTTCCCCCTCCCCTTCTAACAGCACCCATAGATGGTCACTGGGACTCCCTTCGGTAAAAACGAGCTGTCCCGCCTGGGCCTCGCAGTAACTGGACATCTCTAACAGTTGTTGCTGTTCGCTATCTGAGAGATTAGCCGTGAGTGGCGTTTGTTTGAGTCGGCGTAAGAGGCGATCGGGAAAATCCATAGAAGTCTAAAAAAAGCGTGAGTAGGGAGACAAAAGGAAATGAGAGAGAATCCCTGTGGCGTTCCCTCTCGGGGTTATCAACGCATTATTAAACCATCAGATTAGGGAATCAGTTTAATCAAGACCTGGGCCCGGTGAACTCCATTACGACTCCCTTCCGTACTCAGGAGGAGCGATCGCAGATGATCAACCAGAGGATTTCCCGTCAGTTCCAAAACCCGCAAAAAGGGCAATTGCTGACGTAACGCTCCCTGACTCTCCTGCCAATTGAGATAGAGGTAGCCGTCATTGTCCTCAGGAAGTAGAGGTAACTCCTTGCGGAACTGGCCGTTCGCTAACAGAGAATTACGACGGGGAGAGGTATAGGCCCAATCGATGGCTTCAATGGAACTGGCCAGCAGACGATAATCATTCAACTGACCCCGTACTCCTAACACATCCGCTTCCAGGCGCAGTCGTAAATTCCCTTCAGTGGTTTTCCCTTCCTTCGTCATCAAACGAGTCCAAGCCAGAATCCGATGTTGGTCTTTGAGGGTGAAGGGGCCGACACTATAGCCATTGGCGGCGGCGGCTTCATCGAGTCGTCCAATGGCCGCGTCAGACTGGGGGTGATTCTCCGGGGGGTCTTCGGCTACAAAAATCCAATCTAAGGCATCGTCATCTACATTGGGCAGTAAGGCGAGAGCGTAATCCCCCGTCACCCAATCAAAAATATCCTCCTGTAAAGAAATTCCCCAGCGGCTTTCCAACTCTCCCAGGGGTTGGGTGAGTAAACGAGACAGTAAATCACCCCCTGAAACCGCTTGGGAGACACGACGCCAGCGACTGGCCAAGTCTGTTCCCGCCAACACCAATGCACTCTCTTCTGGGACATAATTCAACGCCGCCACTGGGTGATCTAATTCCGGGGAGACGGTACTCTCATCGTTGCTACTGGCCCATACCGTATCCGCCAGGAGGCCTTGACGACTCAGGCCCAAGCCAATCGCCAGCGTATCCGGAAGTTGAGAATCCGGTGTCACTGAATCTCCCCCTAGCCAACCACTCAGTTGGGGAACATCAGCCAGAATCACGCCAATGCGTTGGTCATCCAGTCGGGCGATCGCCTTCTGATAGGTGGGAGAATGTTGTAAATTGAGGTCTTCAACCTGGGCATCGTTAATCGCCTTACGCAGAACCTCCGGTGCGTTAGCGAACAGCACAAAGCGATCGCCCACCAAGGCACTCGACCATTCTCCTGCACTCTTCTTAGCAAAGGGGTTAAAGTCTTTCAGTTGTAACCCATCCCCCGTCGGTGGCAGGGTTTTACGGCTATAGATGAGTTTTACTCCCTTATACTCCTCAAACTGCAACTCCCGACCCGAGACGGCTTTATTCTGCCAAAACAGATCCAGAAACTCGCGACTGCGTTCTCCATCTCGAACCTCCAAGGCTAGGAGATATCCCGGTTGCGTCCCATTAGCGGGGTTGCGATCGAGGTCTGCCGTGGTGACGGCCAGGGTAATCTCATCCCCTAACCAGGGTTCAATGTCCCGTCCATAATCTAAGTTCGTATCTGCCAAGAGACTGGCTTTCAGACGCTTAAACTCTGCCTTAGCCTGTCCCCGTTGGCGCAGCGGAGTCCGCAGTTGCCGCAAATCTTGTAATTTCTGAGGATTGGTAAACAGGGACATCACCAACGGGGGGTCTTTGGGGAGAAACAACGCCGCCGCCGGTTCACCCCTCGGGGCCCCCCGCAACAGCGTCAGCGAACTCTGGAAGCCAAACCAATAGACAGTCCAGAGGACAGTTAGGAGAATCACCCCCAGAAGGGTGAGCGAGAGGGGAGAATAGGCGCGTGACTTCATAACGGTTCCTGCAACGTGACCCAATCGTCATTATTCCATTTCCTTCGGCAATTGCGAAATGTTTGATAATGGAGGGTGGGCGATCGTGACCCTAGTTTTGGGCCTTCTGCTGTTCCAATTTCAGATTGGGTTGTCCCCCTAACGCAACGTAACTCTCATAGGTTCTCTTTATGGCACGCGGCGACCAGATTTATGTGATTCGTCCCTTCTTCAATCTCGACGGCCTCTACGAACACCACGGGATTGATTGCGGGGACAGCACGGTGATTCACTATTCTAAGCAGGAGGACGAGGCAACGGTGAAACGCACATCCGTGGCGACGTTCAGCCAGGGCAAACCCATTTATACTCGGCAGTATCCCGCCCATTATATCGCCGAGACAACCCTACAACGGGCCCAGAGTCGCCTAGGGGAGCGCAAATATAACCTACTGTTCAACAACTGCGAGCATTTCGCCACCTGGTGCAAGACCGGGATTAGCGACAGCAAGCAAGTCCGCAAGTTCGCCCCTTTACTAGCCACCCTCAATCCTGACCAACTCTCTGGCAAAATCTATACATCCTTCCAAGACGGTCATCAAGAGGATGCACCGAGATTACTGGAGAGTGCTTTAGGAGAAATCAAGCTCGCCTGGGATGACTTACAACCCCGTTACAATAAGGCGGTACGGGAAATGAAGTCTTGGGACAAGGTCGCCCACAAGGCCCTAGAACGCCACCGTGAGGATTTAGCCCGGGTCGCCCTCCACCGCAAACGAGAGTTCCGTCTCCAAGCCGAAGATTTAAAGCAACACCTCGATCGCCTAGCCAAAATGACCGAAACCCTCGTCGAACAAGGTAAGGCAATAGGGGGAAGAAGGCAATAGGCAATAGGCAATAGGCAAAAGGCAATAGGCAATAGGCAATAGGCAAAAGGCAAAAGGCAAAAGGCAAAAGGGTGGAAGAAGGCAAAAGGGGAGAGTCCGTCTCGGGTTTGTCCTCTGTGTCCTCGGCCTACCACAAGGGTACGCCCCTACGTGGTTATCTCTTGCCTCTTGCCTCTTGCCTCGGGCGACCACAAGGGTACGCCCCTACGTCTTTTCTATTGCCTCTCCCCCCTCCTCTTCCTCAGTGTCCTCTGTGCCTCTGTGGTAACCCTCTTGCCTCTTGCCTCTCCCCCTAATTCACACGCATTCTCCGGCTAATAATCGCAATTCCTCCCCGACGAACAATCGCCCCAGAGACCCAATAATCCCCCTCTCCATTTTCAACTTCACCCACCTTAAACAACCCTCCTGCATTGAGGGGTTGAAGTTCCAAGGAACTGGGATTGAGATGAGTTTGGCTGGAGACCGGTTCTTGCAGAGCGGCCCCGAGAATTAAATCATTTCCAAGGGGTTCTTCGACAATTAAATCAAAATGATAGCGAGTATTGGGAGATATTTCTAAGGGGAGATTAACGCGGACGTTGGGAGGATTCTCCCCGGAGAGAATGCGGATTTCTTCTTCGAGAATCTCTTGGGAGACAATTTGGTCATTCTCATAGACTTGGCGCGATCGCACGGTGGCGCGAAGTTCGCTGTTGGCAAAATCCCTGGACTGTAAGCCGACAATGGTGGTTTTGGTTTCCACTTCATAGCCGTTCGCCGTCTGCTCCCAAGAGAGAATCTCGGTGTTGTAGCTGAGGTTGGGGAAGCGTTCCCAGAGTTGTTCGAGAGAGGCCTGCAAGTTCTCACGACTGAGTCCATCGTAATGTCGGAAACTGTCGCTGTAGAAGCGCATCAAGGCATCGATATCGCCCTGAGTCGCCGTTTCATCAATGCTTTGTAGGAGTTGTTGTAGTTCCTCTGGTGCATCTTGGCCGGGATTGGCGTGGCTGGGTGGGGCCAGTAGCGTTGTGGTGAGGCCCGACGCGATCGCCCCGAGAATCAGGGAAGACAGAAGACGTGGGAGGCGGCGTTGGGGATGGGAGGTGGGGAAGTTGGAGGTCATCGTCGACAACTAAGACAGAGGAATCGTCTCTAGTTTAAGGCCTCAAACAAACGACCGGCTACAGATGCCCGTAATTCTCACCGTTTCCTCCCTCCTAGCCATTCCTTTGCGGCTCTACTGGCTCCAAGCCCCCAGAACGGCAAGGGTGGGCCGTCAGGGTTTGCCGATGGTCGGGACAGAGGTTAGATTGGGGGGATATTCTTTGGACGTAGAACAAAATGAAGCATTGGCCTTGGGGCGTGGCGATGGGCCTGAGTACGGCGATCGCCTTTGGAGTCACAGGGGTTACGCCAGTTTGGGGGGAGGCCATCCCCGCCTACAGGCAGATTGCCCAAAGCCCCGAAGATATGGCAACGGCGTTGCTGTTAGTGCTGGAAGCTCAGAATGCTTTAGAAAGTGGGGAAGATAGCCAGGCCGAGATCGAAGCCGCTCTGGCTAAATTGGCCCAGGCCATCCCTGGCCTGGAAGCCATCGGTGCGCCCACTCTCAACCTGCAAGTGATTGCCCATTATCTCTCCGGGGTTGGCCACCGCAGACTGAGAGCCAATCCTCAAGCCTTGGCCAGCTATCAAAGGGCATTGCAACTTAGCGAACACTTAACCCCTGAAGCCGCTCAGGAATTGCGGGGGAAGGTTCTCAATGGCATCGGGTTAGTGTATTCAGATCAAGGGGAAATCACCACGGCCTTGCAGTTTTTGGAGCCGGCCCTAGAACACCATCGCGCCATCAGCGATCGCCCCGAAGAGGCGGCAACACTGACCAATTTAGGGGCGGTTTATGCCCAGTTGGGGGAGCATCGCCAAGCTTTAACGTTGTATCAACAGGCTCTGCGCATTTATCAATCCCTCGATGATCCCCTGGGACAGGGCAACCTCCTCAATAATATCGGCTTGGTTTATCATCATCTGGGGGAACAGCGTCAAGCCCTCGACTCCTGGCAACAGGCGTTGAATGTAGGGCGCAGTCTGGGCAATCGTCGCCTTGAAGCCGCCAGTGTGAGTAATTTGGCCCTGATCGCCGATGGGGAGCAACGCCGGGCTGGGTTAGGGGAAGCGTTGAGCCATTATCAAGCCTTGGGCGATCGCCTCCATCAAGGCCATATTCTCAATAACATCGGTGCGTTTTATGCCGAACAGGGCAATTTCCCCCAAGCCCTCAACCATTATCAACAAGCCTTAGAACGGTTGCGGGGGGTGGGCGATCGCCAAGGGGAGGCCATGAGTTTGGCTAATATCGCCTCGGTCCAACAACGGCAGGGAGAACTCACCACCGCCCTAGCCACCATTGAACAGGCGATCGCCCTGATTGAGGAACTGCGGGGGGCGATCGCCCACCCCAACCTGCGCCAAACCTATTTCAGCCGTCAGCAGGATTACTACCAGTTCTATACCGACCTGTTGATGCAATTGCATCAGCAAAACCCCGGCCAAGGCTATGATGTCCGCGCCTTCCACGGCAGCGAACGCAGCCGGGCCCGTAGCCTCATTGACCTAATTGCTGAAGCTCAGCTTGATCTGCGCTCCAGTAATCAGCCCGCCTTGCAACCCCTATTGGCCCAGGAAAGAGAGATTCTAGCGGCGATCCGCAGTGCAGAACAACAGCTGATCCAACGTTTGCACCTGGGGAATTCCCCCAACGAAGGGGGGCAAACCCGCATCCGCCAAGAATTTGCCACAGAGATCCGCCAATTGAATCAACAATTGGACAACGTGGTGGCCCAAATCCGGCGACAAAACCCGGCTCATAGTGATTTGCAATACCCGGAACCCCTAACACTCCAGCAAATCCAACAGCAGGTTTTAGATGAAGATACGGTGCTGTTGCAGTACAGTCTCCACCCTGGGCAAAGCTACCTCTGGTTGGTGAGCAAAACCGGCCATCAAACCTATATCCTCCCCCCCCAAGGAGAAATTGAAGCCAACGCCCGCCTGTTCTATAACAACATCATCAGTTCCCGCTGCTCCCGCGCCGCCAACGCCGCCGCCTGCCTGCACCGGACGCTGAACTCCCCAGGCTCTGCCCTCTATGAGCAACTCCTTGGCCCCGTGGGTCATGCCCTCGCGGGTAAACGCCTCCTGATTGTGCCTGATGGCGTACTTCACTATATTCCCTTTGCAGCGTTGCCCCTCCCCAGTGATGCCTCTGAGGAAACCTATCGCCCCCTGATTATGGGCCATGAAATGCTCCATGCTCCTTCGGGAACGGCGATCGCCAGCCAACGCCGCCGTCTGGCTCAACGCCCCCCCGCCCCCAAGGACTTGGCAATTCTGGCCGATCCCGTCTTTAGCTCCGATGATCCCCGCATCACCGGCCGCTCAGAAACCCCAACCCCCCCGGAAAATACCGCCATTAGTCTCAGTGCCCTCCTGAGCCGTGCCGCCCTCGATCGCTCCCTCTGTATTCCGGGCGATGGCCTTGCGCCCCTTCCCGGCACACGCCAAGAGGCGCAAACCCTCATCAACTTAGTTCCTGGGGATAGCGTCCGCTCTGCCTTTGATTTTGATGCTAATCAAGATTGGTTTAATAGCACAGCCCTAGGGGACTATCGCACCCTTTGGCTGGCGACCCATGGTTGCATTGATAGTCAAAATCCAGAACTATCGGGTCTGGTACTTTCTCTTTTTGATCGCAACGGTCAACCCCAATCTGAGAGCTTTTTACGCCTCAATCAGATTTTCAACCTGCAACTCAATGCTGATTTAGTCGTCTTGAGTGCGTGTCAAACGGGTTTAGGGGAAGATATTAAAGGGGAAGGCATGGTGGGCATGACCCGGGGATTCATGTATGCGGGGGCGAAACAGGTGGTCGTTTCTTTATGGGATGTTAATGATCAAACAACGGCGGAATTAATGGGGGAATTTTATGCCACAATGCAGGAGGGAAAACCCGCCGCTGAAGCATTACGCACCGCCAAGTTATCCCTGTGGGAACGATATCAAGACCCACGTTTGTGGGCGGCCTTCATTCTTCAAGGAGACTGGCAATAGCTAAACGTGTCCAGGGCGAAAAACGGTTCACCCTGGGTCAAGCCAAATCTAAAACCTTGAAAAAAGTAGGGTAGGCATTGCCCGCTTTACCCCTGGGCTATCACGGAATAATGACGATGAAATTACGTTTTTTAGCTGCTTTAACCCTAATCGCTGTCCTCTTCACGGCTCCCCTTTCAGCATTACGGGCAGAACCGGATCTAGATTTGCCGTTAGAGGATGACATTGAATGGGAAACTGACGATAGTGAAACCGATTGGGATGGGGAATTACTTATTGAATCGGGATTTATTCCCGATGATCTGCCGGTGGTGGATGAACCTTATACCGCTGATGATCGTGTGGTCATTGGCCGGGATAAGCGTCGCCCCGTGCTGACCTCGGGGTATCCCTATTCCACCGTTGGCCGTATTTATAGAGTCTCTGCCAATGGCCGGGAACGGGGCAGTTGTACCGGAACCTTGATCGGTTTGAATTTGGTACTCACTAATGCCCATTGTTTACCTAGACAGGCCAATAATGAACAGGTCATAAGTGGTGCTGACTATCAACGGGGGCAGGGCGATCGCCTCGTTTTCAAAGCCGGAATGATTCGCGGTGTTGCCCGTGCTCAAGCGCGGGTGGTGACGTTTGAGCATGGTTGGACGGACAACCGTGCCGCTGCCAATGATTGGGCAATTTTGCGGTTGGATCAGCCCTTGGGTCGGCAGATGGGGACGTTGGGTTGGCTGGGTTTGGATTTCACCAATCCGAGAATCCTGCGGGAAACTGCCGGAAAATTAATGGTGGTGTCCTATTCGGCAGATTTTCCCACGCCAGCCCTGCAGGCCTTTGGTCAACCCGGAGAAACGGCAGGCCAGCATCGACGCTGTAGTGTAGTGCGTGCCCATAACGAGGGGCCAAACCGAGGCTTGATTTTCCATGCCTGCGATACCAATCCGGGGGCTTCAGGCAGTGCGATTTTAATGCGCCTGGATGATGGAACCTACCGAGTTGTAGGACTCCATGCCGGTTCGAATCGCTTTGAGTCAGCCGTCAGATTGCCCACAGGGGGACGGACTGACACCCTCAACCGGGCGGTACAGGTCAACCGCTGGCATTCTACAGCCGTGCGAATGCGCAATCAATAAGGGGCTGAGACATTTAGAGGGCTTGGAGAAGGGCTTGCCCCATGGTCTCCACAGGGGGGGTCTCTAGCCAGCGGCTGAGGGCGATCGCCCCCTGTTGCACGCAAAAACGACCTGCTACAGATCCTGTAACAGGTCGTTCTTAAAGTGGAGCCTACGGGAATCGAACCCGTGTCCGCCTTGGGTATTGACCTCACGATCATTCACAGGCTTAGCCCCGTTAACCCTTGGGGCGGGGACCGTCCCTTATCCCGGACGGTAGGATGCTCTGGTATTGTCTTAACTCAGTTCACTGACCAGAGACAGGGAATGAGTGCATCCGTTGGGGGTTACCTATAGCCGTTAACGGAGTCGGACTATAAGTGCTCGAACCTATTGGAGGTTTTTTCTAGGCAACAGCAGCTGCCTTGCGAGCGAAAGGAACGATGTTGTTCGCATTTACTTTTTGTTTTGAGCCTTTGATTTACGAGAGGAGACTCACTCTCGGCCTGCATCACGCTTCGGATTTTCCCAACACGTCGAAACCATGAAGGCCCCTCGTGGGTAACGTGAATGCTATCGCTTCCTTTCTGGATCTCTTATTATAGGGGCAAATTCCAAAAGTGACAACCCCAGCTCAGGAACTCCTCCTGGCCGCCTTGTCTGCTGTGCCTGAAGTCCCTCTCCCTCTGGCTTCAACAACTTTCCCAGGTAGACCTCCCCATTTTTTCACGAACCCATTAGCATAATAGGTGTGACTAACCTGAGAGACCCGTTACATTCCTTAAAACAAGGAACCTGGTTCAAATTAATTTGCGGAGCCAGTTTCCAAGACCTGCCCGCCATTCATAACCTAAGTTTGGTCTATAGCCTGGCGGGGGTCGATTGCATCGACGTGGCGGCTGATCCAACGGTGGTTGAAGCTGCTCGCGGCGGTATGGCTGCCGCCCAAGTCTATCTGGAGTCAGCGCGATCGCGGGGACTGTCCCCCAATCCCAAGCCCTGGCTCATGGTGAGTTTAAACGACGCGGATGATCCCCATTTTCGTAAAGCCCAATTTAATCCCGAGCATTGTCCGCCTGACTGTCCCCGTCCCTGCGAAGCCGTCTGTCCGGCGGCGGCGATCGCCTTTACCCAGGAGCATCAAGGGGTGATTCAGGAACGCTGTTATGGCTGTGGCCGTTGTTTACCCATTTGTCCCCAGGGACTGATTTCCGCCAAGGCCTATCGCACCAGTCCCGAAACCTTAGCCCCCTTTGTTCTGTCTATGGCCGTTGATGCCATTGAAATCCATACCCAACCCGGTCATCAGGAGGACTTTGAGGCCCTGTGGCGGGCGATCGCCCCTTGGCGAAGCCAGCTCAAACAACTGGCCATTAGTTGTTTACACAGTCCCAACAGCCTCGACTATCTGCGATCGCTCTACGACATCATCGGTAGCGCCTTTCCCGAACCCATCTGGCAAACCGACGGACGCTCCATGAGTGGTGACCTTGGCAAAGGAACCAGCAAAGCCACTATCCAATTTGGGCAACAGGTTCTCAACGCCAACCTCCCCGGATATGTCCAACTGGCCGGAGGCACCAATCAGCACACGGTCCCCAAACTACAATCCCTAGGTTTGTTTAACAACCGCTTAAATTCTCAACAATCGTCGTCTAACAGCCCCGTAACCCGGCCAAAACCCGCTAAATATATAGCAGGGATTGCCTACGGCAGTTATGCCCGAGCAATTTTGTCCCCAATGTTGACCCCATTAAACAGGAGTAAGGGGTGTTCTGCCATGTACCTAGACCAGCATCCTCAACATCTCTGGGCCGCCGTCGAGCGAGCGCGATCGCTCGTGGCCTTGCACCATCAGCCCCCAGCCGTCCTCAAGTCCTAATCACAGGGCCTCAGAATCGGGGCCAACAACCCCCACTGTCCGAGTTAACGGCCCCTGTTGCTATTTCGAGCTTTCATGGTGAGTTCAAATTCCAACCCGTCATCCTCTATTCCCTATGGGCGATCTCCGTCTCCTGAAGCCGCCCCTTCAGAATCAGAACGCGATATGCAGCGCAGCACCGACGATCTCACTCGACTCCTCAGCATTCTCCCCGAACCCATCCAAACCCACATCGAACAACATCCCCAACGAGACGTTCTCATCGAAATTGTCATGGACTTAGGGCGACGGCCCGAAGCCCGTTTCCCCGGCCAAGCCGAATATCTCAGCGACGATCCCATCACCCAACAAGACTTACAAGACTGTGTCGATCGCGTGGGACATTTCGGCGGCGACAACCGAGCCGGAATTGAGCAAACCCTGCACCGCATCAGCGCCATCCGCAACCGCAGCGGCGATATCATTGGCCTCACCTGTCGGGTAGGGCGGGCCGTCTTCGGCACCATTGGCCTGATTCGCGATTTAGTCGAACGGGGTCAATCCATTCTCATGTTAGGTCGGCCGGGGGTCGGTAAAACCACGGCCCTACGAGAAATTGCCCGAGTTCTCGCCGACGACTTACAAAAACGGGTGGTCATCATCGACACCTCCAACGAAATCGCTGGTGATGGGGATATCCCCCACCCCGCTATTGGCCGGGCGCGACGAATGCAAGTGGCCCGCCCGGAACTGCAACATCAGGTGATGATTGAAGCGGTTGAGAACCATATGCCGGAAGTGGTGGTGATTGACGAAATCGGCACCGAACTGGAAGCCCTCGCCGCCCGCACCATTGCCGAACGGGGGGTGCAACTGGTGGGAACCGCCCACGGAAACCGCATTGAGAACCTAATCAAAAACCCCACCCTGGCAGACTTAATTGGTGGGATTGGTTCTGTCACCCTGGGAGATGACGAAGCCCGACGGCGGGGAACCCAAAAAACCGTCTTAGAACGGAAAGCCCCGCCCACCTTTGAGATTGCCGTGGAGATGTTAGAACGGTATCGCTGGGTGGTGCATGAGAGTGTCTCCGATACGGTGGATATTCTCCTACGGGGACGACAGCCGAACCCTCAAGTGCGAACCATGAATGAGAGTGGTAAGGTGCTAATCTCCCATGAGTTACCCGACGCCCCCATTGCCCCGAAGCCTCCAAAAGATGCTGGGGTACGGGGTTGGCGGGCTTCAGGCCAGATGAAACCGCTACCCCGCACCAATGGAGTCGCCACCAGTTCCCCTCAGAAACACTTTGAGCAGTTACTCGATGCCTCTCTCTCTAGTAGTCCTCAGTTTGACCGCTTTGGCAATGAGATGGTGGATGAGGAGGAGCAATTTTATCTCTATCCCTACGCCATTAGTCGCGGCCAATTGGAAGAGGTGATTGGGGTGTTGGAGTTACCGGTGGTGATTACCAAGGATTTGGATGAAGCTAATGCGGTGTTGGCGTTGCGATCGCACTTCCGCAATCACTCGAAACTGCGTCATGTGGCCAAAGCCCGACAAATTCCCATCCATCTGATTAAATCCAGTACCATTCCTCAGATTACCCGGGCCCTACGGCGCTTGTTGCAAATGGACGATCCGGGGGTTCCCGATGTGGCGGATTTGCGGCTGTTTAGTCACAATGCCAGTGATGATGAGATTGAGGCGTTAGAAGAGGCCCGTTTGGCCGTTGAACAGATTGTTCTGCCGAAAGGGCAACCGGTGGAGTTATTACCGCGATCGCCCAAAGTTCGTAAAATCCAGCATGAACTGGTGGAACACTATCGCCTCAAATCCGATAGTTTTGGCGATGAACCCAATCGTCGCCTACGGATTTATCCTGCCTAATCCCTCCCCCAAACCGCGATGGCAGGCTTGAGGGAGCCAAATGGGGCTAGTCCCCTAAGCCATCGCGAACCCGTTGCACCAGCGCCTCAGAAACACCCAAGGCGGCTGCAATTTGGGCCACATCAAGGCCCATCGCTAAAAAGTTGTTGATAGCTTGTTCCTGGGCTTGCTGAGCCTCGCTCTGGGCTTGATTGAGGGCAGCTTCTGCGGCTTCGGCTCGTTGCCGTTCCCGTTCGGCGGCTTGGCGTTCCTGTTCAGCGGCTTGGCGGGCTGTTTCGGCTTCTTCTGCGGGAGTGGGGATATAAGTCCAATCCGCATCATACCAACGCAGCCAGCGTCCGTTCACCCCACGATAGGGACCATTCCAGACTCCTAACCCTAACCCCAGTTCCTCGAACCAGAAACGGCGTTCGGGCAAGTCTTGTTCTTGATAGCGGCCGCCGGTGAGGACAAATAGCCGAAACTCATTTTGGATGCGATCGAACACCGCATAGAAGGGAACTTGGAGAATCTGCTCATAGACTTGCCATTTACTGGGGGGTTTATCGGCTAGGCGCATACTGCTGCGTCCTAAATCTTCCGCCTCAGTTCCCGGTGAGAGCAGTTCCACCACCAGGAAGGGAGAGATTCCCTCTTGCCAGATGACATAACTCCAGCGTAACTGGTCTTGCTGGTCAACGTGGGTGGCCCCAAGAACCAGAAACCAATCGGGCCGTTTATGCCAGAGGGTATGGTGAGGGTCATAGTAGACATTGAGGTCTTGAGCGGTCAAACAGTCTTCTGGCGAGTAGTTTGACGGTTTACAGGTGATGCTCAAGAGCGTCGGTTGCAATTCATGAAACTGATCTGGCAAACCAAGTTCCTCCGGGAATTCGCTGGGGAGGTCATACATGGTCGGTAAGGGAGTTTGCCAGCGGCGAGAGGCGTCAACCATGATGGGAACCCATGACTAAAAACGATGATTTGATTCTAGCAAAGGGGGCATCACGAAAGGGCAATGACGACGACTCCTACAACCATGATGCCGGTCCCCAAGAATCGTTGTTTGAGGCCCGTTTCTTGGAAGATGAATCGCCCCCAGAGGACATTGAAGAGGGCGCTGGTGCGTTTAATGGCGATGACGTAGGCCACGAGGGTGAGGGAGAGGGCCGTCATCTGACAGGCGACGGCGATCGCATTGAAGCCACCAATGGCTAACAGGGGTAGGGGTTTGGCTTGAATTTGCTCTCTCCAACCTTGGCATTTGAGCAGCATTAGGGGAAATAGCCAGAGGGCATTGGCGGCATAGACGGTGGTGACCCAAAATAGGGGTGAGGAGTTTTGCACACCAATTTTGTCGAAGTTGGAGGTGAGACTCCAGAGGAAGGCCACGAGCAACATGAAGCGGGCCCCTCGTTCGTTGATGAGGGCGCGTAGGGGTTGGAGATAGCCTTGTTTATGTTGAGCGAAGTTGAGGAGATAGGCGCCACTGACAATGAGGAGAATACCCAGTAATCCCCAGGTGTTGGGAAATTCACCGACGAGAATGGGGGAAGTGAGGAGGAGGAATAGGGGGGTGAAGGTGGTCAGGGGGGCGACTTTGGAGAGGTCGGAAAGGCGAATGGCTTTGATAAAGTAGAGGAAGGCGATCGCGTTTAGGAAACTGCCGGCTAGTAAGGCATTCCAGAAGGGAGGACTAATCGTGGGAGTTCCTAAAATGAGGGTGAGGGGGAGTAGGAGGAGGGCAGTAAAGGCGTTGAGAGACCAGGTGATTACGTAGTCGTTGTGAAGGGTGGATGAGGTTTTGTTGGCGACGTCTCGCAGGGATTCAAAGAAGGCGGTCACCAGGGAGAGAATAAGCCAGAGCATTGTATGGGAAACTAGAACGAGCCTCCAGGATAGCCCATCCTTGTGTTCCGGAACGTCGTTTGGTGAAAACTGGATGACATCTTGGTGACGAGAATCTCATTTTTGTCGTATACTAACCTTGATTGTTTTTTAGACTGGCGAGGTTCTTGTCTGAACGTTTGACTATAGTATTTGTCGTTTTATCTGGCAGCCAAACCCATCTTTTTTAGTGTGACTGAAGGTTTTTCTAGAATCAACCATGTTTATCAATCACCGGATTTCCAAAGAATAATCTCTGACGCGATTCGGTTTTTGCAGAACACTCCTGCCCAAAAGATGCCACCACCTGAAAAATTTGATGGGCCGGGTGTGTATCAAATTTACTGTACTGCGAACTCAGGCATCTATTCCAGATTTTATAAATTTAACAAAACATCTTTGCAAGTCCCGATTTACATTGGCAAAGCCGTTCCTAAAGGTTGGCGACAAGGACGACAGTATCAGGACACGAACAGAAGAACCAATGAACTTTATCAGCGTTTAAGAGAGCATAGCAAGAGTATTTCTCAAGGTGAAGGGCTTAAGATTAAGGATTATGATTGTCGCTTTATGATTTTAGAAGGTGCAGAGAGTAGTTTGATTTCAACGTTAGAAGCTGCATTGATTCGTCAATATCAGCCTCTTTGGAATACTGTGATTGACGGTTTTGGCAATCATGATCCGGGGAAAGGTCGATACCGGCAGTCCAAGTCAGACTGGGATGTTTGCCATCCCGGCCGCCCTTGGGCGGAACGATGTCAAGGAATTTCAAAAAACAAAGAAGAACTTTATAAAGCTATTCATCGTTTTTTTGATGAATTAGAATCTCGTCAAAATGTCTAAATTTTCCTGTATAGAATTATTTGCCGGTGCTGGAGGACTCGCCCATGGTTTAAGGTCGATGGGTCTTGATTATCACGCCTTGATTGAATGGAATCCTCATGCCTATCAGACCCTTTGTCAACACTATAATAAAAACCGCGTGTTTCATAAAGATGTTCGGGAGGTGAACTTTAAGGAATTTGGCTCGGTAGATTTGATTGCTGGGGGCCCCCCTTGTCAGCCTTTTTCTCTCGGTGGGAAACATCGTGGCGATTTAGACTCTCGGGATATGTTTCCCTGGGCTTGTGAGGCGATCGCAACTTGTACTCCCAAGGCTTTTATCTTTGAAAATGTTAAAGGATTATTGCGTAAATCGTTTAAGGATTATTTTGACTACATTCTTTTAAGGCTTAAATATCCACAAATAAAACCTCACACACCAGGAGACTGGAAAAGCCATCACGCACAACTTCAGCAGATAGATTTATCACCTCTAGGTCCATCCCTGCAATATCGCGTCTATGTCCAGCTTATTGATACCGCTGATTATGGTGTCCCTCAACGTCGCGAACGAGTCATTTTGCTTGGGATTCGCCAAGATATTTCAGTGGACTGGTCATTTCCCAAACCCAGTCATTCCTTAGATGCCCTACTTTGGTCTCAGTTTGTGACACAAAGCTATTGGGAGCATCATAACCTACAACCTCCACCTCTGACTGATTATGATCGCAGGCTCCAAAAGCGGATTCAAACTCTGCAACGTCAGCCGCCACTTTTTCCGTCGAGCCTTCAGCCTTGGAAAACGGTTCGAGATGCGATCGCAACCTTACCCAACCCTGATGCAACTGGGACATTTCACCCAGACCATTATTTGAGAGATGGAGCCAAATCCTATCCGGGACATACCGGTAGTTATATTGACCTCCCCTCGAAAGCTCTTAAAGCAGGTGATCATGGAGTTCCTGGTGGTGAAAATATGATTCGTTACCGTGATGGACAGGTTCGGTATTACACAATCTTAGAAGCCAAACGGATTCAGACCTTTCCGGATCACTATTCTATTTTTGGCTCTTGGACAGAGGCGATGAGACAACTCGGAAATGCTGTTCCTGTTGACTTAGGACGTAGGATTGGTCAGTCTCTAGTGGCAGTTCTCTCTGAGTCGAGATCGAGACCTGTTTATAAGCGACTGTGGGGGTAAAAAAGAGTCGATAATTCTTTTGCCCTCTAACCTCGACATGTTCGTTTCCACTTCACCGCAATATTCTCCAGTTAAACCCCTCGCATTTGGGTAATTTTGACCCCTTTAAAGCACAAAGAGACTCCCGGTACAGCTACTAGATTTTGCAGGAATTCCCAAAGTTTTTTTACTCCATATACGTGTTTTTCTTCAATCTGAGGCAAAAATAGGTCTGTTTTCGTTGACGGAGCCATTCAGCTAACTGGACGCTACAAGATTCTCGATCCCCTAAAATGACCAGTCGATAGTTTGTGAATAACGATAATTCTGGTAGATTTTTATTCATTTCTGTTTAGGGAGCCTTGTTGACAAAGATGAGGCTCTTTATTTTAGATCGCATTTCCTGTAACCTTTGCTGGTCAAGGGTTACAGACTCTTTGTTACCCCCATAGGTTAAGCGCTACAGCCCATTGCCGATGAGAATAAAGGGTGCCCAGTGGTAGGGATGATCATACCTCCCAGGGATAGCCTCTGCTGCCCGTCCCCCTGCCGATACGACTTCAATACTCCCTCGGCTTAAGTTCAGGCGATCGCCCAGTGCCCCTAAATCCTCCCCCCATAGCAAACTCAACTGTGCCTGCCGCAACGCCTCCGTTTTGGTCAGTTCCTCGGTAGCTAGCAGGGCATAGAATCGTTCCATTAACACACTGGTGCTGGTATCGTTCACCGACCACAGAGAAGCAATCACCGTCTCTGCCCGTCCCGTTTGTAAAAAGTAAGAACTCAGCCCCGCAATCTCAGTTCCATCTCCCCCTGGCCCCCCCAGGGCAGTCTGACAAGCGGAAAGCACCACCAGATGGAGATTTCGCAGGCGGCGTTCAATGGTGTTGATCTCAGGAATGGAGAGGCGATCTCCATTGCCCAACAAAATATATGATTCCTGGGCACGACCGGGGACAAAGGCGGCGTGGGTGGCAATATGCAGCACCCGATGGTTGGCCACGTTGTCCCGGAGTGCCGCAAACGTGAAGGCATCATCGAGAAACACACGACCAGGGAAAATCCCCTCGGCCCCTAGGGTTTCATCCCGGACGATCGCCGTCAGTTCCTCGGCCACAGCGGGCAGGGGATTAAAACCCGCCACCGGTTGGGTTAGCCCCAACCCCAATACTTGGGACTCATCTACCCGCCCCAGCCGCCCGCTGGTTTCCGTTAGGGCTGGAGAGAGTACAGTGGAAATGCGGTAGCGCTCTAGCAGGAAGCGATCGCCGTCAAATAGCGCCGCCATGGGGATGTAGCGGGTAACGCGATCGTTAACGAAAATTAAGTGGTCAACGTTATTTTGCTCCAGTTCCGCTGCCAGAGGCCGAATGATCCAGTCATGGAGTTGCTGACTGGTGGCTTGCAACTCCACCAAGGAACCGCCATTGAGCAATTCCCCAAATCGCTGCACCGTCGCCGCCAGTTCCCCTTGGGATACTGGCACCTCGACACTGCCGATGACGTTGCCCACTGTCGCCCACACCAGCCACAATTTGTCTTCCAAGACAAAAGGATAAATCAGCACCGCTGTTTCCCCAGCCTCGGCGTAGGTGGCTAGCAAGTTTTCGGCATCACCGCTGAGTCTTTCGGGGTTTTGGAAGACATCATCCTCGCCTCGGCTGGCGCGAATGATTCGGTTGAACTCTGCTACCTGGCGATCGTACTGGGATCTGAGAGCTTCCTGTTGGTTGTAGAGGGTGTTAAGGTCACTGCAGTTGGTGGCTTCACAGGTCAGGAGGCGGCTACCCAGGGCAATTAGGCTACCGTGGGCATCCACCACGGTTTGTTCGGGTTCGGTATAGGTTAGGGTAGTGCCTGTCCAGGTGGCGCGGGTGTTGGTGAACTCCCGGAGTTCCTCCAGTTTCAGCAGGTCAAGCACCTGCTGCGCCTCGGGAATGCGACCTTGGCTCAGGAGCAGGTTAGCCAGATGACGGTAGTCATCGGCAACCGTTTTAGTGAAAGACTGTTGTATACCAACATCTAAATTGCGAATATCCTCTCGAATAGATTCTCGAAGCACCACCGAGGCCTTCAGAAAAGTGATGGCTAACTCTGGCTGTTGTTGAGCCTCAAATATTTGTGCAATTGAGCTGAGTGTTCTTCCTTCACCCCAACGATTATTCAGTGTCCGTTGAATTGACAAAGATTTGGTTAAATAATCCAAAGCAGTTTGATACTCACCAAGAGCCGCATAGATATTTCCTATGTCACCCAGCGCATAAGCCTCTTCCCTAATATCATTGATTTCTTGATGAATTTCTAATGCTTGCCTAGAGTAGTGAATGGCAACCTGATATTCACGTAATCTGGCATAAGCAAAACCTAATCCGTTAAAAGCATTAGCTTCTTGTCTACGATTAGACGATGGACGTGCAATCTCTAGTTGTTGATGAAAAAAGTCAATTGCAAGCTCTACTTGATTCAGGTCAATATAAACCCAACCTAATCCATTCAGAATATTCAAAAATCCATGTGTATTGGAAGTTTCCTCGAATATTTTTAGTGCATTTTCATAAAGTTTTAGAGTCTTCTGAAAATCGCCAAGACTATGATATGTCCAGCCTAAAGCATATAAAATGTTAGCAATCCTGTTTTCATCTTCTGTCTCCTGACTGATGTTAAGTGAATTATTAAAGTAATCCAGTGCCAATTCGTATTGAGCTTGAAAAGCATATGCCCAGCCCAAGGAAAACAACGCATTACCCTCCCCGGAGCGATTTCCAATTTCTCTATAAAGTGCTAATTCCTGTTCATAAAATCTAATGGCTTCTAAGTATTCCCTTGAGGCAAAATGAATATTTCCCAGATTGCTTAGAGTGCTAGCTGCTGAATCCAGATCTCCAATTGCGCGGGCAATTGTCAAAGCTTCTTGATAGATGGACTCAGCTTCTTCATAGCGCCCCTGGTCTTGGTAAAGTGAGGCCAAGTTGTTGAGGCTGGCGGCGACATCGGGATGATTCTCTCCCAGGGCGGTTTCTCGGATCTCTAGGGCACGCAGCAAGAGGGGTTCAGCCTCCCTATAACGCCCCTGGTCTTGGTAAAGTGAGGCCAAGTTGTTGAGGCTGGCGGCGACATCGGGATGACTCTCTCCCAGGGCGGTTTCTCGGATCTCTAGGGCACGCAGCAAGAGGGGTTCGGCCTCCCGATAACGCCCCTGGTCTTGGTAAAGTGAGGCCAAGTTGTTGAGGCTGGTAGCTACATCGGGATGGCTATTCCCCAAATGCTCGCGGCGAATGGCTAGGGCTTGCTCAAAGAACTCGATAGCGCGGTGATAATCACCAAGGTTGGCGTAAGTAGTTCCCAAATTTTCTAGGACAGCCCCTTGCCGTTGGCGATCGCCCAGAGCGCGATACAGTTCTAACGCTTGCTGCCAGGAGGCCAAGGCTTCACGAAACTGGTTGCGGTTAAATTGCTCGATACCTTGCTGAAAGAGGCGATCAGCCTCGGCTAAGCGGGGCTCACTGCTGGGGCTTTGGGCGAAGGTTGGGGGCGGGACAAGGTCGGGGTTCTGTTGGGCAGAGAACGATCCTGTAGCCAGGGAAACCGCTGCTGGGGTGGGGAGCCGGTCAGGGAATGACCACCGTTCCTCTGCGGTGTTTTGGGTGGAGACAGCAATGGGTCGTCGTCCTACCGCCATAACCCCCTCCTCTGCTGACAGCCACAGTGCCATCGTCACCAGCATCCCCACCCACTTACTGCTATTAGCCATGATCACTCGCCTCCCGTTTTATCTAGTGATATTAATCGAGGCGTTGAAGCATCAGAGCCGTCATCGCTTGATAGACAAAGCACTCACTCATTTGAGGTAGACGCTCGTAATCCTTGCTTGGGAGAAGACAAAAATCATCAACCCTAAGGGATCGACGAGAATATATCGCTTGCCTCCATTTACCTTTTTGCCACCATCATCTACTCACTCATCGCTGGAGTATCCTGGTTGCGTCATGGCTCTGTCAGTTTGGGTTCTCTTCTTTTATGCCTCGTCTGACCCCTTTTCCCAGTTTCTCTTGATCTTTTCTTAACAAATAGCCTCTATTCATTTCTTTTCAGGGAGCCTTGTTGACAACGATGAGACTCTTTTATTTTATATAACATCTCCTGTAACCGTTGCTGGTCAAACCTTACAGACCCTTTATTACCCCCCAAAGTCACACTCAAAACAACGGTAATTGCCGTTTGGGTGGCTCATAACCCAGATGCGTCCAAGCCGCTGGACTGGCCATGCGTCCCCGTGGCGTGCGGGTGAGATAGCCAATTTGCATCAAATAAGGTTCATAAACCTCTTCAATCGTTTGAGCATCTTCCCCCGTTGTGGCGGCTAAGGTTTCTAACCCCACCGGCCCCCCATTAAACTGCTCAATGGTAACCGTTAATAAACGGCGATCGGTCCAATCTAAGCCCATGGGATCCACTTCAAATAACTCTAACGCCGCTTTAGCAATCTCCTCAGTAATCGTTCCTGAAGCTTTCACTTGGGCGTAGTCCCGAACCCGTTTTAACAAACGGTTGACAATCCGGGGAGTTCCTCGGGAACGACGGGCAATTTCTAAGGCCCCACTGTCGGTTAAGGGCGTGTCTAATAATTTGGCGGTCCGTTGGACAATTTGGCTGAGTTCTTCGGGTTCGTAGAATCGTAATCGTTGTACTAGGCCAAAGCGATCGCGCAGGGGAGATGTCAACGCACCCACGCGGGTGGTGGCCCCGACGAGAGTGAACGGCTGTAAGTCAATACTACGGGTGCGGGCGGTTTTGCCTTTGCCGATGGTAATATCGAGGCGATAGTCTTCCATGGCCGGATAGAGTAATTCCTCGGTCATGGGACTGAGACGGTGGATTTCATCGATAAACAACACATCCCCCGGTTTCAGGTTCACCAGTAAGCCGACGATGTCTCGGGGACGTTCTAAAGAGGGGGCGGTGGTGATTTTGCAGCCAACTCCCATCTCAGCGGCTAGGATTAAGGCCATGGTGGTTTTTCCCAGTCCCGGTGGCCCGTAGAGAAGAAGGTGATCTAAGGCTTCTTGGCGGGATTGGGCGGCGAGAATGGCAATCTGGAGAACTTCTTTGAGTTCCGATTGGCCGATGTAATCCGTTAACTGTTGGGGGCGGATTTTTTCGTCGGCCTGGATTTGGGTTTGAGGTTTAGTCTCGTCGGGGCTGTATTCGGCGACATCCTCGGCGGTGGTTTCCGGCTGTAGCAGGGGATTACGATGATCGCCCGGTTGGGAGGAGTTAGCCTGAGAGGAAATAATAGCCATGGACGATCGCCCCCAATCACAACAACATCTTAGTCCTAGGGTAAAGGCAGGACCCTACTTGCGGCAAATCGCGGCAACGCTGGTATGGAACCGGGTTCCGTTGACGCTGACGGGATGGATTTGTAGGAGTTCCACCTCACAGAAATACTCCAATAGCAGTTTCTGAAAACTACTGGGGTTGAAAAAGTTGACATGGGTGGCTTCCAAAAGATGCCAGGGAACCACCTGTTGCGGGAAACAAAGGGGAATGGCATCGATATTGGGAACCGTGAACACCGCCTGTTCGCGGCTGACTCGGGCTAGTTCCTCCAATACCTGGCGGTAGTTGGGGATATGTTCGATGACTTCAATACTCACCACGGAGGCGAATTGGCCATCGTCGTAGGGAAGGGGAAAACTACCATCATAGAGGGTGACGTACTCGGCGACATCGGGCCGTAACTGCTCGCGGATGGCCGGGCGATCGATTTCAATCCCGTAGGCCGCGCGATCGCCCCCTCGCAACGCCCCCAGTAACGCCCCCATGCCACAGCCAAAATCTAAAATGGGTCCGGGGAGGGGGGCAACTAACGCCATAACCACCTCAGACACGACCGGGGAGGGCAGTCCTTCGCCATAAATCTGCTGACGCCCCAAAACCGTCTCACAGCTCAGCAAGCCCTCATAAGCCGGGGCTGTGAGGGTCAGGGAACCTTGAGCTTGCCAGAGGCGATCGCCCCCCAAGCTCAGAGATATCTCTGTTAACGTAACCCCATAGGGCAGTTGATACTCAAAGGTAATCCCAGAAAAGGGAACTTGGGTCTGTCGAGCCACATCAGGGCGATAGGTGCGATACTGATTGAGCAGGGGAATCCTAGCACCATTGACGACGAGTTCAGGAACCACCAGTTCTTCACGAGTCCAACCCACCAGTCGCAACAGCCCTGAGGCCTCAATCTCACAAGTCTCCCAACAACCACTCAGATGGGGACGATGAAGAGGATGGGAACCTAAGCCCAAGGAAACCATGTCAGAGGCCGCAGATGTCAAATCTTGGGACCGGAAACCCGATCGGCGGAGTGACTGGAACAGCTGATAAAACCGGGATGTCATAGGATAAGCCGTCTTGAAACCGGATTTAGAGAAGGGCGATCGCCCCTTACTATATCAAGGTTCAGCACACCGACTCTGGACAGTCCCGCCTAGAAAATCCCGACAAAGTGCTTTAAAATCTAATCCCGAATCCCCCAAGTCGGACGATTCACGCCCAGATCACCAACGAGTCACGGCGCGATCGCCCCAACAGATCGAGTACAGTTGTCGTCAAACCCTTCGTGAGGAAAAAACGGTTGCGCGGTACGATTCCCTCTTCCAACAGCAAAGTCACCTCTCTTCGCCATTATCTGCAAGAGGCCCGTTGGGGGTTCAAACTTGAACTCCTGAAAACCCTCGTTCAACGAGAACTCGAATCCCGCTACAAAGGATCGGTGTTGGGAAATCTCTGGCCGCTGCTGACGCAACTGAGTCAACTTCTCATCTACACCTACGTTTTTTCCGTCGTTCTCCAAGTTCGCCTAGAACTGTCCGGAGTTCCCGCCAACAACTTCGCCTATGGATTATGGCTATTCGCCGGCCTCGTCCCCTGGCTGGCGTTCACCAACGGCCTCTCTCAAGCCGCCTCAGCCGTCGTCTCCCAAACCAATTTGGTCAAAAAGGTCGTCTTCCCCCTAAGTTTACTGCCCCTGGTTCCCGTCTGTGCCGCCTTTGTAGAAAGTACCTTCGGTCTGATGATTCTCATCATCTTCGTGGCCATCTTCACCCAGCAGTTCCATACCACCCTACTGCTGATGCCCCTCCTCTGCCTACCTCAACTCCTCCTCACCTCGGGGTTAGGCTACTTCACCGCCGCCTTAACCGTCTTTTTGCGGGATATTCCCCAAACCCTCCATGTGGTGTTAAATCTCTGGTTCTACCTCACTCCCATCGTCTACCCCGTCAATACCATTCCCGAAGCCTTCCAAAATTGGATTTTTTGGCTAAATCCCTTGGCGGCCTTAGCGGAAGTCTATCGAGATGCGATTCTAGTGGGACAGATCCAACATTGGGGGGAATGGGCGATCGCCGGAGTCGTTGCCTCGATTGTCTTTTTGGGGGGATTATGGTCCTACCGTAAACTCCGGCCGGGATTTGCTGATGTCTTGTAAGGAACGTCACGCTTGTTTCCCCCCCTTGGTTCTCCTCACCTCGCTCACCCTCGAACTGACAGTCTAATGGCTTCAATGGACGATCTGGCTATTTCCGTTCACAATGTCTCGAAATGTTTTCGGCGATATCAACATCCAACCGATCGCTTGAAAGAACTCCTATTTCCCAGCCAAAAGAAATATGCGGAGTTTTGGGCCTTGCGGAATGTCAGTCTGGAGGTCCCCAGAGGACAGACTCTGGGGATTGTGGGACGCAATGGTTCCGGTAAAAGTACCCTTCTCCAGATTATCGTGGGAACCTTGATGCCCACATCGGGGAATTTACAGGTGAATGGCCGCATCTCGGCCCTGTTGGAACTTGGAAGTGGGTTTAATCCGGAGTTCACCGGCCGCCAAAATGTCTTTTTTAGCGGTCAACTCTTGGGATTGACGAAACCCGAGATTGAGGAACGCTTTGATGATATCGCCGGCTTTGCTGATATTGGGGATTTTATTGATCAGCCAGCAAAAACCTACTCCAGTGGGATGTTTGTCCGCTTAGCCTTTGCAGTGGCCACCAGTGTCGATCCTGATATTTTGGTGGTGGATGAGGCCTTGGCCGTGGGGGATGAGGCCTTTCAACGTCGCTGTTTTTCTCGGATTGCGGCCTTGCAATCCCAGGGAAGTACCACTCTGTTTGTCTCCCACTCAGCTAGTAAGGTGGTGGAGTTGTGCGATCGCGCCCTCCTCCTCGACCATGGCGAAGCGCTTTTAGCCCATGAACCCAAGTTCACCATTGACCGCTATCATAAGCTGATTTACGCCCCCCCAGACCGTCTGGAAAGCTTCCGTCAGGAAATTCGCAACACCCCAGATTTACCCCCGGATCTCCCCCAACCCCTCGCCGCTGAACCCTCTCCTTCTCCCACCGACACAGGAGAGGGGACTCAATCCCCGTTGGATGAGGATTTTTATGACCCCAACCTGATTCCTAAAAACACCATTTCCTATATCCCTCGGGGGGCGAAAATCCTGAATCCCCATATTGAAACTCCCGCCGGCCGCATAGTGAATCATCTCACGGGCCGCAAGGACTATGTCTATACCTACCAGGTGACGTTCTATAAAACCGCCTATCGGGTGCGTTTTGGGATGTTGGTAAAAACCGTCAGTGGGTTGGAACTCGGGGGAGCGTCCTTTACGGCGGCCAGTCAGGAAATTGAACGGGTTGATCCCAATACGACGATTGAGGTTCGCTTTGACTTCCGCTGTTTGCTGAATCCGGGGGCCTATTTCCTCAATGCGGGGGTGTCGGGAACAGTGGATGGCCAGTTTACCTATTTGGCCCGAGGAATTGATATCGCCATGTTCCGAGTTCGTCCGGAAAGTGATTCCTTCGCCAGTGGGATTGTAGATTTATTGGTGAACCCCCATCTGAATTTACTGACAGACGAGTCAGTTCCTCGCCCCGGTGAGGGGTTTCCAAGCGACTCAGCCAGGGTAGAATCACTGTAGCAAGGCGATCGCCCCCAAGGCGCGATCGTCGGGTTGGCTCCCTACTCCCCTTGTTTGACAGTGAATCCTATGACCGATGATGCGATCGCCCAACGCCAGCAGCAGCTTATCCAAGAGTATGGCCCCTGGACAAACCACAATCTCCGCCTAGGAGATAAACTTTATACCATGTCGGCTAATCGCTGTTCGGGGGCGGAGGTAAAAGTCCGTCGCGTCTTACAAGCGGTTCGGGATTTTTGTGGTGAGGATTTATCTCGCTTACGAGTCTTGGATTTAGCCTGTTTGGAAGGCCTCTATGGCTTGGAATTAGCCCTCCATGGGGCGACGGTGGTGGGATTGGAAGGACGAGAGAGTAATCTGGCCAAGGCCCGCTTTAGTCAGGAGGTGCTGCAACTCGACAACATTGAGTTTGTCTGTGATGATGTGCGCAACCTCAGTCGGGAAGCCTATGGCAGCTTCGATGTGGTACTCTGTATCGGGATTTTCTATCATCTCAACGCCCCCGATGTCTTTGAGTTCGCTCAGCAAATTGCCAATGTCTCCAGTCGTCTGGCCCTGTTTGATACCCATGTCAGTTCTACGGCTGAACAGGCCTATGAGTATCAGGGAAACACCTATTGGGGACGCTCCTATGCTGAGGATCATACCGCCTGGGGGTCGATTGGCAATGAGGAAAGTGCGTGGCTTACTCGCCCCTCCTTCTATAATTTGTTGGCGGATGTGGGCTTTGATTCAGTCTATGAATGTCATCAGCCGATGGTTCCCAAGTATGAACAGATGCGTCGTGAGGGCCAGGCTGATCGCAGCACCTTCTTAGCCCTGCATAATCCCCCCCATCCGCTCAAAACCACGGATTTACTGCGGAATCAACCCCGCGATCGCTACGGCGATGATTCTCAATAGGCCCTTCCATTTCTCTGACTCATGTTCCAACCCCTGATTATTACGGGAATGCACCGTTCGGGAACCTCTCTTGTCGCGTCGCTGATTCAAGCGGCTGGGGTTCATTTGGGCGATCGCTTTGTCGAGGCGGATTCCCATAACGCACCCGGCTATTTTGAGGATGAGGACATTGTAGGGTTCCAGCGTTGGCTGTTACAGTCCATTACGCCAGATAATGAGGAGGGATGGCATGATTGGGGGTGGACCGTAAGCGATCCCATCCATTCTCAGGACTTAACCGCCTTTGAAGGGAAGGCCCGACAACTGATTCGGGAGCGATTGCAACTCAATCAGCCCTGGGGTTGGAAAGACCCTCGTACCAGTTTACTCCTCGATTTTTGGTATCGTCAGCTTCCTGAGGCTAAGTTTGTCCTTGTCTATCGCCATCCCTGGGATGTCGCAGACTCAATGCGGCGACTCCAGGCCCCGATATTTCAGGAACATCCCGACTGGCTGTTGCAAATTTGGGCCTATTACAATCGTCATCTTTGGGATTTCTATCGCCGTCATGGCGATCGCTGTCTCTTGGTTCACAGCAACGCCGTTCTGGAACAGCCGCAACAATTCAGTCAGTTATTACGGGACAAACTTGAGATTCCCCTGGAAACCGATCTGACCCCGGAACGGGTGGCTGAGATTTATCAACCTCATCTCTTCCATACCCTAGATTACCATCATCCCTTCGCTGAAAGTGTCCGTCAACGGGCCTCTCGCCACCTCCTCTGGCTGGCCGAGTTAAATCATCTTGCCGATTTACCCCAAGATATCCCCCAAGACGGAGAAACTCACCCCAGTCTTCCTCTGACGGTTTCCCGCCAACTTCCCAATCTCAACCTCGGCCCCCAAACCCTGAATATTCCAGCCGTCACCGTCGTGATTCCCGTATTTAATCAAGGGGAATTTCTCTTAGAGGCCCTCGCAAGTGTGCAAAGTTGTCAAGAACCGATTTATGAGATTGTCATCGTCAATGATGCCTCAACCGATGCGTTAACGTTGAGGGTGTTAGAGTATCTCCGTCAAAAAGGCTTTACCGTTGTCGATCATTTTGAAAATAAAGGGTTAGCAGAAGCACGAAATACGGGCTTTCAACAGGCTCAAGGTCATTATGTGTTGCCCTTGGATGCAGATAATAAAATTCGTCCAGAGTATATTACAAAGTCTATCGAAGTCCTTGACAAAAATTCTGACATTGGCGTGGTTTATGGCGATGCAGAATATATTGGTGACAAGCAAGGAATTTGGCAAGTTCCTCCCTTTGATGTAAACCGCTTAGCCGTGGGCAATTATATTGATGCTTGCGCGGTCATTCGCAAACGCCTTTGGGAAGACTGTGGCGGCTATGACCCTCATATTCCCGATAAAATGGGGTATGAAGACTGGGATTTGTGGCTCAGTGCGGCGGAACGAGGTTGGCAGTTTTATCACTTAGATGAGGTGTTATTTGAGTATCGCTTCCGCCGAGAGTCGATGGTCAGTCGCTGCAATATTCCCGAAAATCGGGAACGGTTGATGCACTATCTTTGTGCCAAGCACCTAGATTTATATGTTACGAACTTCCCGAGTATTTTTGCCAAGAAAGATAGTGAATTATTGGCAGAACGGCTGCAAGTGGAGACGCTTAAACAGGAAATTGATGCGTTAGTTGATGAGCGCGATCGCACCCAAGAAGATGTCCGTTATTATCAGACGGAACTCCATCAGGCGAACTTAGAATTGCAACAGATGCAGTCGAAGCTATTCCCGACCCAGGCAGAGTTAGAGGCAAAACAACAGGAATGCAACGACCTACGCCAGGAGACGGAAGAGTTGCACCACAAACTCTTTGATGCACTTCAAAACAAAGAGGCTCTATCGGTGGAGTTAAAGGCTGTAAAAGAAGATTTAAAGGCAGTTGAAAACTATGGAAATGACCGATTTGAAGCCGTTCATAACCATTACTGTCAAGCACTTCTGAACCTACAACAGCAATTGCAGGCCGAGCGAGCTCAAGTTCAAGCTATCCAAGGAAACCTCGCGGCCCATCAAGCCACCATTGCGGCCATGGAAGATACGAAGTTCTGGAAGTTGCGGATTCTCTGGTTCAAATTCAAAACTCCCCTCTTGCGCCTTCTCAAACGTAGCCCCGAGGTTCCCCCCGCCCCCACCTCACCGTATCCTGACCCCAATCCAGATATCTATCGTCTCTGGCTGAGTCAAAATAGTCCTCGTCCGGGGGATTTAATGCGTTGTCAGCGGGAAGTAGAGCAGTTCGAATATCAACCCACCATTAGCGTGGTCATGCCCGTTTATAACACCCCAGCCGACTATCTTGAACAGGCGATCGAGTCTGTTTTGGCACAAATTTATCCCCATTGGCAACTCTGCATCGCCGATGACGCTTCCCCACAGCCCCATGTCCGCACCACCCTAGAAAAATACCGGCAACAAGATGAGCGGATTCACGTGGTTTATCGCTCAGAAAACGGCCATATCTCCGAGGCTTCCAATAGTGCCTTAGAACTCGCCACTGGGGAATTTATTGCCCTCATGGACCATGATGACCTCCTCACCCCCGATGCCCTATTTGAGGTCGTGGAAGCCCTGAATAATTGTCCTGACACGGATATGATTTACTCTGACGAGGACAAAGTCGACGAACAGAACCAACTCAAAGACCCCTTCTTCAAACCTGATTGGTGTCCTGACTCCTTCCTCTCCCGGATGTACACCTGCCATTTAGGAGTCTATCGTCGCCGTCTCATTGAAGACATTGGCGGCTTCCGGACTGGGTTTGAAGGGGCCCAAGACTACGACCTCGTGTTACGCTTTACCGAGACGAGCGATCGCATCGTCCATATCCCCAAAATCCTCTATCACTGGCGTTCCCACCCCGAATCCACCGCCAGCCGTCTCGCCAGTAAATCCTACGCCAGTACCGCCGCCGCTAAAGCCCTCACTGAAGCCCTCCAGCGGCGCGGTGAACCGGGAATTGTTACCCCAACCCCCAGCGGTCATTGGCTTCCCCGCTACGAAATCCGCAAACCCGGTAAAGTCAGTATCATTATTCCCACCAAAGACCTGGCCAGTACCCTAAACACCTGTCTGACCTCAATTTTCCGCCTTACCACCTATCCTGACTATGAGGTAATTGTCGTCGACAACGGCAGTAGCCAACGACAAACCCAGCGTCTCTTTAAAACCTGGGCTAAGCGGGAACCCAAACGCTTCCGCGTTGAACCCCTTGATATTCCCTTCAACTATCCCAAACTCAATAACCTAGGCGTCTCCAAAGCCAACGGCGACTATCTACTCTTCCTCAACAACGATACCGAAGTCACACAAGGAGACTGGTTAAGCGCCATGGTAGAACAAGCACAACGTCCCTCCATCGGGGCCGTTGGCGCCACCCTTCTCTATCCCGACAACACCATCCAACATGCCGGGGTTGTCTTAGGCATTGGCGGAGTGGCTGGCCATAGCCATAAATTCTATCCCAAAGATGCGATCGGCTACTTCGCCCAACTGCAAACCGTCAACAACTATTCCGCTGTCACCGCCGCCTGTCTCCTCTGTCGCCGGGAGGTCTTCGACGCCGTCGACGGCTTTGAAGAATCCCTCAGCGTCGCCTTCAACGATGTCGATTTCTGTTTAAAGATGATAGAAAAGGGGTATCGCAACGTCTGTCTGCCCCATGTTCGTCTCTATCACTACGAGTCAAAAAGTCGCGGTCAAGAAAACACCCCCGAGAAGCAACTGCGCTTCAAACAAGAAATCGACTACATGAAACACCGCTGGGGCGACTACTTAGACGACGACCCCTGCTACAACCCCCACCTCAGCCGCGAACGAGAGGACTACAGCCTCGCCCTCACCTCCCCCTCCCTCGCCCCAGTGATATAAACACTGGAACCTCAATCTCCTGAACCCAGTCTTTAAAATAAGAAAGAGTAAGCCATAGGTTCCATAGCGTTTCTCCCTATCCCCAGGCAGCCACAAAGCATTTCCCTACTGCCATCCCCTCCTGGGAGGGGTGCCCGCAGGGCGGGGTGGGTTCTGCCTATTGCCTTTCTCCCCTATTGCCTATTGCCTTCCCCCCCTGTTCCCTGTTCTCTCCTTCCCCTATGCTTCCCCGACGATTCCTCCTCTTCACCCTCTCCCTTCTCACCAGTCTCCTAGTCACCGCCGCCTGTCAAGGGACCCAGTCCCCCCAGGCCAGTCAGCAACCGGACTTAGCCCCCCATGAAATCGTCGGGCCCCCCGACCCAGACTGGAGACAATTCATCCCTCCCATTGATTGCACCTTGGGCGAAGACTGTTTCACCCTTCTCTACGTAGACCGAGACCCCAGCGACAACGCCAAAGACTTCGCCTGCGGCCGCCAAACCTATGACGGTCATAACGGCACCGATTTTGCCATTCCCGACAAAGTGGCCATGGAAGAAGGAGTGGCCGTCATCGCCGCCGCCGATGGACAAGTGTTGCGATTACGAGATGGCGAACCCGACCGCCGCCTCAGAACCGCTGAGGATATCGCCGCCGTCGAGGAACAGGCACGAGAATGTGGCAATGGCTTAGTCATGGACCACGGCGATGGTTGGGAAACCCAATATTGTCATCTCAAGCAGAATAGTCTTGTCGTTGAACCGGGTCAACAGGTGGCCCAGGGGGAAACCTTAGGGTTAGTGGGACTTTCAGGGAAAACCACCTTTCCTCATGTTCATATCACAGTTCGCTATCAAGGAGATGTGGTTGACCCCTTTGTCGGTGTCACCGATGAAACAGGGTGCAACGTGGAACGTCGTCCCCTCTGGGAAGACCCCCTCGGTTACGAACCCACGGGGGTTTTAAGTGCGGGCTTTGCCGCAGAAGACTTATCTCTTGACCGGTTCTGGCAGGGATATTTTAATGGTGTGACCTTGTCTGAGGATATCCCGCTGATTTATTTCTGGGTCCATGGCTACGGCATCTTGCAGGGAGATGTAGAACATTTCCGACTCCTTGACCCAGAAGGAACGGTGATTACAGACTATGAAATGACCGCTGAGCGATCGAATCTCAACTGGTATAATGCCGTGGGCAAACGCAATACAGCCCAGCGACCGATTTTACCAGGAACCTGGCGTGGGGAGTATGAACTACGCCGGGGGGACGAGGTGATTGTATCTCTCGAACGGGAAACTGAGGTACAGGAAGTACGTTAGCTGAACCTGACGAAAACGGGTCGGGGTCTATCCCGGGGAAAAAAATAAGCCCGAACCTAATTTCGGGCTAAGCATAACAAGCCTGTTGGATAAACGTTTTTAAAAAACTGGCTCTTTATTAAAGATAGAGCCGATTCAAACCCTCGCCCTATATATCAGTGGGCGGATTGGTCGGGTCGCCAGTTATAAGGGTGGCAACCGGTATTGAACCTTCACCTGTGATTAGACCAGTTAAATGTGAAGATTTTATTTAGAAATGTCTCGCACCTTGGCTCTAAAGTGCCTAAACCCTTGACTTGGTATGGCTTTGCGTGATTTCACTTAAGTTTACAAAATGTTACTTTGTAAAGAAATGGTAAAAAATTGACGGTCCTTACCCCATGGGTGATGTTCGTCCCCAAGACCGGGGAGAGCAAGGGACTTCAGTTCATGTGCTCTACCGAGTGGCTTAGCCGGCATCGAAATCGTGACCCAGTTCCTGCAATAGGGGTTTAAGAGTCCGAGTCCAGGCTGAGTTCATACTTCCTGGGGAAATTTGGAAGTGAGCCGCGAGACTCGATAGAGTCCAGTTCTCCCCCCGCAAGACATAATCGACGATGTGTAAACAAACCATCTGCGCGGTGAGGCCGGAGGCTTTGTGAACCCAGGCGCTTCGGAATTTGCTGTTAACATCTTCAACGATAGCCTGGCGAATCTGTTCGATGAGGGAAGGTTCTGGATTGGGGGGTGCAGCTAGGTTTTCCAGAAGGTTGAGAGGTTCCCCGGTGCTGGGGTCAATGAGGTCGCTGGTCATCCGGAGTTTTTCTCGTTTTTTTAGGGTCACGTATTCTCCTTTACAGCGGATATTCCAAAGGGTGATGAGGCTACCGTTTCCAGCATCAGGGTCATAGGCTTGTCCTCCTCGTACTGCACCTGTTAATTTGCGGCTAATGTAGTCCCAGGCTGTGTTGATGGCTTGCGGGTAAAGTAAATCGTCTTCTCCTTTGGTCGGTTTCCAATAGAGACGATTGGGTGCCTCTGCCATGATGTTCAAAATGAGGCGATGATAGCGTTTCCGTTTTTGGAGAGAGGTGGTTTGAGAGAACTGACGAGCTAAAACTTTGAGCCGCTCATGATAAGAAATAGGGCTCATAAGTTTTTGGCGTTCAGCGAGATTGAAGATATAAGTCATGCCGGTGTGGATTTGCGTTTTTGACTATATCCAGACTCACATTAAAATCGAGGAATGAGAATTATAGATTTATGAAAGCTATCTGAAATTTTAAGGTTTTCTTTGATTTTTTTTGAGTCCATAAAATCTAAGTAAAACTTAGATAAAATCTAGATAAAATTGGTGTAGAGAAAACCGTAAGTCATAGAAATTGGCAGGACAAACCAGACCAGAGCGAGTCGATACTCTGGTTGTTGCCGCGTCGTAGCGGTCATTGTGGAGACTGTCTAGTCTTCAGATGGGGTAATGGGAGAACAACAAATCCGGAACCCGATGCTGCTGCTGCGATTTTGCGGGGCAAACCACTGTCGGTAGGCAGAACGACACTCCTTGGCAACGCTATGCCATGAACCGCCTCGCAGCAGCTTGTCATGGACCCCTTTAAGCATCTGAGACCAGTCCCCTTGCCCATGGTCGCAGCTTTGTGGGGGATTCTTGTGGGATAAATAGGGGTCTCCATTATTCGGAACATTTAGATAACTCTCACGCCAATCATCTAAACACCATTCACGGAGGTTGCCGTGCATATCGTAAAGGCCAAACGGGTTAGGGGGAAAACTACCCACAAGGCTGGTGGCTTTGCGGTGTAATCCCGGTTGGCCTAAGCCGTAGGTGGAGGTACCGTCATAGTTGGCTAAGTCGGTTGAGAGGGTATGTCCACAGGAAAAGGGGGTTGTCGTTCCGGCACGACAGGCATATTCCCATTCTGCTTCGCTGGGGAGACGATAGTCTCGTCCGGTGGCGTGACTCAAACGGGCGCAAAACTCGATGCTGTCATACCAGGAGATTTGTTCGACGGGGAATGTATCTCCCCGGAACCAGGATGGCTCAAGTTCCAGGGGGCGATGGATTTGGGGCAACTGAGCCACAATACGCCACTGGGCCTGGGTGATGAGGTATTTCCCCATTAGAAAAGGGGGGATGGTGACCCAATGCTGAGGATATTCATCATTTTCTGCCTGTTCTTCTCCTTGGGGGGCCCCCATGAGGAAACTGCCTGGGGGAATTTCCACCATCTCTAGGGTGACATCATCAAGGAGAGGTTGAACCCATTGCCTACGTTTCCCAGACTGGCGTTCCACAGCGATTTCTTTCGATTTCCAGAACGAACTGACAACCTCTAGTTTCACGGTTTCAAATTCAAAGGGTTCGAAGGTTGCGTTCTGATTGTTGAGACGAGCAATAACCTCGACTTGGGTCGTCTTTTTGGGTTCAGGTTCAGACTCTCGGGGAGTGAACATCACGGTTTCACCATTGAGATAGTCAAGAATCTGTTGGGCTTTCCAGCGTTCTCGCCGATTTGGGCACAAACAGCCTTCAATCAAAACTTTTAGGTCTTGCGGTAATCTGGGCAATGGGGGAAGTTGCCGATTTCCCAGCATAACCTGCTTCATGAGTTGGTTGGTATCCGTGAACTGATAGGGAAGTTGGCCAGTTAGGGCCGTCACGACGATGATGCCCAAAGACCAGATATCCCAATCGGGGGAGATGGTGCTGTCAAAGGCTTCTGGAGGCATATAGGCGTAGGTTCCATAAGACTCATTCGTTTTTAGATAACTCTTAGAGTCTAGGTCTAAACTACGAACCAAACCAAAATCTGAGAGTTTCCAGGATGAATTGACCCAAAGGATATTCGCTGGTTTTAAGTCCCGATGTACTTTCCCCTGGCTATGCAGATAGGCTAGCCCCCCTGCAACGTGATGAATCAAGATTCGAGTTTCACTTGGGGATAGGAGCTGTTTTTGTGTTCTATCCTGTAGAGAGCAGTCCCCCTTCTCCATTAACAGATAGAAGAAGTCTTTACCTTTTAATTGGCAATGTCCGGCGGTGTAGGTGCGAATTAGATGGCTATGGTCAAGCTGGGTAGCTTGCATTAACTCATTAAGAGGCTGATACTTGGTCTGGGTCTTCCGCTGATTATCGCGGCTCGGGTCCCTCACGTCGCTGCTATCACCGGGCCCGGGAGAGTCATCGCGAAGTTGGGTGGACTGGTTTAAGGTATTAGCTGGGTGATGATGATCCGGTTCAAGGCCTTCATTAAGAATCAGCTTCACTGCTAGGTCTCGCAATCGGGTGTCCCCTACGCGCTCCTGGGCGGCAAATACGCACCCAAACCCACCGATGCCCAAGACCTTACTGAGATAGTAGTTATTATGAATCGTCTCTCCTTTGAGACTCCTATACATTTCTTTAGTGAGTTTTTCCATTAGCCTTTATTGTCCTCTCTGACTCTGTGTTTCTATTCTCCCTTATAATCGTCAGAGTGCCACCCAGTCTAAAACTCCTCTGGATTCGTCGGTGGGAGCCACAGGAAAAACTCTTGGACTGGCTTGGATGGGTTAGGGTTCGCAGCTAATTCTCAGGAGATAGCCTTGTCCTTTTTTGGTCTCTAGTTGAGTTTTAGGGGTTTTTGAACCATTTTGCTCTAGTAAGATGCGAATTCCACGGGCTAAGATATTGACATCAGCGGGAGTCCGTCCGAGGCTGTCATCTTCACCCCAGACTGCTTCAATTAGCTCGTCATAGGAGCAGAGTACGGGTTCCCCTTGGTTGAGGTTGCGTTGAGCCATGTAACCCAGCATTAGGTTGACTTTGGGACGGGGGTGAATGGGCGATCGCACCCTCCCTTCTTGATAGAATAGGGTGGCCTGGGAGACTTTATAGACGAAGTCTGGGGTGACTTTGAGACGATTGGGTGCTCGGGTGGGTTCAGCGGTGGGGTTAGGATCGTGAAATTCTAGTTTCCAGCCATGAATTTCGATAACACAACCGGGATCTAAGGCAACGGTACGACAGTTGACGGGTTCTGGGGCAGAATTGGGGTAATGAACCACAATTCCATTGCGGCTATCGTCTGTAACCCACCATTGACCCCCTTCTCGCTCTAGTAGACAATGTTTGACTCGGGTGATACGAGAGTTGGGGTCTTCGGATAAGGGGATATCGTTTTCTGGAAGTCGCCCAATGGTATAGTAGGTGTCCTGTAGGACAAACTTGTCTGAGTCTCCCTTGGGAGATTGAATTGAAAAGTAGGGATAAAGGTCAGTCATTGGCTCGGGAGATGGCTGATGTGCAACGGCGGCCAGGACAATCCACTCCTCGGACTAAGGTATCAGCTTAAGTGGCTCGGGGGTGCGATCGCCCAACGGTTGTGATGGTGCTTCTAAGGAATAATTAGAAATAAACAATTCAGCACCTTTGTTTGCTTTTCCTTGTTTATAGTTATTCATTCCATATTGTAGTTCCCATTCATCAAGGTTAGCAAACTGGAAATTCTCACGCACTTGAGGGGAGTCATCATAGGTAATCAGCCAGTCATGAGGGCAGGTTTTCAAGACTTGGGCAAAACGGTCATGGTCGAACTGGCTATGGTAATGACCCCGTTTTCCGTACAGTTTGGATTTGGTGGCACTGAGATAGGGGGGGTCCAGGAAAATGAAGGTGCGATTATCGCCCCCAGACTCCGTGTTAGCCTCCACCACATCACTGAAATCAAGATTGGTGATTTTAACTCCCTCTAACACCGGAGCCAAGGCACTTAAGCGGTCAATTGAAGAGTCTGTAAATCGCTGTTCAAAAGATTTTTGTGAATAGCCTCCCGCCTCAATCGTGCCGGAAAAGGTAATTCGATTGAGGACAAAAAAACGAATCGCCCGTTCTAATTCCGAAAGCTGATTTACGTCAACTGTCCCTAAGTCTTGAAATAACTCCCGTCCATCCTGACGAGTTTCTTTAATGCGCCGCACCTCTTGAGTAAATTCAGTTAAATGAGACTGAGCGCATGTCCAAAAACAATAAACATCCGGGTTTAAGTCGTTAATCCAAATCGGTAAATCTGGTTGCCGCTTCTTAAGTTTAATAAAGACAGACCCACCCCCAACAAAGGGTTCTCGATAAGCATCAAAGCCAGGAGGAAACTTAGCAAAAATCTGACGAAGTGCCTTAGATTTGCCACCAGGATAACGTAATGGGGTGCGAATCGACTTAAGGGTTGGCATCAGTTGATAAGCTCAGAAATATAATTGCCAAATTACCTCAAAAACCCGGCAGGGTAACGACTAAGCTAAATTAGACGGGGGTGCAGAGCGATACTGTTGTAATTGTAGAGCGATCGCCTTCTGAAGGTCTTGACGTTTCACTTCCACCCCCGTCTCTCGCTGGCCCGGAGTCTCAAAGATAATCAAACTTTCGACCCGCTCCAACGCCAGTAACTGGAATAAAATATGGGTAACCGGAAGCGACACCGCCAGCAATTGCGGCTCATCACTTTGGGGTGTACTGGCTTTCGCATCCTCAAAACTGGGAAACCCATACACCACAGACTTCTCCAAATCCATATTGAGACGATTGCTTAACGTCGTCATCAACCAATTCCCATCCGGAGTTTGCAGAATGTAGTAGTCCTGATGACGCAGGCGTTCCGCAAACGCCTTGAGAACCGGCGCGATCGCAGCAATTGCCCCCGGCGTCGAGCCATCCTGAGGCGCATTATCAACCAAGGTTTGAATCTGGCGATCTAAACTCATAATACCGTAACTATCTCACAAAAAAGCTTGACAAAATGCTCGACCTATGGTAATTTCCCGGAAACCCTGCCAACATCGAGCGACTGCTAGATACAATCTAATACATCAACCTAGCCCAGTTTACCCGCACCCCCTAACCGAATGTCGGACTCACTCACTCAAACCGCCAGCCCTTCCGTCACCCTCAACGTTGCCCCCGCCCAAACCGTGCGGGGCGAGAACATCCTGCCCGAAGCCGCCCAACGCATCGCCCACCTAGGACAGCGGCCCTTTCTCGTCGCGGGCGATCGCACCCTCAACCTCGCCAAAGACGAAATCGAACCCCACCTCACTCAAAACCAGCTTACCCCATCGACCCACTCCTACGGTCGCGACTGTGACGAAGCGGACCTCGAACGCCTCAAAACCGCCCTACACCAACACCAAGCCGATGTCGTGATTGGCATTGGCGGCGGCAAAGCCCTAGACAGCGCCAAACTCCTCGCCTATCGCTGTCAAATTCCCGTCGTCACCATTCCCACCTCAGCCGCCACCTGTGCCGCCTGGACTGCCCTCTCCAACGTCTACACCCCCGAGGGAGCCTTTCGCTACGATGTCCCCCTGCCCCTTTGCCCCAACCTCCTCGTTCTCGACTACTCCCTGATTCGCACCGCCCCCCGACGCACCCTCGTCGCTGGGATTGGCGACGCCCTCGCCAAATGGTACGAAGCCTCCGTCAGTAGCGGCAGTTCCGACCAAACCCTCATCGTCGCCGCCGTACAACAGGCCCGCGTCTTACGGGACCTACTCCTGCAAAAATCCGCCGCCGCCCTCGCCGAACCCGGTAGCCCCGTCTGGCGGGAAGTGGTCGATGCCAGCGTTCTCCTAGCCGGGGTCATTGGCGGCTTAGGAGGGGCCCAATGTCGCACCGTCGCCGCCCATGCCGTCCATAACGCCCTCACCCATCTAGAGGACTGCCACCATACCATTCACGGCGAAAAAGTCGCCTATGGCATTCTCGTCCAACTACGACTCGAAGAAATTGTCCAACATAACCAACTCGCCGCCACCGCCCGTCAGCAATTATTAAGCTTCTACCGCGAGATTGGTCTCCCCCAAACTCTGGCAGACTTAGGCTTAGGCGACATTTCCCTAGGCCAACTCCAACAAGCCGCCGAATTTGCCTGTGGTCCCAACTCTGACATTCATCATCTACCCTTCCCCGTCGAACCCGCCCAAGTCATGGCGGCGATGGTGTCTACCACAGTAGGGTATTCTCTGGCTGCCACCGCTGACGTATAACCGCTAAAACCTGATAGAGTAAAAGGTCTGTGTCTTCCTCCCTCGAACTCAATGGTACTGGATTGGATTAGCCCTGCGGAGCGGGTGCAAGCATTACCCCCCTATGTTTTTGCGCGTCTTGATGAGTTAAAGGCCCGTGCGCGAGAACAGGGTCTGGATTTGATTGATTTGGGGATGGGCAATCCCGACGGGTCCACCCCCCAACCGGTCATTGACTCAGCCATCAAGGCCCTACAAAATCCAGCCAATCATGGCTATCCTCCCTTTGAAGGAACCGGCAGTTTCCGGCAGACTATCACCGACTGGTATTACCGCCGTTATACCGTGAAACTTGACCCCGACGGGGAGGCCTTGCCCTTATTGGGGTCGAAGGAGGGATTGTCCCATTTAGCCTTAGCCTATCTCAATCCCGGTGATTTAGTCTTAGTTCCCAGTCCCGCCTATCCGGCCCATTTTCGCGGGCCGTTAATTGCTGGGGCCCAGGTCTATGGGATTCCCCTTTCAGCGGAGAATGACTGGCTGATTGATTTGAGTCAGATTCCCGACGAAGTGGCGGACTCGGCGAAAATGCTCTATTTCAACTATCCCAATAATCCCACAGGGGCAACAGCACCCAGGGAGTTTTTTGAGGAGATTGTGGCCTTTGCCCGCCGTCACTCGATTTTATTAGTCCATGACTTGTGTTATGCCGAGTTAGCCTTTGATGGCTATCAACCCACCAGTTTATTGGAAATTGAGGGGGCGAAGGAGATTGGCGTGGAGTTCCACACTCTCTCGAAGACCTATAATATGGCCGGTTGGCGCGTGGGGTTTGTGGTGGGGAACCGCCATGTGATTCAGGGTTTACGGACTCTGAAGACGAATTTGGATTATGGGATTTTCTCGGCGTTGCAATGTGCAGCGGAGACAGCATTAGAGTTGCCGGAAGTTTATTTGGAACAGGTGCAGCAACGCTACAGCCGCCGCCGCGATTTCTTGATTGAGGGGTTGGGCCGTTTGGGCTGGACGGTTCGTAAACCTCTGGCGACGATGTATTTATGGGTGGAATGTCCCCCTGGTATGGGATCGACGGATTTTGCCCTGACGGTGTTGCAACAGACGGGGGTGGTGGTTACGCCGGGGAATGCCTTTGGGAAAGGCGGTGAGGGCTATGTGCGTGTTAGTTTAATTGCCGAGTGCGATCGCCTCCAAACAGCCTTAGATCGCCTAGAAGCCGCCGGAATCCGTTATGAGTAGAGTGGCTCTGAGCCAAGTCATGATGCACCTTTTCCTCCTGAAGCGACAATGGACAGTCTCCAAACAACTCTATTCAACTACACTGTCATTTTTGAGCCAGAGTCGGATGGTGGGTATCATGTCTTCTGTCCCATGTTAAGAGGCTGTCATAGCCAAGGCGATCATTTTGAGGAAGCATTGGCGAACATAAGCGAAGCGATAGAATTGTATCTTGAGAGTCTTTTAGCCGATGGCATGAGGGAACCTACCAACCCTTAGCCACCGATGACCCGGGAATCCTTCGTAGCGAGGTCTTTCCGGGTTTGTGGCTGGCCGTCGATGCCCTCTTAGACGGGGATTTAAGAACTGTGAAAGAGGTGCTAGAGTTAGGATTAGCCCAAGACAGAGCTTGAACTCCTGATGTCCACATCCCCCTTAAGCTGGTCAGAACTAGACGCCCTCACGGATAAGGAACCGGATCGAGTTAACGGACCGACCAACCCCCAGGCCCGATTACGATTGTTTGGCCAGGATGAAGCGGCGGTACAGGTCACCCTCTATCGGGATCATCATGCTTGGTGTCCCTATTGTCAAAAAGTTTGGTTGTGGTTGGAAGAGAAACAAATCCCCTACCGCATCGAAAAAGTCACCATGTTCTGTTATGGACAGAAAGAACGCTGGTATAAACAGAAAGTGCCCTCGGGGATGCTGCCAGCGGTGGAACTTAAGGGTCGGTTGATTACAGAAAGCGATGATATTTTACTCGCGTTAGAAGAGGAATTTGGCCCGCTAGAGTTTTCCATGGGCGATCGCCAAGTTTTGCCCCTACGACAATTAGAACGAATCCTCTTTCGGGCCTGGTGTATGTGGCTCTGTCGTCCCAGTCTCTCAGAGCGTCAAGACCGTAACGCCCGTGAACAGTTTATCGAAGTTGTCCAAGAGGTAGAAGCGGCTCTAGCACGAACCCCTGGCCCCTACTTTTTGCCGGAATTTAGCACGGCTGATGTGGTGTTTACGCCCTATGTGGAACGGATGAATGCCAGTCTATTTTACTACAAAGGCTATTCCTTACGGGAAGAAAACCCTCGCCTCTCGGACTGGTTTGATGGCTTAGAACGCCGGTCAACCTATCGGGGAACTCAGAGCGATTTCCATACCCATGTTCATGATTTACCACCTCAAATGGGAGGCTGTTGGGCGAATAATACCCCACAAACAGAACTGAATCAAATTCGTGTTGATCGCGGTCCTTGGTTTGGCCTTCCCGATGTCGCCTATCCCGAACCGGAAACCTCTCGTTCTGAAGCCTTGCGGCGCGTGTTGAAACATCGCCAGACCTTAATTGACGTCAATCCCGCTCCCGATGAGCAATTTGAGACGGCCTTGCGTTGTGCGTTGACTCATTTAATGACTGGGGAGGATTGTCCACCGCCAGGGGGAAGCGAGGTAGGGTTACGCTATCTGCGCGATCGCATCAGTGTCCCGCGAGATATGTCGATTTACGCTGCTAAGCGGCTGCGCCAATCCTTGGAAGCCACCGCCGCCTTAAGCGGGCCGGCTCAAGGTCCAAAAATTCCTGTGCGACATCGCCGCGACCAAGACCCGGCTAACTTTCTTGCCCGATAATTTGGTCTAATCCCCTCTCCGGCGGCTTGCGACCTCGCGCAACTCAGGCCAGTAGAAAACCGCCGCAGCCTTACCCTGATGCTAAAGCCTGGGAAACGGAGTAGATGGGGGCTGCAACGATGACTCACCCTAAAGAGTTAGTAGTCCCAAATTCGGGTATGACGCAAGTCGAGATGGATAAAACCTCGATTGGCTCCCCGACCAAATCCACCGTTCCATTTCCCCGTGTTATACCACTCCCGTTCAAAGCAATGTTGTAAATCCCAAATTGACCCCTTCGCTGGACGAAAATCCACGGCAAAGCCAAAGGGATGATTCGCACCTGTCCCCCCAACCCGCTGTTCAATATGAGGGGGACGATACCAGGAATTGACATACAAGGGAGACCCCCACCATTGGCGAACCTCATCCAAAAGACGAGCAATTTTGATGATATTTTGTTGATGAGTCGCATCGCTGGGAATGCGCTCCCAATCCTGTCGAGTCACTTCTCCAACATTGAAATAGCGACTGACGGGGGATGACCAATCTTTCCAATTGACCTGGTTCCATTCGGGCAAGGTTTGGGTGTGCATCTCAAAGGGTTGTGTCCAAGGAAGTTGCCAATGCTCAACAAAGAGATACCATTCCCCTGCATTATGGTCGAGTTGAGCTAGGGCATGTCCCCCCATTTCCGTTTCCAAACTTGACTCACAAAATCCTTGAATTGGATAGGACTTTCCTTTCCCCACAAAGGCTCGTTGGGTGTCATCCAATTCACTGGCTTGTTTGGACCAATCTTTCTTCAACCAGGTATCCACCAAGGCAATAATTCGTTGACCGCCTGAGATTTGGGAGTTAGTCCTCATCGGGGTTGCTTGAGTTGAGCCTTTGAGAAATAAGTCTGCTTCAGCTTTCCGTCTTCTGACTAACCCAGGAAAGGTTTGACCTCCGGCTTTGACATATAAACCAAACACGCGCTGAACTTCGGCGGTATCTGTCCATTGTTCAGGACTGTTTAAAAGTCGCGTGATGGAATCAAAGCCAGGATTAGCAAAAAACCGTGCGCCTAAGTTATACGCAAAGGATAAAACGGCTGCTTTTTGATTGCCATTCATCTGGCTCCAGGTGGGAATCCGGCGCAAAATGGGTAAAAAATCCTGTTCAATAACATGGAGTAGTAATTCTTCGGCTTCCGCTTCACTGGTGAGTTTATCTCCCTTTTTGACCGTTGAACTATCGAGGTAAAAGGTGCAACCATAGCCAATTGTCCAAACTCCCACCACATCCTCGTAAGCCTCTAGCTCACAGCCTTCAAACTCTTTAATTAATGTGACATCCATGACTCTCCCACTGGTTGGTTGGGTGATACTGTTCAACCACAATCCTAGCCAGGGATTTGGGAATTGTTTAGGAGTTCTTCAAGAAAATTTACGAAAAAAAGTTATTTTTTTGCGTAGGGGCGAAAAATTTTTCACCCCTACTTCAGTGATTTATTTCCTAAAACTACAGTGACAAACCGGAGTTTACAGAAAGTAGGCATTATGTTTAGGAAACTTCATCAAGTTTTGTCCTTAAGGTACACGGCGGCCACGACCGAGAGCATCTCCTAAGTTGCTGAGGGCTTCTCCGTAGCCGGGATCGATGGCGATCGCCCGTCGCCAGGCGGCCACCGCTCGCTCTAAATAGCCCATGGCAAACAACAACTCACCCAAACCGTTATAAATCTCTGCGGAATTGGGATCTAAGGCTAAGGCCGCTTGATAGGAGAGATTAGCCCGTTCATACTGTTGTCGTTGGGCTAACAAATCCCCCATACGGGCATGGGCCAAGCCAAAACTAGGATCGGCATTGAGTGCATTCTGAAACGCCTGAATCGCCTCAGGAAACTTAAAGTCCCGAGTGGCATAAACATTACCCACGGCAAAATATGCCCGGGCCAACTCCCGAGAGGGAACAGGGGACTGGGTCTGATATAACTCGATCGCCCGTAAAAGCATCTCCAAAGCGTCCCGTTCCTGGCCCAAGGCCAAATACGCCTCTCCCAAACTGCGAAACGCATCCCCCAACTCAGGATCAAGGGCGATCGCCTGTTCCAATAACGGTAAAGCCCCCTCAGCATCGCCAGTTTCCAGACGAGCAAAGCCACGATAATAACTCACACGGGCATCATCCCCCGTTCGCTCCACAGCCTGTTCCAGGAAAACCAATGCCTCCCGAGTCCGTCCTAAACGCATCAGCGTCGCCCCAATAGCACCATAGGCCGCCTCAAATTCAGGATCGAGGTCAAGAGTCCGTTGCAGAGGAGCCAACGCCTCCTCAGGGCGATTGAGCCGCAGGAGGGTCTCGGCTAGGGCATAGTGGGCTGGGACAAAACGGGGACTGACAGCGATCGCCTGTTGAAACCGGCTTAACGCTTCAGGTAACTGTCCTTGACGGGAGAGAATCAAACCCATGTTGTAGTGAGCCGCCCCCAACCCCGGCTGAAGGGCGATCGCCCGCTCATAGGCCGCCATCGCCTCCTCCAGCCGTCCTAAAGCCCGATAGGCCACCCCTAAATTATTAAACACCTCAGCATAGCGGGGGCGTAATTCCAAGGCCCGCTCATAGGCCTCAATGGCCGCCTGCGAATCTCCCTGGCCCTGCAACGCCCGGCCTAGATTATTCCAAGCCTCATGATCCACCCCATCGAAGCGAACCACCTCCCGGAAGGCCTGTTCAGCCTCCTGAAAACGGTTTTGGTTGAGTAACTGCAATCCCTCCTGAAACACAAACTCAGGACTCCCCCGGCCCTGGCTTAACCGGGAGTCCTGACCCTGAACCCGGCCAGCAGTGACAGGAGTGGTCATCCCCAGAATCAGCAGCATCCCAACCGTCAACCGTGACATTCCTGTTCGACTCATACCGCCCTTTCCCGGCGATCGCCGAGAGCCATCAATGCCCAAAGTATAGCTCGACTCGCTCAGGTCAGGAAATGCTCATGGAATCTCCCCCTATATCAGTCCCCAAACCCGCCCATTGCCCACCCCTCGGGAACTTTGACCCGGTCTCACTCCCACGAGATCCCAATCCAGAGACTGGACCCGAGCATTTGCATCCCCAGCCAACTTTGTAATACGCTAAAGATATCTTAACCCTTGCCATGTCCGCCCTGAATCCCGTTATCCAACCGCCACAAAACGACGGCTATCCTACCTATCCTGCTTCGGCTCTCCTCACTGTCGCCATCTGTTCTGGGAGATAGATTATATTAATGAGATATACAAAAGTTCATAATTGCTGCCATCGGGTTTCAGCTCCTGAACCAACATCCAGAAACCGGCATCCCCCTACCAAACCCTTTACCCTAAAGATACGGTTGTCCTTCCCCCTGCCCCTTATACATCGATTTGAGACACAAGCTCATGTTTGAACACTTTACAGACAAAGCCATCCGAGTCGTCATGTTGGCTCAAGAAGAAGCCCGCCGACTCAAACACAACATGGTGGGGACTGAGCAGATTTTGCTAGGTCTCGTTGGTGAGGGAAGCAGTATCGCCGCCAATGTCCTGAGTAAGTTTAGCGTTACCCGTGACGGGGCGCGCCGAGAAGTCGAACAACTCATTGGCCGCGGTTCCGGCTTTACCTCCGCTGAAATCCCCTTCACCCCCAAAGCCAAACGGGTGTTTGAATATGCTGTCGAAGAAGCTCGGCAACTAGGGCATAACTATATTGCCCCGGAACATATCCTCTTAGGACTGACGCGGGATGAAGAAGGGGTCGCCGCGACAGTTCTACATAACCTGGGGGTGGATCTCGGTGATATCCGCACCCAAGTGATGAAACAACTTGGGGAAGTGGCCGGTGTGGCCCCGGGAGGACAGTCATCCAGTAAAAGTACCAAAATGGCCACCCTGGATGAGTTTGGGACGAACTTAACCCAGTTAGCCGTTGACGGAAAACTTGACCCCGTGGTGGGACGAGATCGCGAAACGGAGCGTCTGGTGCAAATCCTCGGTCGTCGGACCAAAAATAACCCCATTCTCGTGGGCGAGCCGGGGATTGGGAAAACCGCCATCGCTGAGGGCCTAGCCCAACGTATCGCCACCAATGCCGTTCCGGAACTCCTGGAAAACAAGCAAGTCATCGCCATTGATATGGGGATGCTGGTCGCTGGGACCCGCTTCCGGGGTGAGTTTGAGGAACGACTCAAAAATATCATTGAGGAAGTGCGCAGCAACGCCAATGTGATTCTCGTCATTGATGAAATCCATACCTTAGTAGGCGCCGGTGCGTTAGAAGGGGGTCTGGACGCGGCCAATATCCTTAAACCCGCTCTGGCCCGGGGTGAATTGCAATGTATCGGGGCCACCACCCTGGATGAGTTCCGCAAGCATATCGAGCGGGATGCAGCTCTAGAACGGCGGTTCCAGCCGATTATGGTGGGTGAGCCGACGGTGCAGGAAACCATCGAAATTCTCTTTGGCTTGCGCGATCGCTATGAGCAACATCACCAGCTCACCATCGCCGATGAAGCCCTAGAAGCCGCCGCGCAACTGTCCGATCGCTACATTAACGATCGCTTCCTTCCCGACAAAGCCATCGACCTCATCGATGAAGCCGGTTCGCGGGTACATATCGAGCATTTCAAAGCCTCTCCCGCTTCCCGAGAACTGAAACGGGAACTGGCCCAGGTGATTAAAGACAAAGACAACGCCGTCACCGAACAGGACTTCGAGAAAGCCAGTCAACTGCGCGATCGCGAACTCGAAACCCGGGCCAAAATTGACCAACTCTCCATCGAACGTCAACAAACCCCCCAAGGTGCGCCGATGGTGACGGAAGAAAACATCGCTGAGATTGTCTCCAGCTGGACAGGAGTTCCGGTGACGAAACTCGAAGAAACCGAGTCGGAAAAACTGTTGCACCTCGAAGATACCCTGCACGAGCGTCTGATCGGTCAAGAAGAGGCCGTGCGCGCCGTGTCTCGGGCCGTGCGTCGCGCTCGGGTGGGCCTGAAAAATCCCCATCGTCCCATCGCCAGTTTCATCTTCTCGGGACCGACTGGGGTAGGGAAAACCGAACTCACCAAAGCCTTAGCGGCCTACTTCTTTGGCTCAGAAGAGTCCATGATTCGCTTGGATATGTCCGAGTTCATGGAACGCCATACGGTATCTAAGCTGATTGGATCTCCTCCGGGATTTGTCGGCTATGACGAAGGCGGACAACTCACGGAAGCGGTACGCCGTCGTCCTTACTCGGTGATTCTCTTCGATGAAATCGAGAAAGCTCACCCCGATGTCTTCAACCTGCTGCTACAAATCCTCGAAGACGGTCGTTTAACCGATTCCAAAGGTCGCGTGGTGGACTTCAAGAACACCCTGCTAATTATGACCTCGAATATCGGTTCCCGCGTCATCGAGAAAGGTGGCGGCGGCCTCGGCTTTGAAATCACTGGGGATGAGACGGAAGCTCAGTACAACCGCATCCGTAATCTGGTGAATGAAGAACTCAAACAATACTTCCGGCCCGAGTTCCTCAACCGCTTGGATGACATCATCGTCTTCAGCCAACTCAACCGCGAGGAAATCAAGCAAATTGCCGACATCGAATTGAAACGAGTCTTCGATCGCCTGGTGGAAAAAGACATTCGTCTGCAAGCCACCGACGCCTTCAAGAACCGTCTCGCTGATGAAGGCTATGACCCCGCCTACGGTGCGCGGCCCTTGCGTCGGGCGATTATGCGCCTCCTCGAAGATGTCCTGGCCGAGAAGATGCTCTCGGGTGAAATCCAAGATGGCGATCGCGCCATCATTGACCTGGATGATGATGGACAAGTCATTATTTCCAAGGACAATGTGGAACTGCGCTTCCCCGAATTGGTCTCCACCCAGTAACATCTGCGAGACTCGGCCAGCAGTGCTTGCATATCCTGACATGATATGACACCTCAAACGGCGGTGAGTTAAGGCTCATCGCCGTTTTCAGGGTGGGGAGACTCGGGGAGGGTAACATCGGTAATAAACTCCGCCGCTTCCGGTTCCGAGGGGCGATCGCTACTCCAGGCCCACCACACACAACCGCAGGAACAGTGATAGAACTCTTGCCATTTCCGGGTATAGTCAGGGTTGTAGACGGGCGATCGCCGGTTCAACCAAACTTTATTAGCTGTACGACTGCTGGCCCCACATTGAGGACAGCGGAAGTCAAAGGCGTGAACCGCCGATTTTGTCCAGTCTGGAGCAATTGGCGCAAAGGCATCCATAGGGGAGAATAAGCTAAACAGAGAATTCATCCCCCATTGTGGCAAGCTAGCGGTGACCCTGCAATCTGGGTCGTTCCTGATTGTCGTTCCCCATCCTCCCAACTCCCCATGAATCCAGCCATCGAGACTCATCGCCTCCTCGATTTAATGCCCGCCTCCGGGCGTATGTTCGCGAAAATTGTCAGTCAACCCAGTTTGTCTAAGGTCATTGATACGCCGTTTCCCGTTCCCTGGAAGCGCGATCGCCTGATTCTGATTAACTTTGACTTTTGGCAAGAGTTGAGCCAACCTCAGCGAGATTTGCTCCTGTTACGGACTGTCTGTTGGCAGTTAGAGATTCGCTGGTTTAAGTTGGATGTCTATCAAGGCCTTGGCTTAGCCGGGATTGTGGCCACAGCGGTTCAAGTGAGCCAAGGGGATGCAGTGGGGATAGTCGCGGCGGGAAGTTTGACGGCCATCGCCCTCAACCAGATTTGGCGACAGAACCAAGCCACCGCCTCGGAACTGGCGGCCGACGAAGGGGCGATCGCCGTGGCTCAACGTCGCGGCTATGATGAAGTAGAAGCTGCCAAAGCCCTGGTCAGCGCCATTAAAGCCGTCAGTGAGTTGGAAGGACGACCCGGATTGTCCTTTACTGAGTTAGTTCGCTGTCAGAATTTACGGGCTATAGCTGGGGTGTCGGGGGTTACAGTTCCCGAAGGCCTCCGCCAAGAGGAGTAAACGCGCTAGGATCGGGAAACGTCACCGACAATCGGTTCAAGCTCATCCGTCCTTTGCACTTAAAATTTCGATGGATAACAACAATCTACTGACCCAACTGCTCATGATCGGCGTGGGGACTACATCCCTGGTGGCCGAGAAAATCAAAGAAGTCAGCGATCGCTGGGTGAAAGAAGGCAAAATCGATTCTGATGATGCCAAATCCATGATCGACGACTTCATGACTCAGTTTAAGTCAGAACAGGGCAACCTGGAAAAACAACTCGATCGCCAACTTCGCAACGCCATGCAAGATTTAGGCGTTCCCCGCCAAGCGGAGATGGATGAGTTGCGGGGACGACTTGATCGCCTAGAACGCCAAGTTCGCGATCTGGAAAATAAAAATTGGCGGTAAGCTAACCTAGGGATTTGTCCAAACCCCTAACGTCAATTCATTGGACATTGTGTTTAGAGAAAAAGGAGGACTTACCTTGCGACCGATTTTAATTAGCTTAAGTCTGGTTCTCGTCTGTGCTGTGGCGATTCTATTTACCCTCATTAACGCCCAAAATCAAACGGCGATCGCCGACGAACTCCCCGCTGAAGATTCCTCAGCTGCGGCTGAAACCCTCCGCGAAGATAATCCCAATCTCTTCGCTCAGGCCCCTAATTCCGAGGCCGTCGCCGATGAGGATGGGATTTACACCACGGAATCCGGTTTGAAGTATGAAAAACTCGAAACCGGTGACGGTGCGCAACCCCAAGCCGGCCAAACGGTGATGGTTCATTACACGGGAATGCTAGAAGATGGAACCGTGTTTGATAGTTCCCGTGAGCGGAATCGTCCCTTTAGCTTCCGCATCGGTGTCGGCCAAGTGATTCGCGGCTGGGATGAAGGTGTGGGAATGATGCAGGTGGGCGATCGCTGGAAGCTCATCATTCCCCCGGAACTCGGCTATGGTGAACGAGGTGCTGGTGGGGTCATTCCTCCCAACGCCACCCTCATTTTTGATGTGGAATTGCTACGCATCAGTTAAGTTCCTGAGATAGTTCCTCTAAGGCTAGGGGTCATCATGTCCTTAGCCTGGGGGAGTCAACGTTTCCCAGAGTTAAAACAGCCTTGAGATTCTGATGAGTCCCGACACCTATCACGAATGGCTTACAGTCGCCGATGAGAGACGTGATGATGCTTTAAAACTTCAGCAAGAACGGCCACAGTCGATTGCTAGTGTCTATCTGGCTGATTATGCCATCGAATGTACCCTAAAAGCCTTATTACATAAACAGGGACGGTCATTTCTTAGAAGTGGACGAGGGGGACATAATTTACGTCAACTTTGGGCAGATTGCGGATTTCGGGTATCAGATCTACAGGATCCAAAAGGGACACAGACCTTTTATCTCCAAACTTGGGACACAAGTTTACGCTACGAGAGCAAGCTCCCATCTGAACCCGGTTTAGAAACAGAAGCTTTAATTCAAGGAGCAAAACGCATTTGTGGGCTTGTTAGGACCGAAATTCGTCGTCACGGCTCCCGAAAACGATAAATCAATTGGGTCAATGTGCTGAAGTTGAGGGAGATTCCCATTGAGAGAGTGATCGGATGAGGGTTAAATCATGACAAATCTGACAAGAGATAGCATTCGGGTTCAAATCGCAAATAATCTAAGTTCTGTTAACTATGAACTCAACGATTTACGGATTCAACCCGATCCCTTTTCCGGTTGGCGCATTGTTGTCATTTCTCCCGATTTTGCCGAACAATCGAATTTCGAGCGTCGTCAAATTGCGCTCAACGGACTAGAGGAATTAGAAATTGAATGGCTCGATCTCCTCACGCCCGAAGAACGAGACTGGGCGGGAAAACTTCCCCTTGACAGCGATTTAGAAGACCTCCCCCTCTGGCCCGAAACCCTCGCACGGGGACAAAATCTTCCGGAGACGATTCGCTTTCCCTCAGATCTCGATGATGACCTCGAACCTCCCATCGTCGCCACTTTTTACTCATTACGAGGTGGAGTGGGCCGCTCCACCGCCTTAGCCTATACCGCCCAAATTTTAGCCCGTCGGGGTCGTACGGTGCTTTGTGTGGATTTAGATTTAGAAGCCCCCGGTTTAGCGGCTTTGTTTGGACGAGAAGCTGAAATTCAACCCGGACAAGGGGTATTACCTACGTTAGTTGCGTTAGATCGTGGAGAAGAACTCGATCTTCAATCGCAAATTTTACGGCTATCGGAGTTAGATGAACTCTACTGTTTACCCGCCGGAAAACCCGATGCAAATTATGCTCGCCTCTTAAATTTTGTTGACCCAGCGGCTTGGTATCGCGAAGAGTCCAATCCTCTGCGAGATCTCTTATCTCGCCTCAGTTCTAGTTTATCCTTTAAACCTGAGATTATTCTCTTTGACGCCTGCACGGGGATTACCCCCTTAAATGGACCGCTTCTGTTTGATTTAGCCGATGTGGCGATTATCACCTTTTTTCCTCATCCGCAAACTCAAACTGGAACTGAAGCCTTGGTTCGGGGATTACTGGCGTCTCGAACCCGTCGCAATCAAGAGTTAACCCCAGAACCTCGCTTTTTAGTATCTCCCATTCCGGCTAGTAAAGCCCCAGAAGTGATTGAGCGGTATCAACACCGCGCGCTCAGTTGGATTAGCGATTGGCTGGCTCAGGTCACAGAACAACGCCCTGAGAGTACGGCGATTGATGAACGGGAGATTACTCATTTTATTACCTATCAGGATGTGATTGCAACGTCTGATATCGTGGGGGGCGATCGCGATCTCTGGAAACCCTATGAGGCGATCGCCCAATGGATTGAAGTTTTTCTACCCACCCGAAGCGAGCAAAAGTTGGCCGGCTTATCCCCCCAAGTTAACTTACCTGAACTTAAGCCACAAATTCTTCAGGAACTTAACTTTTCAAGTGGAACGGCGGAAGACCAAGATGATTTTTTAAAAACCTTTGTTCCGACGGAGAGTATCAATCGCGCGTTGCGACCTGAAATCCCCCTAATTCGGGGACGCAAAGGAAGTGGAAAAACAGCAATATTCCGACGAATTGCTGAAGACAATCGTCAAACTAGAGTGGTTGTTATGTCTCCCACTCCGCTTAAAAATGATAAGTCTTGGATTTTAACGCCCGAGGGGTTTCAAGAAGTTGAAAATGAGTTGAAACAGCGAAACAAAACTTGGCGTGATTTTTGGCTAGTTCAGGTTTGTGTTGCGGCAGCATCTAGCCTATCTCCAGACCAGATTGAAGGAGTATCTAATTCCTTGGGAGAAGACCTGCAACGACCAACCAGTGAATTAGACTTTATCGAAAGGTTAACGACTCTTCTGTCCAGAGAACGTTTGGGATTACTAGCTCAAGACTGGTTGCAAAAACTTGACGATAGACTCTCTGGCAACATCCTACTTTTATTCGATGGTTTAGACACCAGTTTTGGCAATGAACCTGAGGCAAGAAAACGACGTACTCAAGCCATTGAAGCGTTACTGTCTCTGGTGATTGAGTTTGGAGACGCTCTGAGAAATTTAAAATTTAAAATTCTTCTGCGAGAGGATATCTGGCTTCAACTCAAATTTGACAACAAAAGCCATTTTTATGGACGCTCAACAGTGCTAAATTGGTCGAATCGAACCGACTTTTTTAAAATTGCCATTAAACAGGCGATTCAAGCTGAAAGTTTCCAGAACTTGGTTCGTCAGATGACTGAGGAAGAATCATCAAGTCTGAATCCCCCTCCTCTACTCAAGGTATCACTTGATAGTATTGACTATTGGTCCGAGGAACAAGTCAAGCAAATTTGGAATCTTTTACTGGGGGAACGAATGCGGGGAGGGAAATCAGCATTTACTCAAAATTGGGTTTGGAATCGTTTAAGTGATGGAGATGATGAGCGGAGTCCCCGTTTTCTGTTACGGTTATTTCAGGAAGCCAAAAACTGGGAAAAACGGGAATATACCCAAGAGTCTCAACGTCCGTCTAAAGAACCGAATCATAAAACCTTGATTCGTCCTCGTGGTTTAAGTGAATCGTTGTCAAAAGTGTCACAAGCGGCGTTGAGTGCGTTAATTGATGAGGAATTTAGGGAACTGCAACCCTTGACGGAACGGTTAACCCAGATTGGGCGATCGCCGGTGGAAGTTTCAGAACTCAAAGACTTAGACGATGAAGTTAAACTCGCTCGTGAGGTGGGGTTACTATCCGTCTATGAAGGGAGTGATGGCGAGCCTAAACGATATAAAGTCCCCGATTTATATCGTTTAGGACTCAAAATGACTCGATCAGGACAAGCTTAACTCTGTCGAAGTTGGCTACAAAAGTCTCCCGCTAGGGTACATCGTTGAAAAATCCCCTCTACTGGAGGGGTAGGCGATGTCTTGCATTGACTACCCTTTAGAGACGTTCCAGGAATTACGCCCGATTATAGCGGTCTAACACCGTTAACTGCTGATACAACAAGGCCATTTGCGGCAAACTGGCCCCAGCGGCGGTTCCACGACGCAGGGGAGTTCCCAGAATCGCCTCAATTTCTAGGGGACGTTTGGCCTCAAAATCCAGTTTCATACTGGTTAAATAGGGGGGCATTTTTTCCGTAGTCGTTAACATTTCCTCAACAAAGACTCCCGGAATCTCCCGTCCACAGGCCCGCGCCCCCGCCACGACTTCAGCCATTAACGATTCTACCGCCTGACGACTGTTAGAATCTGTGATGAGGCGATCGGTTTTGGCATCTAACACCACCGACAAGCCATTAAAGGGGATGTTCCAAACCAGTTTTTTCCAGCGGGCGAGCAATAAATCCTCATGGAATTGCATGGGAATCTCGGCCCGCTCAAAATCATGGGCGATCGCCCGCATCCGCTGCGTCACCCCTTGAGGCTTATAATTCGGGCGATACTCCCCCAGGGCGATCGCCCCATAATCCAAATGACGAATCTGGCCCGGGCCCAGCTTATTGGAACAAATAAAACACAACCCCCCAAGAACGCGATCGCCCCCCACCCACTGGGCCACCTCATCTTCAACCCCTAAGCCATTCTGCAACACCAACACCACCCCATCGGAGTTCAACAGAGACGGTAACAACTCCCCCAACACCTGATTCTGAGTGGTTTTCAGAGCCACAATCACCACATCACAGGGGGGCATATCCGCCACATCACGATAAGCCCGAACCTCCCCCAGGCGAAAATTGCCCTCAGGAGATTCCACCGTCAACCCCTCCTGACGAATCACCTCATAATCACTGCGCGTCAGGAAATGCACCTCCACCCCGGCCCGTTGCAGTTTCGCACCATAATAGCCGCCAATAGCGCCCGTTCCGACAATGGCGTAGCGGCGGGGAGTCGAAGCAGATAGGGGAAACGATGCCATAACTCAAGTCTCTTGCAGTCTATTGAAAGCCTTGTTGCCACACTCCAATATAAACGTGGGTGTCACTTTCCCAAAAGATAACTCCCTCCATGGCCGAGAGTTGGAAGCTGTACTCCGAGGTTTGCCGTTCCCAGACGCGGTAAAAGCCCCCCTCGATCGCCTCATTGAGTTGACATCCCAACATACTATCTAATGTCGATAACACTAGGGGCAATTCTAACCCGTGGTGAAATGAGGCTTCCGTCTGCTGCAACACATCAGACTTATCATCAAACAACAATCCCAGACTCACCTGATTAGGAATCAGATAATACACCAAGGCTGTACTATTACCCCAATAGCCCCGCTGTACAGCCGCCGGTGCCCCAATCAGTCGCTCAACTTGAGGTTTGAGGGTTCCGGGTTTAAATCCTGGTAGTCCAAAGCCACTAGGTTCATCCTGACAATAGAGTTGTTGAGGCACAACCTCAGGAATCCACTCTCCCCGCGATTCTGCCTGTCTTGTTCCTCTGACCCAGCCCAACTCATGGGCCATCACGGCTGGAGCCATTAGGAGCCCCATGGCGCTCGCCCAACCCATCATACCCCAATGATACCGATATTTTGCCGACATAATCTCTGGAGTCTGGTTTAATGATAGAGATTGTGAAACTCATCCGAATTTCCCAAAATGGGAAACAGCACCTTCCCCGATCATAATTCGGTTTATCTCGATTTTCTAGCCTGATGTGACAGGATTTGTTTGCTCCACAACTGTCACAAACCCATCGTAAATATACGTAAATTTCAATCCCAAATTTACTATTTTATTTAAAAAAAACTTGACAAACCCAGTATTTTTTGCTAAAAGAATTGAGCAGTGTAAACTTTATTGAACCTGACCCTTGGCCCTGCGTGTCTTCCCCAACCCTAACCTATCTGATTATCGACGACCTAGAACAACCTTCCGAACGACAGGTGGGAACCTTAGTGCGTCTGTCTGGGCGACGGGATAGCGCTAAAACTCGTCAAGGGGCGATCGAACTCGTGCGACACTTATGGGAAGAGGATTTACTTCCCGCTAATCGCTTTGCTAACGGAATACATCAAGACTCGATTATGGCCGTCTCCGAACCCACTGATACCCAGACGTTACGTCCCGTCGAACGGGGGGCCCAGGAACTTTGTCAACTCCTGAACCTCCAAGTGACTCATCAACAAACCTGTCAGGAAGCACGTCCCCTCCTGAGCCTCGTGCAAGCTGTCTTGGAGAATGAGCGATCGCTCACCCCGGAAGAACTCGAACTGGCCAGCGATCGCAAAACCGGCAAACTCCTACAAAAAGTCGCCAGTAGCCACGCCGAACTCAGCCGCTTTCGAGAGTCCATGAGCGGCGATGCTCAACTCATCTTAGAAATCATCCGTGCTGAAACCCCGGGAGACGTTGCCATCCAATCTCCCGATACCGTCACCAACGGGGCCAGTACAGCCGCCAAATAACGACCTTTAAGCCGACAATTTAGGGGTGCGAGTATGCCACAGCGTCGCCTGTTCATAGGCATTGGCAATTTCTAGCAGTCGTTCCTCCTGAAGCACATTGCCAATCATCTGCATCCCAATCGGCAACCCTTGACTGTCAAAGCCACAGGGGAGACTCAACGCCGGTAATCCCGCTAAGTTCACTGGAATCGTCATCAAGTCTGACAGATACATACTCAGGGGATCATCAGTTTTCTCCCCAGCCTTAAAGGCCGTCGTCGGCGAAGTGGGGGTAATCAAGACATCCGCCTGAGCAAAGGCCTTTTGGAAATCCTGACAAATCAACGTCCGCACCTTCTGGGCCTTGAGATAATAGGCATCATAGTAGCCGGCCGAGAGGGCATAGGTCCCAATCATAATGCGGCGTTTCACTTCCGGGCCAAAGCCTTGGGCCCGAGTTTTTTCATACATCTCCAGGAGATTATCGGCCTCCTCGGCCCGTAAGCCATACTTCACCCCGTCATAACGAGCTAAATTCGCAGAAGCCTCCGAGGGCGCAATAATGTAATAGGTGGGAAGACCATAACCGAAGGTGGGGCAGGAAATCACAGAAATCTCCGTTCCCAACTCTTGCAACACTTCGACCGCCGCCTTTACAGCGGTTTCCACCTCCGGATCGAGGCCCTTGCCAAAGGTTTCTTGAATAATCCCCACCCGCAAGCGTCCCTTCGGCTTGAGATTGGGTTTCACGGCTCGGGAGTAATGGGGGATCTTCACCTTGAGACTGGTGGAGTCTCGGGGATCATAGCCCGCGATCGCCTCCAAGAGGGTTGCTGCATCTTCCACCGTACGGCCGAAGGGGCCAATCTGATCCAACGAGGAGGCATAGGCCACCAAGCCATAGCGAGAGACTAAGCCATAGGTGGGTTTCATCCCCACCACCCCACAAAACGAGGCCGGCTGACGAATCGAACCCCCGGTATCTGAGCCGAGGGACACCACCGCCTCTTCAGCCGCCACCGCCGCCGCCGACCCCCCGGAGGACCCCCCGGGAACGCGAGCGGTATCCCAAGGATTCGCCGTCAACTGATAGGCGGAGTTCTCCGTGGAACTTCCCATAGCGAACTCATCTAAGTTCGTCTTCCCCACCAAGACGGCCCCAGCCGCTTCCAACTTCTCAATGACCGTGGCATTGTAGGGGGGAATGTAGTTTTCTAAAATCCGCGAGCCACAGGTGGTGGGAACCCCACGCATACAGAGGTTATCCTTAATGGCAATAGGAATCCCCTCTAACAGTCCAATGGACTCCCCCGCCGCCAGTTTGGCATCCACTCGCCGCGCTTGGGCGATCGCCGCTTCAGCCGTCACATGGAGAAAGCTGTGAAGTTGCGGTTCCAACGCTTCAATGCGAGCGAGGGTTTCCTGGGTCATTTCAACCGCAGATCGCTCTTTATTAATCAATTCTCGGTGCAACTCACGAATGGATGCCATGCACGAACCTCTACCTTAGCGTGGACTTCAAAAAACAAAAGTGATACCAGTGTACTTTAACTCAGGGGAGATCCCCTAGCCCCTCAACCGGCTAATCTTCATCAAGGGGTAAGCCCATGCGAACCTTCCCTTTGCCAAAATAACGACCGAACTGAAGTTCATACACTTCATCTTCATCCTGAGTTTCTACCTCAATATCCGAACGAGGATAACTCACACAGAGGAGAGCATAGCCTTTTTTCTGGAGGGCCGGAGAGAGTCCCATGGCCTCAGGCTGGTAGAGTTCCCCAGACAGCACCCGCACTGCACAGGTGGTACAAGCCCCGTTACGACAAGAAAAGGGTAAATCGGCCCCTTGATTTTCCGCCGATTGCAAAATATAGCGGTCTTCCGGGACTGTGACGGTGTAGTCTTTGCCCGTTTGGCGATCGTGAATCAGAATGTGGTGGGTACGAGTCATAGGTTCAGCTCGGGTCAACAACAGATGGGACATGGTCATCCTCCTATGCTGAGCTTACGGCAAAGTGGCGGGACAGGACAACGCATCGCTAAAGGCTTATGATAACCACAGATGGCTAAAGCGACGGAATCATGGGGACTTGAGGTTATATTTGGCAAATTTTTAGCAAAATCGTCTCAGAGGCCTTCCCTAGCGCTGAAATTTCTGTTAGGATAGTAAAGCTTTGACTGAAAAACTCAATACAGTCTCTAAGGAGAGGTGGCCGAGCGGTTTAAGGCGCAGCACTGGAAATGCTGTTTAGGGGCAACTCTAACGAGGGTTCGAATCCCTCCCTCTCCGTTCCAAAGAAAAGACGCACCCAGGTGCGTCTTTTTTCATGTGGTCGCAGGTCTCGTCCTACGCCTTGCTTGTCAAGAACATCCGTTCCAAACTCAAGGCGACCACCCCAGCGGTGACCACTAACATGCCAAAAATTTGATTCCCTGCCAGTTGTTCTCCAATCAGGAAGAAGCCGAACAGAGCGGTCATCACCGGGCCCGTTGCCCCGATAATTGAGGCGAGAGAGGCGCCGGCATAGCGAATCGCGAAGTTATTAAGGACATAGCTAATCAGCGTCAATAACCCTAACCAAATGCCACTCCAAAATAGTCCACCCAGATGCTGTGTCGGTAGGGTCATGGTTTCATCAAACCGCTCCACGATGACTAACCCGACAAAGGAGAAGACGAAGACACAGACAAAGTTAGCAAAACTGAAGGAAATCGGGTGCATTTGCTTCGAGGCAATCTGAGTCAGGAGGACATAGCCCGCAAAGGTGACCCCGGACCCCAAGGCGGTCAAACTTCCCAGGACTAACCCCTCACCCGCCAAACCGCCGGATAAAAGCTCACCGATACCTGGAACAGCAGAGATGCCACCCACGAGAATGACGGCCATAATCACAGCACGGGTCACGCTGGGACGAGCACCAAAGAGAAACCAAGCCCCCAACACCGTGACAATAGGGAAGATAAAGAACAGGGTAATGGCGACACCCGCCGGAATGTTACCCAGGGCGATATAGATTAAGACCTGGGAGATAAAGAGGGCCGCACCACTCCCAATCACTTGATATTGAAGTCGGCGATTTTCAGGTTTTTGGAAGGTTTGTAGCTCGCTCCACCATTGGGGATACAGTTGCATGGCTAGCAATGGCATCAAGAGGACGACCACCACCATGCGCATGAATAAAATCAGCATGGAGTTCCCGAGGCTGGGAGAAATAATTCCCCCCCAGGAGACGAGTCCTAGGATACTACTCTCGTTGAGGATGACTCGGATGCTGACGTTAAACAGAGATAGAACGGCTGAGTAAAGCAGGGCCAACACTAACCCGGTTTGCACTTGGGAAGCGGGCTTGGGGGGAGGGGGGGCTGGAACTTCGTTGCGATCTACTTCCGTATTGACTTCAATCTCAGACTCTAAGGGGTCCGGGGTAGGGACGATCGGGGTGGAACCATGACTATTATCGTCGGAACTGGCGTCCGGTTGACGGGAAACCGGCAAAACAGAGTCTGTGGCCCCATTGCGATAGGCGGGTGGGGTAGCGGTGGGAGAAATTCCCTGGGCTTCGTCTTGTAATTCGTGGCTGAGACGACTCACAAGGGTATCCAGGAGGGCTTCCCCTTGTTGTTGCAGGTTATCTAGTTCACGCAGGGATTGGGAGAGATCGCTGCGATAGTTGGTTAGTTCTCGACTGAGACTTTGATAGGTTTGATGGAATCGTGTATCGACGGAATCCCGCAGGCGATCGCCCTCATCTAAGGCGGCCAGAGGACGACTGGGGGGAAGTTGACGCGCGGCCAATTCTTCTACCCGGGCCGCCAGCCGTTCTTCGAGACTGGCCGCCACCAGTTGTGCCAGTTGTTGGACCCAAACCTGACGCTCTTCCTCAGACTCATTCAGGGCTGGGGGTTGCTGGCCGGGAGAGAGTTGTTGATAGCGAGTTTGTAATTGGTTGATATCATCTAGCAGGCGGGTTTTCTCCGCTTGCAGGCGGCTGACATCTCGCGTCAGTTGGACGATGAGATCCTGTTGAAGGTGTTTAAGATCCCGAGTCAACTCAGTCAACACAGTTTCGACTGAGCGATCGCCGATACCGTCGGGGTTGGTCAATCGCGTTTCCCTTTGCTCCATAACTCCTGAGTCCTTGCTCTCTCCTATCATCGTTAGCGGGCGATCGCCTCAGAACGGTGGAATGGCTCGATTGCCCCTTGCTCGCTCATATCGGCTTGCCCAACATCTTAAACGGTCTTTTGCTCGGATTGAAAGGGAAATGAAACTTCTTCATGGAGTCTTAACGGAAATCAGGGAGAGGTGGGGGAATCACCCCTCAGCCCCAGTTGTAGCTAGATAGAGCCCACAAAAAAGACGTGACCGTAAGAGTTGGCCACGCCTGAGCGGTTGAGTTTCGGTTGAATTTAAGGGTGTTTACTAAAACAGAAATTTATTAAGGGCAGAGTGATATCCGCGATGCCATCATAGTCTAAATTTTTGTAAAACAACAGACTAAACATATCGAATTATGTTATGGGGCAGATTATGTTTGCCTATAGGGTCCCGTTACGTTTAGATAAAACCGTTAATTTCCCTAAAAATTCGGGGGAAAATCTGATAACTGGTCAAGGTGACGAATAATCATCTGGGGTAAGCCTCGATGCAACGTAATACGACCTTTTACATAGGCATACCCCCGTCCTCGTCCAGCATAACGATTGACGATCAAGCGCACTAGAGCCTCCCCATCGGGATTCGAGGCCGTGGGAATCCAAAACTTCAGGGGACAGAGACGGGAGCCTGTAAAAATAATTGCCCCTCCTTCCACCTGCTTGCGGATACCCCCTTGCAGATCACAAAACAGAGTTACAGTGCGGCTTTCGTCGATCGCCTGCAACACCTGAGGATAATCCAGTTGAACGGAAATCGCCCCAGAGGCCGCACCGGAGCGACGGAAATCCTCAATAATCGATGCCCGGTAAGCCCACCATGCCGACAAACTACAATAATTACGGGACGCACCCTGGGCATTGACCTGGGGATTCCAAATTTTTCGTTGATGGGCCTGGGCCTCAAATTCCGCTTGAGTAAACAGCAGGTCATACAGGCGCGATCGCCCATATTTCGTAAAATAGGGACTCCAGCCCTGTTGCACCGTAAACAGATTGTAATGGCTCTCTCCCCGATGGACATAGCACACCAGACGGCTGCAATTGCCCCGATGCCAACGCAAACAGTCCTCAGGTGAATCGTCCGTGTCAAACTCCAAATCCACCTCACATAACTCCCCATTGGCTTTCGAGAAATACTCATGAGCCATGTGATCGGCGGCAATCCCCGCCTCCGTCACCGGTTTAGCCGTTTCCGGGGAGGGATGTAGACTGCTCTCTTCCGTATCCACACAAATCAGACGAACAAACTCTTCCTGTTCGTCAATCTTGACCTTTAAGGTGTCGCCATCGACAACTTCCGTCACCTGGATATCTCGCAGCCTAGTTCCCACCTGACTCTTGCGTCCCCCACTAATCACTCAAACGCACAAACTTCTTCTTGCCCACCTGTAACACCTTACCGGTCAGCGCTTGGGGCGAGTCAAAACTCAGATTGACATCAGTGATGCGATCGCCGTCTAAGCGTACCGCTCCCCCCTGAAGTTGCCGGCGGCCCTCACCACTACTCTTACAGAGTCCACTCGCCCCCAGGATGTAAAACAGTTTGGCCGGAAACTCAACCCCTGACAAGGAAAACTCCGGTACCACGTCAGCACCTGTTGACATATCCCCCCCCACCAGGGACATAGCCGCCTGTTGGGCCTCCTTCGCCGCCATTTCGCCATGATATTGGGCCACAACATCCAAGGCCAAGCGTTTCTGGCGTTCCCGAGGATTCTCAGGAAGCGAGTCCAAGGGAAGCGCCGTCAGCAACTCAAAATACTGGTCAATCTGAGAATCTGCCGTTTTTTCCAACTTAGAATACATCGAGAGGGCATCCTCTTTCAGTCCCACATAGTTGTTCAAGGACTTGGACATTTTCTGCACCCCATCGGTTCCAATCAAAATTGGCAGCAGTAAGCCAAATTGAGGGGTTTTGCCAAAATGGCGTTGTAAATCTCGACCCACCGCCAAATTAAACTTCTGGTCCGTCCCTCCCAACTCAATATCCGCATCAATAGCCACTGAATCATAGCCCTGCATCAAGGGATAGAGAAACTCATGTAGATAAATGGGATTCCCCGACTCATAGCGCAATGAAAACCCTTCCTTCGCCAACATCTGCCCCACGGTCATCGTTGCCAAAAGCTCCAGAATCTGGGATAAATCCAACTCCGAGAGCCATTCCGAGTTGTAGCGAATTTCCAAGCGTCCGGGGGTGTCAAAATCTAAAATGGGCCGCAATTGCTGCAAATAGGTTTCGGCGTTGTCCTTCACCTGTTGAGCGGTCAATTGACGGCGAACCTCAGATTTTCCCGTGGGGTCGCCAATCCGGGCCGTAAAATCGCCGATAATCAGAACCGCCGTATGGCCAGCATCCTGAAACGCCCGCATTTTCCTGAAAGGGATACTATGGCCCAAATGCAAATCCGAGCCAGTGGGGTCAATCCCGAGTTTGACTCGTAGAGGGCGATCGCAGCGAGCCAGCAAAACCTCCAAGTTTTCCCGCTCATCTTCAGAATCAGGACGATGGGGGAAAATCTCCTCTGTGCCTCGGTGGAGCCAGGATAAATCAGGGGTCATAGTCAATGGGCTAGGAAAAATTGCGAGCTAGTTAATGATGAGGTGGCTATAATAGCAGACCAGATGGGCAGACTTGAAGTAAAGAGCCTGGACAAACCTTGTCCCAGGCTGAATCTCTCGGGTTCCCAGAATCCAGGTCTTAACCCGGTTCTGGTCTTAACCCGGTTCTCATAGTGTAAAGTATGTCCAGTCACCCCCCTAATTGCTAGAGGCCCCCCTCGGGCTCTCAATTCAACCCAGTTGAACAGTCCTCAGATCAGACGTTGGTAAGGAAGGCGCTTTGTGTCAGGTAACACCATTCGGCAACATCGAAAACAGACCAGCCAAGTCCCCATGCAGCTGTTTCGCTTTGCGCAAGCAGTTGGCAAGGTCACGGCCAGTACATTACTTGGAACAACACTACTCGGTAGCTCTGTCGTAGCAGGCGGATTGGTTGGACTGGCGATTAGTTTCCGTAATCTTCCCGATGTGCGGGTCTTACGGAGCTATATGCCCACAGAAACCAGCCACATCTACGATATCAAGGGTGAGCTGCTTCTGAGCATCCATGATGAGGCGAATCGAGAAGTTATTCCCCTAGAGGAAATCTCCAACAACCTCAAATTGGCGGTTTTGGCCATTGAGGATAGTCATTTCTTCGTCCACCAGGGCATCAATCCCGGGGCGATTATCCGGGCTGGCTTAACCAACCTAGAATCAGGGGCCACCGTTGAAGGGGCATCCACCCTAACGATGCAGTTGGTCAAAAACCTATTTCTGACCCCGGAACGGGAATTTAGCCGCAAAGTGGCTGAGGCGGTCTTAGCCATCCGTCTTGAGCAAATTCTAGAGAAAAATGAACTTCTGGAACTGTATCTCAATCAGGTCTATTGGGGTCACAATCTCTACGGGGCTGAAACTGCCGCCCAGAGTTATTTTAATAAATCAGCTCGGGATCTCACTCTAGCAGAAGCGGCTATGATGGCGGGGCTAATCCAAGCTCCTGAAGAGTATAGCCCCTTTGTTAACTATCAACTGGCCAAACGGCAACAGGGGATCGTCCTCAGCCGGATGCAGGAGTTGAGATGGATTACCCCCGAGGAAGCCCAAGAAGCCCGAGAACAACCTATTCGTCTCGGCAACATTTCCTCGTTTTCTAGCAGCTTATCCCCCTATGTGACTGGGGCTGTTGTGGAAGAGCTAACGGAACGGTTTGGACGGGATACCCTCAGTAAAGGGGGGATGCGAGTGCAAACCACCGTTGACCTCAACACCCAACGGATGGCTGAGCGAACGGTGAGGGAGTGGCATACTCGCCTCTTTGAGCAAGGACTCTATCGGGATTTTGAACAGGGACAGTTAGCTCTAGCAGCCGTTGACCCCCGCACCCACTTTGTCAAGGCCCTAGTGGGGGGATATGACTACAATCAAAGTCAGTTCAACCGAGCGACCCAGGCTCAACGACAACCGGGGTCAGCCTTTAAACCGTTTGTCTACTATGCTGCCTTCGCTACCGGGAACTACGGCCCAGATACCCCGGTCGATGACAGTCCCGTTAGCTATCCTGATGGGGATGGGGTCTATACGCCCCGTAACTATGGCGGCGGTTTTTCGGGAGTGGTCAGCATTCGTAAGGCCATTGAGGTCTCCCTCAACATCCCAGCGGTGAAGATTGGCCAGGAAATTGGCTTGAATCGGGTGGTAGAAGTCTCACGGCTATTAGGAATTGAAAGCCCCATTGACCCGGTGATTTCCCTTCCTCTGGGGTCTGTGGACTTAACTCCCTTAGAAATGGCGGGAGCCTTCGCAACCTTTGCCAGTAACGGTTGGCGCTCCGATACAACTCTGATTGCTCAGGTAACGGATAGCCATGGCAATGTCATGCTCGATAATACCCCCAGACCCCGCTTAGTACTTGACCCCTGGGCCACAGCTGCCCTGACTGACACCATGCAAGGGGTGATTACTCAAGGAACAGCGACCTCCGCTCAAATGGACCGTCCGGCGGCTGGGAAGACGGGGACGACTTCCTCACAGCGGGATATCTGGTTTGTGGGTTATGTGCCTCAACTTTCCGTGGCGGTCTGGGCTGGCCATGACAACAACATGCCCCTCTCTTACGGGGCTACTGGCGGGGGATTTGTTGCACCGGTTTGGCGGGACTTTATGCGCCAGTATCTGGCAGATGAACCGGTCCAGAACTTCCGCTCACCCGATGAGTTTGACCGTCCCTAGGGCTGTTGTTGTAGTTCAGCTTTCATCCGTTCTAGGGTCTCGTGCATCCGGTCAAACATCTGTTGCGGAGTGATGCCAAACTGATTGAGTTGGGTGTTGAGTTGTTGGACTGTCATTTGGGCCATAAAGTCTTCTGACAGCTCAAACCGCTTCATGAAGACGCGGTAACGTTCCATCATCTCTTCCATCCGCTCGATATATTGCTTCTTACCTTCGCGGTCAAACTTGCCATACTTGCTCCCGAGTTCTACCAGGGACTGGTAGTCTTCAAAAAGTTGTTTGGCCTCTTGTTGAACAATCTCAGAATCAAAAAAACCCATTCTTAATGTCCTTGATATAACTCACGCTGTGGCAGATGACGCCATTCGGTTTTTTAGGGTTGGCTAAGGGGTAGCCCGGCTCAACCCAATCTGATTTATATCTTAGAACAGCCCTGTTGCCCTTGACTATGGGGACAGGTCGAGAAAACCCAACCGCCGACTCTGAAAGGGGTCGGCTTGATGTTTTATGACTGGTTACGGATTTGCGTTACATACGACGACGGCTCGGCTCGGCTTGGCGTTGAGTCAGGGAGACTCCTGTGGGCGATCGCATCGCTCTCAGACTTGGTTGCTGGGGCGATCGCTCTCGTCGGAGTTACATGGCTCTATGCAGGGATTTATGCCCCCTCAGACTTGGTCAGATCTGGTGTTTTTAGCTGTGGCGAAGGGACCAGGAAGCTTCACGGGAACCCGTATTGGTCTCGTTACGGCCCGGACCCTAGCTCAACAGTTAGATCTACCCTTGTTTGCGATTTCAAGTCTGGAGGCGATCGCCCAGCAGCAACGACAGCAGGATGCCACAATCCCCCCAGATTATGATCTGGCGGTGCAGTTAATGGCATCCCGGGGACAACTCTTTACGGCCATCTATAAACCGGCGACAGAGGGCCGGGGACTGACGACCTTGGTTACGGATACCGCCCGCAGTTTCGAGGATTGGACGCGGTTACTAGACCAGTGGCGATCGCCCTACTATCTCATCAAAGCCCAGGAAGACGATCTCGCGGCCTCGGTGACCAGTCTCCTCGACTTAGCCTGGCAGGACTATCAAGCCGGACGACGGCCATCATGGTCTCAAGCCCTACCTTTTTATGGGCAACATCCAGTCCCCTAACAGAGTCTAGTCTCCCTCGGAAGCTTGAGCCACTTGCATTTGGTTGATCAGCTCCTCTAGCGCTAGTTCCAGTTGTAGACCCGGATCTAGGTAAACCCAGCCTTGTTCTGTGAGCTGTTTGACTTCAAAATGCAGGTGCGGCCCCGTTGAAAAGCCCGTACTCCCAACTCGTCCAATGACTTGTCCTTGACGGACGTCCTGTCCAGGACGCACGAGGAGTTGAGATAGGTGAGCATAGAGGGTTTCGGCGGTTCCCTCGTTATGCTCCAAGATGACCGTTAACCCATACCCCCCTAACATTTCGGCGGTGGCTACTTTACCCGAGAACGCGGCTAAGACTGGGGTTCCTGTGGGGGCTGCGATGTCGGTTCCGGCATGGAAGCGACGCACCCCGGCGATGGGATGATGTCGCCAACCAAAGAAGGAACTAATGGGAGCTGGAATGGACAGAGGGAAGATGAGACGGCGATCGCGGGCCCGGAAACTCCGTTCGAGGGGCTGAACGGCCATGTCTCGCAAAAGTCTCGCCCGCATTTGGGCATAGTCTACATCAAGGGATGGGCTGTAGCTAGGAACCTGAGCACCACCAGCAGACTGAGAACTGATGCTAAAACCAGATGGGCCACTGGCGGCTCCCGGACGATAGGCGGCTGCACTCTGGCCGCTCCCTGGGGCTTGAGAGGAACCGCCAGACGCGACCGGAGTTTGAGGCAACGGGTGACCAGGACTCGGCTGTGATTGGCTGGGACTGGGGCGACAGAGTTGTCCACTCACTCGTCCACTGACCCGGGCTTCACACCCGGTGGAGCGTTCTTCAAAGACGACCACTTGAGAGTCTTGGGCGCTGGTGGCCCCTAGGCTATAGTCGGTGTCATCAATGTAGCTATGTTGGGGCGAGACGTTGGGGCGATCGAGTTGGGGACGATTCAGAGGCTCAGGCGGGGCGATGGCCTCTCGTTGGGGCCGACTCTCAAAGACGGCATCAGGAGACACCCCTTGATGAGACTCGGGTGCAGACGCAGGCTCAGGAGTTTTATCCCAGGGAGCTTCCACAGGAGCTGAGTAGGAGTTATCCTGATATCCCCTTGCCGGTTCTTGATAGACCGGAGTGGGTTCTGGAGCATAGGTTTGACTGGGAGCGACCGGTTCAGGAGCGTAACTTGGAGCTGAGTCCACAGGGTTGGGTGAGTAGTCTGGGACGTTTTCCTGAATGGGTAAATCGGGGTTATAGGGACCTTTGGCAAAGACGAAACCGCTTCCGAGCAGACTTAAGCCGCCGAGCCAACCGAGTCCCTGGACGATGAAGGATAATGAAAGGTGTGTATGAGTGGAACGTTTTTGCATATCTCCCCGTAAGTGGCGATCGCGACCTCTGTCATCCTGATCCAGGATACAGGCGATCGCACAAATGACAGTCTAGTACATGAGTTTATCCAATGTCTTCCCGCAAGAGTTGTTGATACTCTGGAAAAATCGCCTCGATGCCCCGATGCTCAAGTCGATACAGTCCCCACTCCAGCCCCACGAGAACCCGAGCTGCCAACATTTCCAAGGAACAGCGCCGAGATTCCGGGTGATTTGCCCAAAACTCATGAAGGTTAATCCCCATCTGTGGGACGGGATTACTCCAGTTGACCCCCACGCCAATGACAGCGGTGGCGATGCGATCGCCCTGAAGACGAGTTTCTGTAAGAATTCCACCCAGTTTACGACCCTGTAAAAAAATGTCATTGAGCCATTTCAGAGACACAGGAATTCCAGCCTCTCGCAGGCTCACCGCAATCCCCCAAGCACTGGCCAGGGTCAGTTGGGAGCCATCCTGAGCGGCTAGATTCGGGGTAGCACAGAGAGACACATAGAGTCCTCCAGGTTCCGAGAGCCAGTGATGGCCCCGTTGTCCCCGTCCTGATGTTTGACGGGAGGCAAGGACAACTGTTCCCGGAGGACATCCGCCGTTAACCTGCTCCCAGAGGAGTTGATTGGTTGAGGAAACACAATCATGAGCGATGAGCTGAAAATAGCCCTTTAACTCCGGTTCTAAGCGGGCGATCGCCCCCTGAATCCGGGACGTCGATAGAGAGGGAGTCTGACCCATCACACCTAACTGCTCCAATTTGGACTACCATGAGGCATAGAGTGCCATACATCATGGATGATAAGCCGTAGGTCATCGGAGAAATCCCTGCTTATCGGGATCTGCGATCGGCTCGATGGGCGCTTGCTCCTGATGCTGCTCTGACGTGCCATCGCTCCTCACGCAAGTTGCTCTTTGTTTAACTCCCTAAGGATTCTATGGATGCTTGGCAATGGCAGACTTGGCAGGGAAAATCCTATTTAACCTGTCGTCTTCTTGACCCGTTTCTCCACGGGTTTTTCACTCGGGAGTTTAGTCCCGATTCTCCCCTAGCGTTGGTTAAAGGGTTAAACGCGGATGCCCCAGTCTACCGGACACATCAGGTTCATGGTAATGCGATCGTCGATACTCACTCGTTAGCGCCCATCTGTGAGTCATCCGAAAAGGATGCTTTCCCCCCAGCCGATGGACTGTTGAGCGATCGCGCCCATGACTCAGTCTGGGTCTGTACGGCAGATTGTACACCGGTCTTAATTGGAGATATCTCTCAAAGACGAGTTGCAGCTGTCCATTCGGGCTGGCGTGGAACGGCGACTAAAATTGTCCCCGAGGCGATCGCTCAATTCTGGAATCGGGGCAGTCAAAACCAAGATTTACGGGTTGCTCTCGGCCCGGCCATTTCCGGAGATGTCTATCAAGTCTCCCTTGATGTGGCGGCCCAGGTCGCGGCGACCCTTCTGCCGGGTAACCCCAGCCAAGAGGCGGAAGCGATGATTGCGGCCCTCTCCGAATTTGATGATACCCCAATTTTGCCCGATACCGAAGCCGGAAAAGTTCGCCTGGATGTGCGGCGGGCAATTCTGCATCAACTCTACCGCCTGGGATTAGCGCCTGAACAGATTGCGATCGCCCCCCATTGTACTTATCAAGAGGATAGGCGATTCTTCTCCTATCGTCGCAGCCAACAAAAAGATGTCCAATGGTCCGGAATTATCGCCTGAGGCAGATCCCCAGCGAGCAGGAAGGGCCAAGAATCAGGGAACCCTTGTGGGGGAGCGGGTTAATCCTCAACGACGAGACACCACTCATAGAGATCATAGGTTACACAGCGATTCAAAACGAGGGGGTCTTGCTGGACAATGGCCTCCGCCTCTTGCATCGATTCAGCTTGAAAGATTAACATTCCCCCACCTCGGCGGTTCCAGTACCCACTTTTGGCCTGATATCCCCTTTGGTTAAGCTGTTTAACATACTCAATATGAGCGGGAACATAGTGATCAAAGGTCGACTTGTCGACAATACCGCTTTCAATCTTAGCAAACCAAGCCATGATAGGACAGCGTCAGGAACGCTTGCAAACTCAATGCCCTCCACTGTAACGCACTCAGCCCCACATCCGGGGTTAACTCTGCTAAAACGCAAAAAACCCCGAAAATCGGGGCTTAAGGGATGTTGTCAAAAATAAACCCGGCTATCTAGAGCGGGGTAACATTTTGAGCTTGAGGGCCTTTTTGTCCCTGTTCAACGGTAAACTGGACCCTTTGTCCTTCAGAAAGAGTTTTAAAACCATCTTGTACGATGGCCCGGAAATGTACAAACACATCAGGCCCTCCGTTTTCCTGGGTGATAAAACCAAATCCTTTCTCTTCGTTAAACCATTTCACGGTTCCGGTAACTTGACTTGACATAATTCTGTGTATCCTGGGTAAAAACTGGATTTGGTCAAAGAAAACTTGGAAGTCTCCACGGTGCGCTTAGGGTCTCATTAGCCTCGTTCCTTCTTGACCATCTTGTGGTTGAACGACAATTCCCTCAAGGCTACAAGTTTATAGCTTGTTCATCAATATTAGCAAAAAAAGCTGAAACTGTCAACCCCAAGTTAAGGTTTTTCCACAGTTGTAACCTGAGCCCGAACCCATCTAGTCAGAGGGTTTTGACCTCGACTTCAGGGCTAGGGAATTGAGATATTTCTTAACCAGAAGTTAAGCCGTTTTTGTAGCAAAGCGATCGCCCGCTTGACGAATCAGGGATTGGATAAAGGTTTTGCGGCGATTGGTCTCAAAGACCCGTTTGACAATACTCGCGAAGCGTTCCCCATCCAAACCACTCCCCCGAGCCATCTGAGCGGTCTCTTCACAGTCCTCAAAGTATTCGATCAGACTTAAGCCGGCAATGTGAGTCAAATAGGCAGCACTGAGGCCCTGGGTGGCCCCACCAGCGACAAAGGTGATGGGGTTTTGTTTCAAGGCGGCCGTCACCAGCTGGGTGGAGACTTCCACTAACCCGAGCTTGACTAACATCTCTGCCAAAGTTTTCGCGGCCACCTTAGCCTGTTCCAGCGAGAGTTTTTGCTGATAAATTTTGCCCAAGTTCATCACTAACTGGACATTGACCGCCGCCGTGGCGAGTAAATCTAAACTAGGAAGAGGATTCCCAAAGGCCGCCGCCGCCGCAATCCATTGAGATTGACGAACAACCGGCAGGGCCCGATGACGACGCAGGCGGTTGATCTCTTGGCGAATCTCCCGCCGCAGGGATTGAGCAGCGCGGTAAGTGGTGGCCCAGATCAGTCCCCCCGCATCCCGATGGAGAGTCTCTAAACATTCACTGAGAGAAGCCAGTTCTGGGGGAGGGGTTGTGGTGGAGGTTTCGATGCTGTTGTCAGTTTTATAGAGGCGCACTTCAATGGGAGTTGGGGCCGCAGCAATGGCCAGAATGCGATCGCCCCTTAAGTAGGGTTCGGCCTGTTGACGAATCCGACCTAAAATTTGGGCTTGTTCCTCAGGAGGATGGCGATCGCTTTGATTCCACACCAAGAGCAGCGCTTGTCCACTGGCAGTAATCTTCTCCACTAAATCTAGCTCTGACTCTCGGATATCTCCATCAGTGACCAGTAACAGAACATCCGTCTGTTGAGCCTCAGCCAGTAGAGCTGAATCGTCCCCCTGGAGACAGGAGGGTAAGTCTTGAATCTGAAGCTCCAGGGTTGAGCCTTGAGCTAGTTCTGTCTGCAAAGCCCGAACTAGGGCCGTTTTTCCCACCCCCTTACGGCCCGTGACTCCAAGGGTAAGGGATCGCTGTTCATCGGTTTGCTCCAGAGCCTCCAGACGTTCCTGAAACCCGCATAGATCCTCATCTGAGTCGCTTTCAGCCAGCAACACCTTGAGATTGTTGCGAACTCGGTTTAAGGCTTGCTCGACTTCAGCTTGGTTAAACTGGCTTGGCAAGACATCAACACCAGTCCCTGGCTGACGGCCGCCGAGCCGCCATAGGGCTATCCCCACAATGATTAATCCCCAAACTCCCCAGTCTCCAAAATCAGTAAAGCGATTCCCGAAACTATCAAAAAGCCATAAGGCCCCCGAGGCTCCCAGGCCAAAAACGAGAATTGGTTGCTTGACTATCCCTAGCATGATTACTCACCACAATGCTGCGACCCCACATCACAGGGGGCTACTTTCCATCGTACCGTCAAATTGCCTCTCCTACCGACCCACTATGGCTTGGTGATAGCGTTGAACCAAGACATCAACCCCTGTGATTGCAGTCCCGACAACGACGGCATTCGCCCCTAGGGCTATAGCCTGTTGGGCCATCTCTGGGGAACTGATTCCCCCTTCACAAATCATAAATCCGGGACAATCCCGAACTAGGGCTTGTAGAAGTTCCCATGCCGGTGGCGATTGTCCTGCGGTGGCGGCGGTGTAGCCGTAGAGGGTTGTTCCAATAATCTCGATCCCAAGCTGTTGAGCGACCTTGGCCGCCTTGAGGCTATCGATGTCCGCCATAATGGGAAGTGCCCATGTGTCCTGGACCCATTGCACAATCTCGGCTAGAGTTTCCCCCTGGGGACGCGGCCGCTCTGTGGCATCTAGGGCAATAATATCTGCCCCAGCTTCAGCGATGGCTTCGGCATGGTGGCGTTGAGGAGTAATGTAAACGTCACTGTCTGTGTAGACGCGCTTCCATAAGCCAATCAGAGGTATTTCAGGCAGTCGCTGACGTATCGCTCGTACATGAGCAGGGCTATCAACCCGAATGCCTACAGCACCCCGATTAACGGCAGCTTCTGCCATAGCAGCCATGATCTCAGGGTCATGAAGGGGGGAGTCGGGGGGTGCTTGACAGGAAACAATGAGTCCCCCTTGCAAGGATGAGAGGAGAGAAGAATGGGCGATCGCCATGGATGGGTTTGAGGACAATCAGAATCAGGGACTATTGTGCCAGAGTTCTGGTCACTGCATGTTGTTGCTGGAGGAGATTGCGTTAAGGTGCGATCGTGGGGAACCTCTGACTTAGGGGTGTCAGTCAACATCACGGGCGACCGGCATCAGAGACCTTAAGTTTCAGATGGACTTCTCCGTAACCCCGATTTGTCTGATCTCAAGCGTATGCCAACGGATCAGAGAATCTGGGGAGCTACCCCTGTTTACATTACCGTCAATGATTATGACTGACAATTTCATTACCATCGATGACCAGGCAATTTCCCTGAAACAAGCCATTGGTTATCTCAACACCACGGGAGATCTCCCCAAGTTCATTCAGCGAATTCTCTACCGCCACATTATTGAGCAAACCTTAAGCCACCGCTTAGATGTGGCGGTGGAACCGCAACAAATCGAACAAGCGATCGTGAATTTCCGGGTTCAGAATAAACTCACAGAACCGGCTCCCTTTGAGGAATGGCTTAAATCTCAAGGGTTGACCTATGAGTCGTTTCAAAAACGGGTCTCTGAATCCTTACGAGTGGAAGTACTCAAGCAAAAGGAAATCAGCCAAGAATCTCGCAAGTATTTCAATGACAACAAAGCGGCGTTAGATCGTATTGTGTTATCGCGGATTGTGGTTTTAGCGCAAGCCCTAGCCAAGGAGATTCAGCAGCAACTGACCAATGGCACGGCTACCTTTGAAGCCTTGGCAAAACAGCATTCGGTGACCAATGATAGTTCCCTGGGGGGACTGATGGGAACTCTGCAAATGGGACAACTCCCCCCAGAAATTCGCGGTCAATTGGCTGGACATGGTGTTGGGGATATTATTGGTCCCCTGGAAGTGGAAGGACGCTATACGATTTTGCGGATCGAGCAGATTTTACCCGCTGCCTATGAAGGAGACCTTCGTAAACAACTTGAAGAGCGATTTTTTGCGCAATGGCTGCAAAATCAGCTTAAAGACCATGACATCAAATTGAATATCGAATAAACGATTCTACAGCTCAGGTTAAACCCGGAGTTGATATACCTCTAACCACGTCATGATGAAGTTAAGCCCTGGCTACTCTCATGGCGTTGGCGAGGTATTTTTTTTGCTGGATTCAATTTACAAACTCTCAAATTAGCGGTATAATTAAGGGGTTCCTGACAATCGTTATTTAACGCTATTTTTGATTTTTAAAAACCAAAGTAATATCAACTTAAAATTGTAAGTTTAACCCGTAATTGTCCCCATTCAGCCTTTATCCAGTTTCCGACCGTGGTTTATGAGCCGTTACACCACAAATATCGTCCTGCCACCTTTGCCGATCTTGTTGGCCAGTCGGCGATCGCCAGTACCCTAACCAATGCCATTCGTCAGGAACGGATTGCCCCGGCCTATTTGTTTTGTGGGCCTCGGGGGACTGGGAAAACCTCAAGTGCCCGTATCTTCGCTAAATCCCTGAATTGCTTGAGCAGCGATCGCCCCACAGAAAGCCCCTGTGGAACCTGTGACACCTGTCGTAGCATTGCCCGAGGCTCAGCCCTCGATATTATTGAAATCGACGCCGCTAGTAACACCGGCGTTGATAATATTCGTGAACTCATTGAACGGGCCCAATTTGCCCCCGTACAAGCCCGTTACAAAGTCTATATTATTGACGAATGCCACATGCTCAGCACAGCGGCATTTAACTCTCTTTTAAAAACCCTAGAAGAACCTCCGTCCCAGGTCATCTTCATCCTCGCCACCACTGACCCCCAGCGCGTTTTGCCCACCATTATTTCTCGCTGTCAGCGGTTTGACTATCGGCGCATTCCCCTAACGTCCATGAGGGAGCATTTGCGCTATATTGCCGAGCAAGAAGCCATCCGCATCACCGATGAAGCGATTACCCTAATTGCTCAGCTCGCTCAGGGAGGATTACGAGATGCCGAGAGTGTTCTGGATCAACTGAGCTTATTACCGGAAGAAATTGACGTCGAACGAGTCTGGGATTTAGTGGGCGCGGTTCCAGAGCGAGATTTGCTGACCTTACTTGAGGCGATCGCCCAAAACAATCCCCAACAGGTTTTAGAACAATGTCGCTATCTCCTCGATCGCGGACGAGAACCGCCCATTGTCATGCAAAATCTCGCCGCCTTCTATCGAGATTTACTCATCGCCAAAACCGCTCCTCAACGGAACGATCTCGTCACGGTAACTGCTCCAACCTGGGAGGCTCTCTGTCAGTTCGCCCAGCAGTGGGACGAGCAATTGATTCTAGCCGGCTCCCAGCATTTACGGGCCTGCGACAGTCAAGTTCGCAATACCACCCAACCCCGTCTTTGGTTAGAAGTTACCTTACTGGGGCTACTTCCGGCGAACATGCAGCGGTCTCAACCTGCCCCATCCCCCGCCTCCAGATTTCCCTCTCAGCCAGGGTCAATGGCTATGGCCCCTGTGGCTCCTGTAGCTCCTGTGGCAGCTACCCCTCAAGCTCCCGCTCAACCTGCCACAACTCCCACCCCAGTTTCTCAAGCTCCCGCTCAACCTGCCACAACTCCCACCCCAGTTTCTCAAGCTCCCGCTCAACCCCAAACTGTCCCGCAGCACCATCCTGCCAACTCTAGCGACCAAGGAGTTGCCCCTGCCCCTACCCCACCCCCCCCAAACTCCACCGCCGAAGTCCCAGACATCTCTGCTCTGCCCCAAATTTGGCAACAGGTTCTAGAGAATATCGAATTTCGGGCAACCCGAGAACTCTTACGGCAACAAGGACGTTTGCTGCAATTTGACGGTCAAACCGCCGAAATTGGTGTACCCAAGGCCCTGATCAGAATGGCAGAAACGAAACTTGCCGATATTGAGGTGGCCTTCCAGAGCACCCTACATAAAGCCATCCGTGTCAAGATTGGCTCTGCCCAAGCACAGGTTAGAGGTCTCACTGCACCCCATCCCCAAGGGACATTCTCGGCGGCTAAGTCCGCCCCATCCGCCCCTGTGGCAACCCCTCAGGAGCTAACTCACCGCGACTCGGAGGTTTCTGAAAATGCTCCTCCTTGGGAGAAGTCTGCATCTGTAGGTAACCCACAACCGGATATAACACCTACGGCACGCCATAGCGATTCCCAAGAAACTAGACCGGGAGAAACCCTGCCAGGAGCTACCTATCCCGACTCCCTCAACCCAGTCCCATCGGACGCGATCGCCCCGACTGTGATGCCTCAGGGGTCTGAGGAGAGTTGGGAGATTGATCAACTGGAAAAGGTCGCAAACGAGTTTGCCCAGTTTTTTAATGGCAATGTAGTAGATTTAGACGATGACCTAGACTTTGAACTCTAATGGGACTCCTGTACCCCTCGGTGAACGGTTTTCACCCATTTGAGACGTTTGGGGCGAACCGCTAGGCGAGCCGTGGTCGCTGCCATCACCACAAGCCAATGCAGCATATAAAGAGTTCCCTGGAGGGTGTCTCGCAGCAGTAGGGGTAACGGTTGCGGCTTGCCTTCTTGACGATTCACCCGTCGTAACCCCAGGCCGATCCAAACAAGGGAAAGACTAACGGTTAAGGTGGTCATGGGACTGAGCAGGGGCACACGGGTACGAATTAGGGAGAGGAGCAAATCCGGGACGGCTGCCGTGGGTAGGAGATATTGCATCCATAGAAAGACCAGTAAATCCAGACGTTTGGACAGACTGAGCCGGGGGCCGCACAGGAGTCGCCAATAATCGAGATAGCGTTGATAGCCTCCTTCAGCCCAACGAGAGCGTTGATGCCATAAGGGCAGCGCCTCGGTTACCCCCTCTTCCCGGACCGCAGGTAGGGTGACACAGTCAATATCCCAGCGATCAAGATGGAGTCGTAGGGTTAAGTCGAGGTCATCGGTGATGGTTTCTTCATTGAAATAGCCACAACGTTCGAGGGCGCTACGTCGAATGACCTGTCCATTGCCTCGCAGTTCACCAATTCCCCCCAAGGCCACCCGTTGTTCTTGGAGATAGGCATCTAAAATCATTTCCACTCGTTGCCCTTGAGTCCAGAAGTTTTCACCCGCATTGCTGATGGCCTTGCGGACTTGGACGGCCCCGACGCGATCGCGCTGGAATAGGGGCAAGACTCGCCAGAGGAAGTCTGAACTGACCTGGGCATCGGCATCAAAGATAGCAATAATTTCGCCCCGGGCCAGTTGCACCGCTTGATTGAGAGCGCCGGATTTGCCACCGCGAGCGGTATGGTCACGATGTAAGACCTGGAGACGTTCATAGTCCTGACTCAAGGCATCGAGGAGTTCTGGAGTTCCATCACTGCTGTTGTCATCGATGGCCCAGATGTCATAGCGATCGCCTGGATAGTCCAATTGATTCAACATCTCAATCAGGGGAGTAATGGCCGCTTCCTCATTTTTGGCAGGAATCAGAAACGAGACATAGGGGAGCGATGTCTCCGTTGACATGGGGGTTAGTTGGCGACGGGGGGGAGACGAGAGAATCGTTCTCAGACCATGGACCCCCACTAAGCCTGTGAGTCCCCAGATCACCCACATGCCCCAAGAGAGGAAATGAAGAGCCATCACCCCCCCCCAAATCAGTAGTAACATCACGGCGGCTTTACCCCGTCGCCCGGCATAACCTCGATAGGATGCCCCTAGGGTTGGTGTAGAGGAGGGTGATGTGGCCGTGTCTAGGGGGCGATCGGCCAGAATCGTTGTTAAGGGTTCCCACGGTTTGGAGGGATTGCGATCAAACCAAAAATTTACTGGCATAGTTGGGGGTTATTGTGCTGCGTTCTCACTCAAAATGGCGATCAGCCCGGTTTAGGGGCTACAGTCTCAAAATATCTCAAACCAATCCCCAAGATCAGATTTAACCCTCTCCTGAGAGAAATTCGTGGGGGATGTCACAATGATGAAGGGTGGATTGGCAGACCTGCGCCAATCCCAGAAGACGTTACCTATTGAGTCTCGTACTATGTCATTGGAAAATCTGCAACCCGCTCCTAAAGCGAAGGTGATGGTCTACCTTCCTTACTATAAAACCAATAATCAACGCAGTGCCCTGCCGTTGGCCATTGGCCTGTACGAGAAAGGCAACCTCGAAGGAGAGCGTCGCATTGAAGGAGGCAAAAATATTCCCTTCGTCGCCACCTGGAATGTTTCTAGTCTGCCAGCTGACCCAACCCGCTGTCGCTTGCAGTTCGATGGCAATGCAGATTTGAGTTATGAGACCACTATGGCCAATTATGAGTTTATTAATTTTGTCATTGAACTGCTGATCATCTTCAAGAAGTATCGGGTGGTCGATTTCTCAAAGGGCTTTTATCACAAGCTTTTAGATGTAGACGAGTAGTCTCAGAAGACCATCATACCTGTGAATCGACCGGATCTGGCGATGTTGACAGCCGCCAAGTGGGAACCCAGAAATCTAGGGAAGGTCACCCTTGATACAGTTAGTATGAAGTTTGACGGCTCACAGTAGATTGAAGAGTGAACACGGTGACGGTGAGTTCTGTCTACAGTCATCTCACACCATGGAAAAGGAGTGTCTAGCGTGCCGAACCCCCCCAAATATCTAATCGTTGGGTCGATTGAACCCTGTAGTGGTAAAACCTCTAGTCTCTTGGGACTGGCGCATCAACTGCAAACAACTGGTCTGGACTTCGCCATTGGTCAACCCCTGGCTCCGGCCAGTCTCTCATCTGAGGGGTCAAAACTGATTGAGGCCGAAGTGGATTTTATGGCTCAACAGTTGAACCTGAGTCGCGATCGCGTCCAAGCCCCCATCTTGACCCTATCACCGGAGATGTTGGCCAAACGGCTCCAAGGACAAGACGTTACAGATTATATAGCCCTGGTTCAGGGGTTACCCATCCCCGAGGTAGATCTGGTGATCTGGGAAGGTCCCACCAGCTTATCCGAGGGACGTAGCTTTGATCTGTCCCTTGTACAACTTGCCGAACGAGTTGATGCGGGGGTTTTGTTGGTGGTTCGCTATGATTCCATGTTGACCATTGACCGAGTTCTCTCTGCCAAGGTTCAGTTGGGCGATCGCCCCTTGGGCGTGATCCTAAACAACGTCCCCACGGACGAGTTAGATCAGGTTCAAACCCGTGTACAACCCTTCCTGGAACAGTCAGGCATTACCGTCATCGGTGTTTTACCCCACAGTGCCTTGCTACGGAGTGTCAGTGTCAAGGATGTAGTCAACACTCTTGACGCCGAAGTCCTTTGTGGCAAGGAACGTCTGGATTTAATGATTGAGAGTATCCAGATTGGTGCGATGAGCGTTAACTCAGCAGTCAAATACTTTCAGCAAAGCCTCAATACAGCCATTGTGACTGGGGGCGATCGCACCGATATCCAACTCGCGGCCTTAGAGACGGCAACCCACTGTCTGATTCTCACAGGACATCACCTAACCCCCAGTGATCTGGTTTTGAATCGGGCTGAAGAGGTGGAGATTCCGGTGATCTCCGTTGAACGCGATACCCTAACTACCGTAGAAATTCTCGATGCCATGTTCGGCCGCACCCCAGTGCGAGAACCCATGAAGCTGGACTACATTTACCAAATGGCCCAAGAACATTTGCACATTGACCGGCTCCTGAACCTACTAGAGTTAAAGGCTTCAGCCTAGAAAGATTAGCTCTCCGGAGTCTTCACATCAGACAACAGAGGGCAGAACCCATCCCAGAGATAGCTCACTGCCGCCGGAGGGGGGGAAGAAGGCAGTAGGCAGCAGGCAGTAGGGGGGAAGAAAACAGTTGTTCTACTGCCTATTGCCTGTTCCCTGTTCCCTGTTCCCCCTCCTGCCTTCTTTCAGCTTCTCCCCCGCAAAAGCGTTCTGTCTGTTACAATACTTGCGTCGTTCAGTTCCCGTCGTACTGTCTTTGAGTCAAACCACAGAGACTTCCGAGAAAGTTGACGTTTTTCTACAAGAGCTGGCTGCGATTCAGCAGTCCGGTTCCAAACGCATCGCGATTCTCGGGTCGCGTCATGTTCCTATTACTCATCAACATTTAATTGAGGTGATGAGTTACGCTCTGGTCTTAGGGGGAAATCGCTTGATCACCTCAGGGGCAACCGGCACCAACTCCGCTGCTATTCGCGGGGCGATGCGTGCAGACCCCAATCAGTTGACCGTCATTCTTCCCCAAAGCCTTAAGCGTCAGGGGAAGGAGTCGCGCAAGCAACTCGATCAAGTCATGCACTTGGTGGAACATCCAGAACATGATGAGTTGTCCTTGGCTGAAGCCAGTGCCAACTGCAATTTAGAAATCATTAGCCGCTGTCAGCAATTGATTTGCTTTGCGTTCCATGACAGTCACACGTTGCTGCAAACCTGCCGAGATGCGGAAGACCAGCGTAAAATTGTGACGCTGTTTTATTTCGACTGATGCCCTAGCCTTAAGTCCCGTGATGGTAATCCAATGGTCTGACTCGCTGATTTTGCTGCTAGCGATCGCCCTGGCGGCAGTATTGATCTATCTGCCCTATCTGCTAGTGGGCTACGCTCGCTTTCGGGTGGGCTATGATCTTGCTGCCCCTCGCGCGATGTTTGATCGCCTCCCGGCTTATGCACAACGGGCAACCTGGGCTCATCAGAACTCCTTTGAGACGTTCCTACCCTTTGCAGCGGCGGCGTTAATTGCGTATGTCACTCATGGAGAATCCGCCACAACAACTTGGGCTGCATTGATTTTCTTGGCAGCTCGTGTTGTTTATTCTGGCTGTTATATCTTCAATGTGCCGCTGGTACGGTCAGCCTCGTTTGTTATTGGGAGTCTAGCTACGTTGGTGCTGTTTGCGGTTGGCCTGGATGCAGCCGGACTAAATTTCGGGTTTTGACCTGGCCAGCCACCTAACATAGCCAATCCGAGGAAGATTCAGACGAAACCCGTTGCATTCCCATGGCAGCGAACTCGGTGAATGCCGCTTCAGCTGCGTCGGTAAAGTCCACTACACCTGGAATAACGACAGCGGAGGTGCAATCATCAAGGAGATAGACTCGTTGAGTCATGGCCTGCACCTGCTCAGGGTGGCGTAAGCGAATTTCTTGACACAAATCTCGCACAGTCCAGGCGACACAGTGACTTTTAGCTTGTCCAGCGATAATAAGTTGGTCAAAGCTGAGAAGATGCTCGATTAGCGCTGCATTTTTTCGGCTAATCACCTGACCATCGGGGGCCGTTTGTACTTCAGGTTTTAAGACGGAGTAATTTTCCGTTAGAGGGTGAGATCCCTTCAGTTCATAGCGGGTGGGGCTACAACGGACTAGGCTATGAACAAAACAGGCTTCCTCAACGGCGGCCACTAGGCTATGGCCAATACCGCCAATCATCCCATGGTAGGCCCAAATGGTTAAGGGGTATTTACTCTCTTGGGTCAATTGCCGGGCATAATGACGAGCATAGGCATCGGCATCAATCTCAATGGGCAATAGGGGGACAATCTCGGGATTAATGCGCCAGGTTCCCGCCTCAATTTCATCTAAGTCTAAAGTACTCATAGGTGCAGGATGCTCTCCCGCATCGTTAACCCAAAAGGCGGGATGAAAAATCTGCAAGGCACTGTGAGTATCCAGGGTGGGAATAATTTCTGTAATTTGTCCTAAATGACGATAGATAAACTGGCAAAGTCGCTGATTATCGTCAACCGCCCCTCGACCACTTTTTCCAGCGACGAACAGTTCAAATCCGGGGATACAAAATGTATTCTGGACATCAATTAACAGCAAGCCAATGCGCCGACTATCCTCACAAGCGGCTGTAATTCTATGCTCTCGTTGCCATTTTTGGGCATCTTGGGCGCGATCGCCATAGGGAACTCGCCAAACATCACCCACTGTTTTGGGATTAAACCAGGAAGGTAACATCAAGGGTTAATTGGTAATTAATAATGGACATTTTACGGATAAAAAAATATTAAATCGGAGTCCTTCGGGGTCAAGATAATAAGAAAGATTATGGCAGATTATATCGGTTGCTGTAGGGGCGATTTTCGCCCCTACTTGAGCGAAGGTTAAAGCTGTTTCACTTCAGCCACTAACTTCGAGACCATATCCTTGGCGGAGCCAAATAACATCATGGTTTTGTCGCGGTAGAATAACTCATTATCCACCCCAGCAAACCCGGTACTCAGACCGCGTTTGATAACAATCGCATGTTTAGCGCGATCAACCTGAATAATCGGCATTCCATAAATGGGGCTATCTTTCTCAGTTTCCGCCGAGGGATTGACCACATCATTGGCACCAATCACTAAGGCAACATCCGTCTCCTCAAACTGAGGATTGATGTCATCCATGTCATAGAGCGCGTCATAAGGCACATTCGCCTCAGCTAACAACACATTCATGTGACCTGGCATCCGCCCTGCCACAGGGTGAATCGCATACTTAACCTCAACTCCCATTTTATCGAGCTGATCGGCCAGTTCACGAATTGAATGTTGAGCCTGAGCTACCGCCATTCCGTATCCGGGGACAATCACCACAGAACGGGCGTAACCGAGCATCATGGCACATTCTTCGGGGTCAATGTTACGCACCACTTTCTCCCCTTGACTGCCACCGCCTCCCGTTGCCGTTCCACCGCTTTCTCCGGTTCCGAACGCTGCAAACAAAACATTGGACAGGGAGCGGTTCATGCCTTTACACATGATGACCGTCAGAATAATCCCCGAGGCCCCGACGAGGGCCCCAGCGATAATCAGCATATTGTTCATGACCACGAAACCCGCCGCACTCGCTGCTAACCCAGAAAAGGAGTTAAGCAAGGAGATGACCACAGGCATATCTCCGCCGCCAATGGGAATAACAAACATCACCCCCAACACCAGGGAAATTACGACCAAGCCCAAAAACAGAGAGGGGGTGGGAGACGTGGCGATCAAATAGCCACTGCCAATGAGAAAGCTCACCAGTAAGGCAGCATTAAAGGGCTGTTGTAGCGGGAAGGTAATGGGAGAGCCCGAAATCAGCCCTTGCAGTTTGGCAAAGGCGATGAGGGAGCCGGTAAAGGTGACCCCCCCAATGAGAACCCCCAGCATGACGGTAATGGTTGAGCCGGCGTTGGGTTCAGCGGTGAGGTCAAAGTAATGCCAAAATTCGGCCATGGCCACCAAGGCCGAAGCTGCCCCGCCTAAGCCATTAAAAAGCCCAACTAACTGGGGCATTGAGGTCATCGCCACCTTTTGGGCAGTAATGGCTCCAATCACAGAGCCGATGGCAATTCCCAGCAGAATCATCGGGTAGTTGAGAACCTGGCGATCGAGTAGGGTCGCGACGATCGCCACGAGCATCGCCAGAGAGGCAAGACGGTTGCCCTGACGAGCCGTTGCCGGTGAACCGAGGCGTTTCAGGCCTACGAAGAACAGGGACGCGGCAACCAGATAGCTCAATTGAATGCCAGTTGGCAAAAAGTCGCTCATGCTTTAGCCTCTTTTTTCTTGAACATTTGCAGCATACGGTCGGTGACGAGGAAGCCACCCACGACGTTAATGGTGGCAAAGACAACAGCCACGAGTCCGAGAATCACGGTCACGTTCCAATCGCGATCGCCCGCCACCACGATCGCCCCCAACAGGGCAATCCCGGAAATGGCATTCGCCCCTGACATCAAGGGCGTGTGTAGAGTTGGTGGCACCTTATTAATGACCTCAAATCCCGCAAAGGAGGCAAGGACAAAAATAAATAGTGCCGCAATAATGGGGTCAGTCATGTCAAAATTCCTTGGCAATCATCCAGGTTGGTCATATTAGAGAGTCGGTCAAGGTTGGAGGAAACTCCCTTAAGCCACGGAGGTCACCTCTAGGGCCTGACGAACCCGCTCATTGCGGATTTCTCCCTTAAAGGTGACACAGGTATCGCCCGGGATATCATCCTCGAAATCCAGATTAAGCTGGTCATCCTGAATCAGGTAGTCCAAGAAGGTGGAAATATTCTTGGCATACATCTGACTGGCGTGAACCGGCATCGAGGCGGGCAAGTTGACCGGGCCAATGAGGGTCACGCCGTGACGCACCACATGAGCGCCGGCTTCAGTCCCCTCACAGTTCCCTCCCTGTTGTGCGGCTAAATCCACCACCACGGACCCTGGACGCATCCGAGCAATCATCTCATCGGTGACAATGCGTGGGGCTTTTTTGCCCGGAACCTGGGCGGTGGTAATCACCGCATCCGCTTGGGCGACACTGTTAGAGATGGCCTCCTGGGTTTTCTGTTTGGAGGCTTCCGAGAGTTCTTTGGCGTAGCCACCTTTGGCGACCGTGTCTTCTTCGAGTTCCACCTCAACGAACTTGGCACCGAGGCTTTGCACTTCCTCTTTCACCGCCGGGCGAATATCAAAGGCTTCGACGACAGCTCCCAGACGGCGGCTGGTGGCGATCGCCTGTAAGCCAGCTACCCCAGCCCCAACGATAAAGACCTTAGCGGGGCGGATGGTTCCGGCGGCGGTGGTCAACATGGGGAAGAACTTCGGTAACGCCTCTGCCGCTAGGAGAACCGCTTTATACCCCGCCACCCCCGCCTGAGACGAGAGTGCATCCATACTCTGGGCACGACTGGTACGGGGGATAAGTTCCATACTCAACGCCGTCACCCCTCGCTGAGCAATCTGCTGCATTAGTTCAGCATTGGCCAAGGGATTGAGAAAACTAATCAGAGTGGTTTCTGAGCTGAGGCGTTCGACTTCCTCAGGGGTTGGGGGCGCCACTTTCAAGAGCACATCGTTTCCCTGCCAGATCTGACTCGAATCTGAGACAATTTTGGCACCAGCGGCTTCATAGGCCGAGTCAGGAAAGAACGATCCCTCACCAGCCCCGGCCTCGACCGAGATATCGAGTCCCTTTTTGGTCAGCCGAGCAACGATATCGGGAATAAGGGCAACACGGCGCTCCCCGACCTCGATTTCTTTGGCAACTGCAACTTTCATGAAGACTCCTCTACGGGTTTAATGCTGCGATTTTAGCGGCGGGATGACTTGACGATCAGTTCGTGATAACCAAATTGATACGACAAGTAGTGCAACCCGTGATACGACCCCGGACAGTTGGATGAACGGTAACCCCTGTGTCTTTCAAAGACTGGGGCCGGATTGTATCTGCTTCTATCTACTGGGAATAGTAGATCAATCTCTAGAAAGTGGCACAGGCTCTTTAACTTGTCTTAAGACCAACCCCGATACTGGAAACGAGTTCGAGCCTCCTGCCGTCCCCAAAATGTCAGCTAACTTGGATATTTATCCAGTCACTCGGGCCTCTTGGCATCTAAGTTCTATCTAGACCGCGAGGATTTCTTGGCCAACCGCCGAAACTTAACAGAGCCTGAGTGCAGGTCTGGGTAAAGACTCTAAGCTACAGCAAGACCTAAGGACCGGGAGATTCTGGCCAGCGTGGTGGGCGATCGCCCAGGGAATGAACTATCGTAACAGTTGACCCTGGCTATTGATACATTAGTTAACACTGTAGAATTAACAGGGCAAAAAAGCGATCGCACGCTCCCGAACCATCACACCCGTTTTGCGATCTAGATTTAGGAGTTATTATGAAACGTTGGTTATCTGCAAGTTTGATCATTGGGGCCTTGGCCGTTGCGGCTCCCCCCGAGGTGACCGCACAAGGGTTACCTGGATTTACCCTCTTCGGCGGTCCACGACGGGAAAATCAACTCAGCTTTCGCCTTGACTATGGCCGAACCGGACATCCGCGCGATCGCTATCGTCTGCGGATTCCTGCCGATAAAATGAGCTTCGCTGTCAATCAGTTCTCCATTGACTACCCTGATTACTTCGATGGTCAGTTCGATGTCAATCTCAACCCCGACCGAGACCCCCATCGGCAGCCCGTCCAGGTGAGAGTTCGACAAAATCGGGACTACGAGGTGATCCCCCTAGAAGAGGTGATTTGGGATCAAGAGAACCACGTCATCGAAATTTATCCCCTTGAGCCGGTTGCAGCGGGGAATGATATTGAAATCGTCTTTTCTAACGTCCGCAATCCTCGCTTCGGGGGAATGTACTACTTCAACGCACGGGTATTTAGTCCTGGGGATCTTCCCATGGCTCGCTATCTGGGAACTTGGGTTTTGAACATTAGCCCCCGCTAATCTCGATTACGGCGGCAGTTCAGCCTCTGAGGTTCCCCCGAGTCTCGGAGGCTGATGTGATGCTCCTCGCTCGCTCCATGAGGCTAGACCCCCAAAAGTCGCTACCACGTGACCCAGGATAGAGCAGGTATCGCTAGGTCAAGGGTAGACTATGGCTATATCCCAGGTTCTATTACAGCCATTGTGTTATGTCTCTTTTATCGAACATCGCCCCCAACACATCAGCCAGTTCAATTAAGGGGATGATTGATACCCTCTATGACTACGTCGATTTCATTAAACAAGGACCCATTGCCAGTCTTCCACAACCCCTCTGGGGAACTGAGGTGGCGATTATTGGCGCTGGTGCATCCGGGCTAGCCGCCGCTTACGAGTTATTGAAAATTGGGGCGCAACCCGTGGTATTTGAGGCCAGCAATCGCCTAGGAGGACGCGCCTACTCCCACAAATTTCCCAACTCCGACATCTTTGCTGAATTCGGTGCCATGCGTTTTCCTCTTTCGGGAGGATTATTTCTTTTCTATCTCAACCAAGTTTTTGGGTTAACCGAACGCGGCCCCTTTCCTGATCCGGGTCAAGTCCCCACTCGTCTCTACTATGAAAATCGGATCATTGACTGGCCAACAGGAGAGTCAACGCCCAAGGATGCCAAATTTCGAGCTATTGGCCAAGCCTGGTCTCAATTCAGTAATGGGTTATGGCAACCTTTACAAGAGGCTTGGCAGAGCCAGGATCGTGATCGGCTGCGACAAATTTGGCAGTCCTACATTGATCGCTATAAAAATTTAACCTTTTACGAAGGGGTGCGACAAGGAATTCCCCATTGGACTGACGAAGAATTGAACGCATTTGGTGCTTTGGGGATCGGCTCTGGAGGCTTTGGCCCCCTCTATTCCGCCAACTTCCTAGAAATTTTTCGCCTGATTGCCAACGGTTGGGAAAATCAACAACAGTTTCTGCCCTTTGGCATCAGTACGATGATGGAGAGGTTCTATCATCAATCCGTCACCCTCCCGAGCGGCGAGTCTGCCTCCCTGGCTTCCACGGAGGCAATCCGCTATCGCTCACAGGTCACGGCAATTGACTTGTCTCAGGAGCAACCCCAAGTGACCTGGCGTGATAGCCAGGGAACAACCCATCATCAATGTTTCCCAGCCGTGATTGTTGCCATCCCTACTCGAGCTATGGAACGGTTGGGCTTAACCCTAGGTGGTTCCGGTATTCCGGTGGTTGATGAAGCGGTGAAAGTAGCTATTCGCAACCTCCACACGACGAACTCATCCAAACTCTTTATCCGCACTAAAACCAAGTTCTGGCTCGATGATCCAACCTTTCCTCAAAATATCCAAACTGACGAATTGCCTCGCGGCGTCTATGCTTTGGACTACCCTCGTCCTTACAACCCCGAGGACAACGGCGTGATCCTCATCAGCTATACCTGGGAAGATGACTCTAGTAAACTCCTTGCCCTGGATAAACAGGAGCGTTTGCAGTGTTTCCGTCAGGCGATCGCCAACGTTAGCCCCGAGTTTGCAGAGCATTTACAGCCTCTACAGGGCGAAGATGATATCCTGTGTGTAGACTGGGAGGTTGAGTCTGGTTATCAGGGAGCATTCAAACTCCAATATCCCGGTCAGGATGCCCATCTTCATGCCCTTTACTACCAATTCCAAACAGCATTGTCTCCAGAGAGCGATCGCGGGATTTACTTAGCCGGAGACGGCGTCTCCTGGGCCGGTGGTTGGATGGAAGGGGCATTGACAACAGGGATAAACAGTGCCTGTGCGGTAGCTTTGCGTCTTGGCGGTCGGGTGCGCCCAGGATCTCCGCTGAGCCAAAACCCGAATCTCTATCACTATGGCGATCGCTCAAGCGAACCCTAGTCACGAGACACGTCGATTAAAATTTAATAAATTACGGACGAAACCAGGTCATTGCCGTAAATACCCTTAGTGGCTCTCAGGCTGTGCCGGTGTTGACTTAAATATGGCCATTCCTCTCATCCCAGGCTACTCCATTTCCACAATCCTTCATAACAGTTCCAAGACTCGGGTCTATCGCGCCGAGCGGGATCAAGATGGCCAAGCGGTGGTGTTGAAAGTCTTAAAACCCGATCAAGATGGAGGACTCTATGACTGCCATCGCTATGAGCGAGAATATGAAATCCTCAAGAGCCTGAACTTAGAGGGGGTAGTCAAAGCCTATGACCTAATCTCCCATCGCCGTTTACCAATTCTCATCCTGGAAGACTATGGAGGCTTAAGCCTATCTCAGTGGTATCTCCAGCAACCGACCAACTCCTGGACCCACTGCCTACGTATCGCCGAAGAGATCGCGTTGATTGTAGCGGACGTTCACCGCTGTGGCGTTATTCACAAAGACCTCAACCCCGCCAATATTTTAATTCACCCAGAAACCGGTCAACTTAAACTGATTGACTTCGGCATTTCCAGCCGCTTTCGGCGTGAACAGCCCAACCTCACCCCACCCCAGAGTCTAGAAGGAACCCTCCCCTACTGCTCCCCAGAACAAACTGGGCGTATGAATCGCGTCCTTGACTCTCGCAGCGATCTCTACTCACTCGGGGTTCTCTTCTACGAACTCTGTACCGGAACTCTCCCCTTTGAACATCCTGATCCCCTGGAATTAGTTCATTGCCATATTGCTCAACCGCCTCCAACCCCTGAAGCTCCGGGATTACCCCCCCTTGTGGCCCAGATTATTCTCAAACTCCTGGCCAAAAATGCCGAAGATCGCTATCAAACCGCCCGGGGGCTAGCCGAGGATTTACGGCGCTGTCGTCAAGCTTACGAGCAACACCAGTCGATTGACCCCTTTCCCCTCGGGAGTACAGACCGCTGCGATCGCCTACAAATACCGGAAAAGCTCTATGGACGGGACTTAGAACTTCAGCGACTACAACAGGCCTTTGACCACAGCCTCGGGGACCAGAGAAACCCAGATATCACCGCCGCCGCCTCACTCCTGCTGGTAACTGGGCCCTCGGGGATGGGGAAATCTCGATTGGTTCAGGAAATCTACGCCCCAATTACCGCCGCGCGGGGCTATTTTGCCCGAGGTAAATTTGACCAGCTTCAGCGAGCCATTCCCTACGCCGGCCTGACTCAAGCCCTCTCAGATTTAGTAGATCATCTCCTCCTTGAAGGAGATGACCAGGTACAAATTTGGCGGGACAAACTGAAAACTGCCCTGGGTCATAACGCTCAAATTGCCGTCAAGCTTGTCCCCAATCTAGCATTCATCCTAGGGGAGGTGACCTCAGTCCCTGAACTCCCCGCCAGCCAATCCCTGGAGCGCTTCAACTTCGTCATCGAAAACCTGCTACGGGTCTTTTCTCAACCCGAGCATCCCCTCATTTTGTTTCTCGATGACGTGCAATGGGCCGATGCGGATAGCTTAAAACTACTCCAGCGCGTCCTACTCAATGAACAAGGATTCGCCTTTCTGCCCATTGTCGCCTATCGCAACGATGAAGTCGGTCGCACCCATCCCTTAGCCGTTCTCCTCGACTACCTCGAACAGTCCGGGGTCTTCATCGAGCAGCTTGAGCTTCAGCCCCTCGACCTCAAGGCCGTGACTGAGCTGATCGCCGCTGCCCTTGAGCAAACCTTAGAACAGGTGAGTCTCCTCGCTCAAGTCATTGAGCGCAAGACCTCGGGAAACCCATTTTTCATTACCACGTTGCTGACAACCCTCTACGAAGATGGGATCATTCGCTTCAATGACCGTCATGATGACCGGGCAACGGTCAATCCATGGTGTTGGGATCTCGCTGAGGTAGATCAGCACCTAGCCGATAACCTGGTGGACTTAGTGATAGCTAATTTCCGTAAACTTCCACCAGAGACCCAACAGCTCTTGGAATTGGCCGCCTGCGTCGGCAACGACTTTAACCTCGATCGCCTCAGCTCCCTGACTCAAGACTCGGTAGCCGTTATCATTCAAACCCTACTCCCCGCTATTGAGGCAAGATTTGTCATCGTGGATACTCAGTCCCAGAGGGAGGGACGAGTTAACCCCTATCACTTTGCTCACGATCGCCTACAAGAAGCCGCCTATGTATCAATGGAGGCTAACCGGCGGATTAAAACGCATTGGCAAATCGGTCAAATTCTGCTGTCAGAACTCGCCTGTGGCAACTCCCAGGCTACCTATTTTGAAATTGCTGACCATCTCAACCTGGGCCTACCCCAGGTTGATGACCCCAATGATTTCACCCAGGTCAGCCGCTGTAACATTCTCGCCGCTCGTCAAGCTCGCTCAGCAGCCGCCTATCCCGCCGCTGCCAACTACCTGGCCGTGGCCCGAGAGCTGGAAGGAGACGAGCTTTGGCAACAGGACTACTCCTTCGCCCTGACCCTGTACCGTAACTCCGTCGAAGCAGAATATCTGTGCAGCCATTATGACCAGGCAGCCCAGTTAGCGCAACAGGTTCACCAGCAGGCGCAAACGGTCTTGGATCGGGTTCCGGTTTGGGAAATCGAAATTCAGTTTCATAGCGTCCAAAACCAAATGCAGCAGGCGATCGCCCTCGGTCAGGCCGCCCTAGACCATCTCGGCATCACCGTCCTAGACGAGGCGCCAGACTTAGGGGAGATCGAACAGTGGGATGCTCTGCCCCAATTAAGAGATGCAACAGCTCAGGCTGCCCTACGGATCGGTTTGGTGCTATTCAGTCCCATGTGCATCAGCAGTCCTGAACAACTGGCCCCCCTGAACTGGACCATGTTAGACCTATGCTGGCGCCATGGAAACTGCGCAGAAGGAGCCTTTGCCTATGCCTTTTGCGGCTTAATCCTGGGAACGCAAACCCTTGACATTCAACGGGGGTACGCCTTTGGAGAATTAGCTCAACGGGTCTTAGACCGCTACCCCAATCCGGCTGTGGACTGTAAGGTCTTGGAGTTGTTCCATGCCTTTATCCATCATTGGCAACGTCCCCTGAAATTTGCCCTGACGGGTTTACGGGAGACCATCCAAATCGGCTTACAAACCGGGGATCTCGAATTTACTGGCTATGCCATCCTTCACTATGGCTCGAACCTACTGTTGAGCGGCGAACCCCTCAGCCGCGTTGAAGAAGAACAACGAGACCTAATCGCCCTGCTACGGCGATTCAACCAAACCTTTTCTCTGGCCTATGCCAGCCTCTGGACCCAAATGACGTTGAACCTTCAGGGTCACAATGCCAATCCCAGGGACTTGGCCGGGGAGTTGTTTGATGCCGCACCTCAGCAGGCCCAATGGGAGGAAGACAAGACTCACGCTGGGTTGTACAATCTGCACCTGGTTCAGGGGATGCTCCTGTATCTGCTTCGAGGAGATGGAAGGGCCGCTCTGACTGCCTTTGAACAGGCTCGACTCTACGTCAACGCCATGGCAGGCTTATTACCCGCCCTGGAACTGCCCTTCTATGAGGCTCTGGCGGCTCTGAGGGTTTATCCAGACGCATCTGAGGCGCAACAGCAACTCCTTTGGACTCGGATTCTTGAGCAACGGGATAGCCTGGAGCGTTGGGCCGAGGCCAGTCCCAGTACCTTTGCCCATAAACGAGATCTCGTAGTTGCGGAAATCGCTCGGCTCTCGGGAGATATCCTGACCGCCGAGGTGGCCTATGAACAGGCGATTGAAGGAGCTGCCCTAGGGGAGTTTCTCCATGAAGAGGCCCTGGCGTGGGAGTTGGCGGGAGACTTTTATCGGGGCCGGGGACGCACTCGCATCGCTCAGGCTTATCTACAGTCGGCTTACGACACCTATCGCCGTTGGCAAGCCCCCGCTAAGCTAGCTCAACTGGAGGCTGATTATCCCTTGGATTGGTTTACCTCCTCCAGCTCCAAAACCACGACCCAGACCACCAGGCTGACCAGTACCGGGAGTCAGAGTGGGGCGTTGGATTTGACGGCTGTGGTGAAGGCGGCCCAGGCGATCGCCCAAGAGATTGAATTGGACCGCTTGTTAGCAACGTTGATGCGAACTGTCCTCACCAGTGCCGGTGCCCAATGGGGGGCCTTAGTGTTGCCGCCGGGGAAGACTCGCCCGAACTGGACGATCGCCGTTGAGGGTCGCCTATCCGATGAGCTAGAGCCAGAACAGGTGCAGGTGGAGGAGCGACCCCTAAATGGGACCTTGGCAACCTCCATTGTCTACTATGTGGCCCGAACTCAGAAACCTGTGGTGTTAATGGATGCCCGCAGCGAGGGCCGGTTTGCTCAAGATCCCTATTTGCTCAGTCAGCAACCGCGATCGCTGCTCTGTTATCCCCTACGACATCAAAATGAACTGATTGGGGTCGTCTATTTGGAAAATAATCTCACGCCGGGAGCCTTTACGGTCGAACGGATTGAGTTGTTGCAGTTACTGTCCGGACAGGCGGCGATCGCCCTGACCAATGCCCAGCTTTATCAGGAAATCCGCAACAGTGAACAACAACTGAAACAGTTTCTGGGGGCGATGCCGGTGGGCGTGTTTGTCGTCGATGCTCAGGGCCAACCCTATTACGCCAATCACACTGCTGAGCGTCTTTTGGGCAAGGGGATTGTTGCCAAAAGCCTTCCTGGGGATTTGGCACAGATCTATCATGCCTATCGCGCCAGTGATGGCAACCCCTATCCCTCGGAGGCATTACCGTTGATACGGGCGCTGCGGGGAGACTGTTCGGCAATTGATGACCTGGAAGTTGATAATGGTCAGCGGCGTGTTCCCTTGGAGGTGTGGGGGACGCCTATTTTTGACGGGAAGGGTGAGGTTCTCTATGGGCTAACAGCGTTTCAGGATATCAGTGAACGTCGTCAGGCCGAGGCGGATCGCCGGGCCTTCGCCGACCATTTGAGTGCCCTGAACCAGGCCCATGCCCGCTTTGTCCCCCAGCAGTTTCTGCAATTGCTCAACAAACAAAGTATCTTGGACGTGGACTTGGGCGATCGCCTACAACGGGAGATGTCAGTTCTGTTTGCCGATATTCGCAAATTCACGACTCGCAGTGAACAACTTTCCCCCAAGGAGACGTTTGCCTTTCTCAATCATTTTCTCAGCCAAATTGGCCCGGTGATTCAAGACCATCAGGGATTTATTGACAAGTATCTGGGTGATGGCATTATGGCCCTGTTCAGCGGTGGGGCCGATTCAGCAGTTCAAGGGGCGATCGCCATCTTGCAACAATTGGCCCACTTCAATCGGGAGAATCCGCACATCGAACCCATTGAGTTGGGGATTGGCATTCATACGGGCCCACTGATGTTAGGAATTGTCGGTGAAACCAATCGTCTCGATGGAACGGCGATTGGAGATACGGTCAATTTGGCAGCTCGTCTGGAACAATTGACAAAAGACTATGGCGCACCGCTGCTGATTAGTCAACGAACCGTTGAGGGACTCGCTCACCCTCAAGGGTACCGGCTGCGTCGGCTAGGCGTGGTCACCGTAAGGGGGAAATCTCGCAGGACGACCCTGTATGAGGTATTTGACGGGGACTCTGAGGCCCTGCGTCAGCAAAAACAGGAGACTCTCGCCACCTTTACTCAGGCCGTCCAAGCTTACGAACAGCAGCAATGGACTGAGGCGATCGCCGGGTTCGAAGTGTGTTTAACGACTTGTCCCGAGGACTCCGTGGCCCGACGTTACTGCGATCGCGCTCGGCGTGCCCAGCAACAAGCCATCCAAGGCTCAAAAATTGCCAATCCTTTAGCACAGCCCCAGGGATTTTGATGTAGAATGGTAAACTGCATATTTGTCAACCATAGGCGTAACCCATGACTAAACGAACTTTCGGCGGAACTGTCCGCAAACGTAAACGGACCTCTGGCTTCCGCGCCCGGATGCGAATCAAAACCGGGCGGCGAGTAATCAACTCTCGTCGTCGCAAAGGGCGGGCCCGCCTTTCCGTTTAGGACTCCTGGTGCTACCTAAGGCTCATCGACTTCGCCATTGGAAAGACTTTCAAACGGTTTATCGGCGTGGCCATCGTGCGCGCGCTCGCGTGCTGGGATTACGAGCCTACCGCCAATCCCAACCCGAGACTGAGGGGAACAGCACTCACTCCGTTCCCCCAACTCGCTTCGGTATTAGCGTCGGTCGTAAAATCAGTAAAAAAGCCGTTGTCCGTAACCAAATTAAACGACGACTTCGGGCCGCATTGCGCCAGTTACTCCCCCGAGTCCAGCCCGGGTGGGATGTGATTGTTATTGCCTATCCCGAAGCCAAAGAGTGCAATTCACGACACTTTCTGCAAGAATTAGAGCAGTTGTTGGCAAGAGTCGAGGTACTCAATGGGCATTCGCGAGGAAGTCTTTTATGAAGGAGGTCCCCATATCGGCGACCTCATTTTCAATATCCTAATTGGCTTAACGGTCATTGGCCTACCCCTGACGGTTGGGGCGGTCATTCGTGCCCTCTGGTTGCGGTTTCGGATTACCAACCGCCGCCTATCGGTCACTGGAGGCTGGATGGGGCGCGATCGCACCGATGTAGTCTATTCAGAAATTCGCAAAATTGTGACCGTTCCCCGAGGCTTCGGACTCTGGGGAGATATGGTATTAACCCTCGAAGGGGGGAGTCGGCTCGAACTGCGAGCGGTCCCTCAGTTTCGGGAGGTGTACAATTACATTCAAGAGCATTTGTCCCCCGATGCCCAACAGGTTAGTGGCTCTCTAGGACAATAATCCTCAAACCACTTATTAAGATTGGGTCAGATTGACGATATCACAGCGCAGAAATTGGCGTAAAACGTAATGGATTTTGGTGTTGGTTTTCTCTCCAATAACGTAATGCTGCCGATCCTAGATTTATTCTATGGGATCGTGCCGAGCTACGGACTGGCAATTGTTGCCCTAACCCTGGTGATCCGATTCGCGCTTTACCCCCTCAGCGCCAAATCGATCCGCAGTATGCGTCGAATGCGTGTTGCGCAGCCGGCCATGCAGAAACGGGTAAAAGAAGTCCAAGAACGCTATAAAGACGATCCGGCGAAACAGCAAGAAGAAATGAGTGCTGTTTACAAAGAGTTCGGCAACCCCCTAGCGGGATGTTTGCCGATTCTGGTCCAAATGCCGGTGCTATTCGCCCTATTTGCCACCTTACGGGGATCACCGTTTGCCGATATTGGCTACCAGGTGGATGTCGAGATTTTCCCTCGGGAACAGATCGAGCGCATCCAGCCTCAGGTGTACACCAGTGACCCCAAAAATATCTATGTCACCGATGGGGTTCACCGGCAAATTGCAGCGGTGTTACCCGCTGGCAATCGCTTGGTGGTGGGTGAGAAGGTTAACCTAGAGTTTCAATCCCTCGATGGGACGCCCCTGGCACAGTTGCTGCAAGACTATGATAACCCGGAGGTTCAACCCCAATGGCAAGTCAAAGATGGGGAAAATCGGGTGAGTCTGCAAGAGGATGGAACCCTAGAAGCGCTACAACCGGGTAAAGTGACCTTAGAGGGCAAAATCCCCGGACTCGCAGCTAATAAAGGCTTCCTGTTTATTCAGGCCTTGGGCCGCGTTGGTGCAACGGGGGACAATGGACAAATCCACTGGGATATTGTGGGTATGGTTCTCTTCTTTGGCTTAAGTCTCTATCTCAACCAGATTCTCTCAGGACAAGGACAAGATAGTAATGCCAATCCTCAGCAGCAAACCATCAGTAAGCTAACGCCGGTGATTTTTTCGGGGATGTTCCTATTTTTCCCGCTTCCGGCTGGGGTGCTGATGTACATGGTGGTGGCAAACATCTTTCAAACCCTACAAACCTTTATTTTGTCTCGGGAACCGCTCCCGGAAAATCTGCAAAAAATTGTGGATGCTCAAGAAAAAGCGAAAGCGAAAGAGGGTAACCGTCAGGAGTTGCCATTTGAGCCGAAACGCAAGAAAAAAGCCGGTCAGTCTTGAGGAAACTGGGGTAGATGCTAAGACCTGTTCCGAGAACCGGGACAGGTTTTGCTACAGGGACGTCGGCAGTTTGATAGAATCACAGCGGATGCTGTCGACCCGACATTGGCTTGGGCTGCACCTCGACCGTTTGGGAGGACTTGACAATGGAACCGATTTATGTTCCGTCACTACTAAAAGCACCGCAAAAAACTGAAGTCATCGAGTTTAAGCAATTTATTCCCGAATTGGACACCTTGATGCCGGTGCGTGGGACTCTGTCAGTCAGCCATGCGGGGACTTACCTCCAGATTCAGGCCACCCTGGAGGCCATTGTTACCCTGACCTGCGATCGCTGCCTGCAACAATACAATCATCGCCTCAATGTCTCCCCCGAAGAAGTGATTTGGCTCGATGTCAATGCCGATCGCTTCGAGGATCTGCCCCTGGAACAAGAAGTCCTCAGCGAAGAACTGACCGAGAGTTTGCATCCTGAGGGTCACTTTGACCCAGAAAAATGGCTCTATGAACAATTATGTCTAGCCCTGCCGCATCGCAAACTCTGTCGTCAAGACTGTGGCGGGATTGATGTGGAGAGCGCCAACCCCCCCACCCTCGATCACCGCTGGGCCGCCTTGCAAGATCTCAAAGGAAAACTCCCACGTGAGCCAACTCGTTAAAACATGAGTTTTAAAGACGAATTTGAACTGCTGCTGCGGGCCCGTTACCCGATTCTCTACATTTCAACCCTGGAAGAAGAACGGGTGGAAGCGACGATTCACCAGTCCGCCAAAACCCAGGGCAATCGTGCGGTGTATATCTGGGATTTTGTGGACGGCTATCAGGGCAATGCCAATGATGCGGGAACAGCACGGCGCAACCCCTTGCAAGCCTTGGAACAGGTGGAGAAATTGCCCGCCAATTCCCCAGCTATCTTTATTTTGCGGGACTTTCATCGCTTCCTAGAGGATATTTCTATCTCCCGCAAGCTGCGCAATCTGGCTCGCTTGCTCAAATCTCAACCCAAGAACTTGGTCCTGTTGGCGCCGAATGTGGCCATCCCCGAAGATCTCAGTGAAGTCTTGACGGTGATGGAGTTTTCCTTGCCCAGCGCCGAGGAAATTCGCCGAGAAATAGAGGGATTGTTGTCAGCGATGGGCCGGCCCTTGGGCGATCGCCTCCTCGATGAGATGGTGCGCTCCTGTCAGGGCCTCTCCCTAGAGCGGATTCGTCGGGTGTTGGCCCGGGCGATCGCCACCCATGGCCAACTCGAACCCGGCGATGTTGACCTAATCCTCGAAGAAAAACGCCAAACCATTCGCCAAACCCGAATCCTGGAATTTTACGGGGCCACCGAAGAAATTAGCGACATTGGCGGACTCGATAACCTCAAAGATTGGCTGCTGCGCCGAGGTGGGGGCTTCTCAGAAAAAGCCCGTGACTATGGCTTACCCTATCCCCGAGGCCTCCTCCTGGTGGGCATTCAAGGAACGGGAAAATCCCTCAGTGCCAAGGCGATCGCCCATCATTGGCATCTCCCCCTATTACGCCTAGATGTGGGGCGACTCTTCGCCGGCCTCGTGGGCGAATCTGAATCCCGCACCCGCCAAATGATTCAAGTGGCCGAAGCCCTCGCGCCCTGCGTTCTCTGGATTGATGAAATCGATAAGGCCTTCGCCGGCTTAGGTGGGAGTGGCGATGGGGGAACCACCAGCCGCGTTTTTGGCACCTTTATCACCTGGCTGGCGGAAAAAGATTCCCCCGTCTTTGTCGTCGCCACCGCCAACAATATCCAAGTGTTACCGCCAGAAATCTTGCGTAAGGGTCGTTTCGATGAAATTTTCTTCGTCGGATTGCCCACTCAAGCCGAACGACGGGAAATTTTTTCCGTCCATCTATCCCGATTGCGACCCCATAACCTCGCCAACTACGATCTCGATCGCCTCGCCTATGAAACTCCCGATTTTTCCGGGGCGGAGATTGAACAAATGATTGTCGAAGCCATGCACATCGGTTTCAGTCAGGATCGTGACTTTACTACCCAGGATATCCTAGAGGCAGCCAGCCAAATTGTGCCCCTGGCTCGCACGGCTCAAGAGCAAATCCAATTTCTCCAAGACTGGGCCAGCTCCGGTAAAGCCCGTTTAGCATCCCGTCAAGGGAGTTTATCGAGTCGTATCCAAGGACAACTACGCGGTGAGTCGTGACATCCTCCCGACGCTGACCCTACGGGTACAGCGCGGGCTTCCCAAGATCGCTCTTGAGTATTCCTGCCCCACGCCACTTATCTAGGTCATAGACCCCCGATAGACCGACTTGACAGGCTGTTTCCTTTCCCCAGAGTCCCTGGGCTACTACGTTCTCTAGTCCACGATGCAATACCATCTCTGCTGCGGCATGGTCACGATGAGTCCGATACCCACACTCAGGACAATGATGCTCTCTGACTTCCAACCCTTTGCTCACGGTCGCAAAGCAGGATGGGCAGGTTTGACTGGTGCCGTTTGGGTTGACTTTAGCAAAGTACACGCCACGTTTCCAGCACACCCATTCCGTCAGAGACAGAAATTGTCCGAAAGCAGCATCAACACAATCTTTCCGCAGCATCCCCCGCGTCAACCCCGTGACGTTGAGATCTTCGGCAAAAATGGTTTGCGCCTGGTCGCAAAGTTTATGAGCCGTCTTCAGATGGAAATCTTTACGACGGTTGGCAATGCGATGGTGCATTCTGGCCACTTCAATTTGTGCCTTCTCCCAGTTTTGAGAACCCTTCTGTTTTCGTGCCGCTCTGCGTTGCAGCAATTTCAGCTTGCGTTGCCTCGACTTGAAGAACTTAGGGCGCTCCTGGAAACTGCCATCCGAAGCGGTCAAGAATCGCTCCAATCCCAGGTCAATTCCAATCGCACGGCCATGAACCGGAGCATCGGGAACCGACACACTCGATTCTATCGTGACAACAACGTACCATTGCGTACCCCGCACCTTGGACAGAACCCTCACCTGCTTGACCTTGAACCCGTCAGGGATGGGACGATGCAGGTTGATGGGGACTTCTCCTATCTTTGGCAATTTGATAGCGAAGCTATCAATAGGGTTGTCCTTGAACTGGGGAAACACAAAGGACTTGAACTGACCGAACTTTTTGAAGCGCGGAAACCCATGTCCACGCTTCTGAAACGCTCCCCAAGTATCGTGCAGTCTCCGAATCGTAGTTTGCAAAACCTGAGAATGCACCTTACCCAAATGCGGGAATTGCTTCTTAGCTTTAGGCAGGTTGTTTTGCTGACGGTGATAAGACGGAAACGGCTCCGAAGCGGGAATGATGTATTCCTTCTCCAACGAGCATCTGTCTACCGGACCCTTACGCGAAGCCATCCAGTCCTTGAGTTCGCGCAAAGCGTAGTTATACACGCCTCGGCACGTCTCAAGCCACGACCGCAGTTCAGTCTGCTGCATGGCATCTGGATAGATTCGGTAGGTGTAGTTCATTGTCAGCATTGCTACAGTTTACCACAAGCTGTAGCCAATGGTAAATGCTGGTCTCATCCCCATCGTTCGCGTAGCGTGCCGGAAGCATGGGGAATCGACAAGCGCGGGTATAAGTCCCGACGCTGACCTTTCAGGTACAGCGCGGGACTTATAGCTCCCCGAACCCCTCAAAAGTTAACACCCGTTTTTCCCTATGAATCTGTCCAACTTAGCTAAATTTATTCTCGGCTTCACCCTGGCGATCGCCCTCACGATTGGTGGAGCCGTCGCTGCTTCTCTCTACCTGGTGGCCCGCCTGACGGCCCTGCCCCCCAAACCTGAGTTTGAAACCGTCGAAACCCCCACCGCTACCCCAGTCAGTACCACTCCCGAACCGGAAGCGACTCCTGAACCGGAACCCGAGCCGGAACCCGAACCGACCCCAGACCCAGGACTCTATGAAGCTCGCGTCACCTGGCCCGAAGGCTTACTACTGCGAGACGACCCTAGTTATGACGCAGGGAGCTTGGGAGGCATTGCCTTTAATGAACGGGTCACCGTTTTAGAAGAAGCTCAGGACGGTGCTTGGCAGCGGGTTCGCTCCCAATCCAGTAATCAGGAAGGCTGGGTTGTGGGTGGCAACCTGGAAGAAGCCGGCTCCCCCTAGGGCAACCCTCCCCAATTCCAAAAAATAATTTCAGGGCTTTCAATGCGTCCCCCCAGGGATGCTAAAATGAGTTGCAAGATATATTCTCCATAATCTCGACCGGATTACCGGAGTTCAGGTCTCAATGAGTCCCCGTCGGTGGTAATCCTTTATTGTCTCAAGTTCCCCAATACTGACCCGGGGCTTGAGACAGTGATCACGTACTCTCACCTTGTCAAAGCATGGCTACGCTAACCCCTAACTCTAGCGAACGTAAACTCTCTAAATTAGAAGGTATTAAAGAACGCAGTGCCTTTTTACGCGAACCCGTTGCCACGGAGATTCTTGAAGATACCACCCACTTCAGCCAAGATGGGATTCAGATCCTGAAATTTCATGGCTCCTATCAGCAAGATAACCGTGATAATCGGGTCAAAGGGCAAGAAAAGGATTATCAGATGATGATCCGCACCCGTAACCCAGGTGGCTTTATCCCGGCCCAGTTGTATCTAACATTGGATCGCCTCGCCTCGGAGTATGGCAATGAAACCCTGCGAGTCACCACTCGTCAAGGCTTTCAACTTCACGGCATCCTGAAAAAAAATCTTAAAGCCACCATTAGTGCTATTGTTCGGAATCTTGGCTCCACCCTGGGGGCTTGTGGTGACCTGAACCGCAACGTCATGGCTCCCCCGGCTCCCTTCAAAAATCGCCCGGAGTATGGCTTAGCCTGGGACTATGCCGATCGCATTGCTGATCTCCTCACCCCACAAAGTGGCGCCTATTACGAAATTTGGCTCGATGGGGAAAAGGCGATTTCTGGGGAAGAAGATCCTGAGGTGAAAGCCGCGCGCCAACGCAACGGCAATGGCACCCTCTTTAAGGATAAAGAGGAACCTATTTATGGGGAGCATTATATGCCCCGTAAATTTAAGACCTGTGTCACCGTTCCCGGTGATAACTCCGTCGATCTCTATTCCCAAGACCTATCTGTCGTTCTCGTCAGTAATGACCAGGGACAACTTCAGGGGTTTAATATCCTCGCCGGTGGCGGCTTGGCCCGCACCCACAATAAGGAAGAAACCTTCCCCCGCCTCGCCGATGAAATTGGCTATGTGGATAAAGCCGATATTTATGACCTGGTGAAAGCCATTGTCGCCACCCAGCGTGACTACGGCGATCGCCATGACCGCCGTCATGCTCGTCTCAAATATCTGCTCCATGATTGGGGTGTGGAAAAATTCCGCAGCACCGTAGAAGGCTATTTTGGGAAACCCCTACAGCCTTATCAACCCCTACCGGAATGGCGCTATGAAGACTATCTCGGTTGGCAGGAACAGGGGGATGGCCGACTGTTCTTGGGACTTTGGGTGCAAAACGGGCGCATTGCCAATTATGGCGATTGGAAGTTGCGGGATGCTTTACGGACCATCATCGAGACCTATAACCTGCCGATGCGTCTGACGCCCCACCAAAACCTGTTAATTTACGATATTGACCCCAGTCATCGCTCGGCGATCAATCAGATTTTGCGAGAGGCGGGAGTACAGTCCTTAGAAGGATTAGACTCCCTCAAACGGCTCTCGATGGCTTGTCCCGCCCTGCCCACCTGTGGCCTGGCGATTGCGGAGTCCGAGCGCGCTATCCCCGATATTCTCACTCGTATTCGTAAGTTACTGATTCGGGTGGGACTCCAGAAAGAAGAGTTTGTCATCCGTATGACCGGTTGTCCCAATGGCTGCGCTCGTCCCTATATCGCTGAGTTGGGCTTTGTCGGCCGCGCTCCCAATGTCTATCAGATGTGGTTGGGGGCTGATCCGAACCAAACTCGTTTGGCGCAAGTCTATCGCGATCGCGTGGCGGCGGATGAATTGGAAGCAGTGCTGGAGCCGTTGTTTGTCTACTTCAAGCAGGATCGTAAACCCGGTGAACGCTTTGGGGATTTCTGCGATCGCATCGGCATGGAGGGCCTACAACAATTCTCCGATCGTTATGACCCCTCCAGCCTCAAACCCAAGCGTAAGGAACGGCATCGGATTCGCATCTATGATGAGGTGTATGAGCGTCTCAAACAGGAATCCCTGCGGTCTGGCAAACCGATGTTAGACCTGGCCAGTGAGGCCCTCAACAGCTATTTAGATAGCCAGGACGGCTAATTTAGCTAGCCTGAGATTGCCCATAGAGGCTCATCGCCTCAGATACCGGCAGCCGAGAGCGTACCCCCAAGGTCAAAGGGGAGGTATGCCCTCGGCTGAGGTGTTCTGAGGCAGCACAGCCAATCATGGCGGCATTATCGGTACAGTAGCTCATGGGTGGAAAGAGAACCCGTAACCCCTCGGCCTCCGCCGCTGCTGTTAGGGCTGTCCGTAAGCCTCGATTCGCTGCCACTCCGCCCCCTACAGCGATGGTGGATAGGTTATAGTCTAAGGCGCAACGAATCGTCCGTTTGACGAGCGATCGCACCACGGTTTTCTGGAAACTGGCGGCTAAGTCAGCCACCGGTAAGTCTGACTCACTGGCTTCTAGTTTTTGCACCAAGCGCATGACAGCGGTTTTCAAGCCACTGTAGCTGGCATCATAGGGATGAATGCCTCCATTGGGGAGTTTAACCCGACCCTCTGGCAGGGGAAAGGCATCGGGATTGCCCTGTTGGGCCAGGCGATCGATTTCCGGACCCCCTGGATAGCCTAATTTGAGTAAGCGGGCTACCTTATCAAAGGCTTCTCCGGCCGCATCGTCACGGGTTTGCCCCAGGGTTTGATAGTCGCCACAGGTTTTCACGTGAATCAAACTGGTATGACCCCCAGAGACCAACAGACAGAGAAATGGCGGTTCTAAGCTGGGGTCGCTGAGATAGGACGCATAGAGATGTCCCTCCAGATGATGGACCCCCAGAAAAGGCTTCTCATGGACGAGGGCCAGAGTTTTAGCAGCCATCACCCCCACCAGTAAGGACCCCACTAAGCCAGGGGTGCAGGTGGCGGCAATGCCATCAAGTTGACTCGGATGAAGGTTGGCTTGGTTCAAACTTTGGGCGATCGCCTCCCCCAGCAATTCCAAATGTTGCCGGGAGGCCACCTCAGGAACCACCCCCCCATACTGACGATGGGTTTCAATTTGAGATGTAACAATACTACTTAAAACTTGACGTTTTTTAACAATTGCTACGGCAGTTTCGTCACAACTTGTTTCAATAGCAAGGATTGTGGTCATTTAGGCTCAAAAGCTCTCCAGGAAGCGATATCTTTTATGATAGGATGCTAGCCAGATATCTTTGACATTGACCTCGGCTCTGAATATCGCGGTCATCAAAGATATCATTTTAAGTTTTGATATCCAAGGAAAGCATTCTTATGCGACGACTACTAGCGCTGGTACTGACAGCAGTTCTTTGGTTCAGCTTTGCCCCCACTGCTTCCGCTGACGTGGCAGGTCTGACTCCCTGTAACGAGAGTCCTGCCTTCATCGCCCGGGCCAAAGCCGCAACGACTGAGCAAGCCAAACAACGCTTCGAACTCTATGGACGCGAGCTTCTCTGCGGAGAAGAAGGCCTCCCCCACCTGATTGTGGATGGTCGGTGGAGCCATGCCGGAGAATTTCTCATTCCTGGTGTGCTGTTCCTCTACATTGCTGGCTGGATTGGCTGGGCAGGTCGGAGTTATCTCATTTCGATTCGTGGCGAGAAATCCCCCGAAGAAAAAGAAATCATCATCGACGTTCCCCGCGCGATTCGCTTCTCTCTGAGTGGTTTTGCTTGGCCCCTAGCTGCGTTCAAAGAAATCACCACCGGAGAAATGTTTGCTAAGGACAATGAAATCCCCATTTCTCCCCGCTAGACTCGGCTGACATTCGTTTTTGAAAACCACGGAGTGAACTTTATGAAAGACCTACAAAGATATCTGTCAACGGCTCCTGTTTTAGCCGCCACCTGGATGTTCATTACAGCGGGAATCTTGATTGAATTTAATCGTATTTTCCCCGATTTACTCTTCCATCCTCTTCAGTAATCAGGATGATTAGTCCGTTGTTTCCATGACCGTCAAAAGACCCAACCCCCCAAGTTGGGTCTTTTATTGATCAGCCCCCCTGAAGTAAGCAGGCCACCGCCACCCCTAAGGCTGAGCCAATCACAACCTGGAATGGGGTATGTCCCAAAAGTTCCTTAAGACGAGCCTCATCAAACTCAATTTCCTCGTGAAAGAAGGCATCAATCATTTGATTGAGGACTCGTGCTTGTTTACCGGCCGCTTGACGCACACCGGCGGCATCGTACATGACAATGACCGCAAACACGACGGCAATGGCAAAATCAGGACTGTCCCACCCTAAACGCTGCCCAACTCCCGTAGCTAAGGCGGTGACCAGGGCTGAATGAGAGCTAGGCATTCCCCCGGTTTCAATTAACACTCGTCCATTAAAGCGACGGTGTTGAACAGCATAGAGAAGTAACTTCGACAACTGAGCAATTAAACAGGCAGCGAGTGCCACAAGCAAAATGTGATTATTCAAGACTTGCGCCAAATTTTGCATAGCTTCCCTTAGTACTGGCGACGGATAATAAACTCGGCAATTTCTACTAAGGGACGAGCCGCCTCACCAAAGGATTGCAGCGCCGATATCGCATCCGCGATCGCGAGTTGCGCCTGTCGCTTCGACTCCTCCAATCCCCATAAACTTGGGTAGGTCGCCTTTTGCATCTTAGCGTCTTTGCCAGCGGTCTTACCCAAAACCTCCGATGAGGCTGTTACATCGAGGATATCGTCCACAATTTGAAATGCCAAACCGATCTGATAGGCATAGCGAGATAAATCCTCAATCTCAGTGGTTGAGGCGCCAGCCAATAGGGCCCCTGATACAACACTGGCTTCTAGGAGAGCCGCTGTTTTGTGAGTATGAATAAACTGGAGCGTATCTAAGGGAATATCCGGTTTCCCTTCTGACTCCAAATCCACAATTTGCCCGCCGACGAGTCCTGCGGCCCCCACCGCGCGACCTAAACGTGCCACTACCTTGAGGATATTAGCCGGGGGGACATCCTGAGTTTCCACGGCGATATGCTCAAAGGCGTACGCCAGCAGCCCATCCCCCGCGAGAATCGCCACGTCATCGCCAAAAACCTTGTGATTGGTCAGTTTACCGCGCCGATAATCATCATTGTCCATGGAGGGGAGATCATCATGAATCAAGGACATGGTATGTACCATCTCCAACGCACAAGCCGTCGGCAGAGCCATCTCCCGAGTTCCCCCCACCATTTCGCAGGTGGTTAAACATAAAATGGGGCGCAGACGCTTTCCTCCGGCGAGGAGAGAGTAGCGCATCGCGTCATAAATTCGTTCGGGGTAGATGACCGGAAGTGCGCGATCGAGCGCGGCTTCAACTAACGTCTTCCCCTCCGCCAAATAGGTATGCAGATCAAACTGCTCGTCCTGAGGCGAGTTCCGGTCGTCCGTCATTACCATCCCTTTATCCTTTTTCTGCATCATGTCTGATAAAGAGTTCTCGTGCGATCGCATCTCCACAAAAACTCCCATCACTAGGCTACCAGACTGTTTGACATCCTTAGAGACTAAAATCCACAAAACCCGCGACTCCAGCGCTAAAAAAGTAGCACCCAACAAAAAAGTGGCCCCCAGATGATTGGGAGCCACTCGCGGTTGTCATACCCTTGAACTAACTGAAGTTTGAGCCCAACCTAATGGGTGATGACTTCAGTGGGGAACAGCTGCCTCTAGTCCAGAGGATTCATGTTCAAGACAGGTTCAGTTTCACGGTTGAGACCGGATTCAAATCCACCCGCAGCGGCGCGAGCGCGTCCGGCATGCCATAAGTGACCCACCAGGAAGAAGAAAGCGAGAATGAAGTGAGACGCTGCCAACCAAGCACGGGGGTTAACGTAGTTAAACCCAGAGTTCGGCTCGGTAATAATTCCACCCACAGAGTTGATGGAACCGTTAGGAGCGTGAGTCATGTACTCAGCCGCACGGCGAAGCTGCCAAGGCTGAATATCATTTTTGAGTTTGTTGAGGTCGAGACCATTGGGACCACGGAGAGGCTCCAACCAAGGACCACGGAAGTCCCAGAAGCGCATGGTTTCACCACCGAAGATGATTTCACCAGTCGGAGAGCGCATCAGGTATTTACCCAGACCCGTGGGGCCTTGAGCTGAACCAATATTGGCACCGAGTTTTTGGTCACGAGCCAAGAAAACGAAGGACTGAGCCTGAGAGGCTTCAGCGTTGGTGGGACCGTAGAACTCGCTCGGATAGGCGGTGTTGTTGAACCACACGTAAGCCGAAGCGATGAACGCCATCAGAGACAGCGCACCCACACTGTAGGAAAGATAAGCTTCACCCGACCAGATGAAGGCACGACGGGCCCAGCCGAAGGGTTTGGTGAGAATGTGCCAGACACCACCAGCGATGCAGATGAGGCCAACCCAAATGTGGCCGCCGATGATATCTTCCATGTTGTCCACACCGATGATGGACCCAACGCCACCAAAGGGGTTTCTCACGAGATAGCCGAAGATGACCGAGGGGTCGAGGGTGGGGTTAGTAATGACGCGAACGTCACCGCCACCGGGTGCCCAAGTATCATAGACACCACCAAAGAACATAGCTTTGGCAACCAACAGCAGCGCACCACATCCGAGCAGGATTAGGTGGAAGCCGATGATGTTGGTCATCTGGTTTTTGTCCTTCCAGTCATAGCCGAAGAAGGAGGAATATTCTTCCAGACGCTCAGGACCCCGAACGGCGTGGTAGATCCCACCGAGTCCGAGAACGGCAGAGGAAATCAGGTGAAGCACACCTACGACGAAGTAGGGGAAGGTATCAATCACTTCTCCACCAGGGCCAACGCCCCAGCCGAGGGTTCCCAGGTGAGGGAGCAAGATGAGACCTTGCTCGTACATGGGTTTTTCAGGAACAAAGTGAGCGACCTCAAATAAGGTCATTGCACCGGCCCAGAAGACAATCAAGCCAGCATGGGCAACGTGGGCGCCGAGTAGTTTACCCGACAGGTCGATGAGGCGAGCGTTTCCAGACCACCAGGCAAATCCCGATGATTGCTGGTCACGTCCGCCACTGATCATGGCAGTGTTGAACGATGTTGTCACGAGGTGTAACCTCCTCTAATATCTAACGTGCATCCAAGGGAGACATCTTTAGGAGCGACAAGTCTCTGAGTCGATGTCTCTCAAAGCAGGTGGGACAGGTAAGGATAGGACTGGGGGTCACTTCAAGAACTTGAGGGTCAACCCCACAGTCGTCAACCTCACCGCCATAAAACTGAGATAACTCAGAATTACAGGGCGTTACCGCGAGGTAGAACTTCCTCGGGGAACTCAAAGTTTTGGTGCGGTTGGTCGGTCGGTGCCATCCAAGCGCGAATCCCTTCGTTGAGAAGGATGTTCTTGGTGTAGAAGGTTTCAAATTCGGGGTCTTCAGCCGCGCGGATTTCTTGGCTGGTGAAGTCATAGGCCCGCAGGTTCAGACCCAGTCCCACCACACCAATGGCACTCATCCACAGTCCCGTGACGGGAACAAAGAGCATGAAGAAGTGCAACCAGCGTTTGTTGGAGAAGGCAATCCCGAAAATCTGAGACCAGAAGCGGTTAGCGGTCACCATAGAATAGGTTTCTTCCGCTTGGGTGGGTTCAAAGGCGCGGAAGGTGTTAGCTCCTTCACCATCTTGGAAGAGGGTGTTTTCCACGGTGGCACCGTGAATGGCACAGAGCAGCGCCCCGCCGAGAATCCCGGCAACCCCCATCATATGGAAGGGGTTGAGGGTCCAGTTGTGGAACCCTTGGAAAAAGAGGATGAAACGGAAGATTGCCGCGACACCGAAGCTCGGAGCAAAGAACCAGCTCGATTGTCCTAGGGGATAGAGCAGGAACACGCTCACGAACACGGCAATGGGACCGCTGAAGGCGATCGCATTGTAGGGACGCAATCCCACCAAACGGGCAATTTCAAACTGACGCAGCATAAAGCCAATCAGTCCGAAGGCACCGTGCAGGGCGGTAAAGGTCCAGAGTCCACCGAGTTGGCACCAGCGGGCAAAGTTCCACTGGGCTTCGGGTCCCCACAGGAACAGCAGGGAGTGACCCAAGCTGTCAGGGGGGGTGGACACGGCAACGGTCAGGAAGTTACAACCTTCCAGGTAGGACGATGCTAGACCGTGGGTATACCAGGATGTGACAAAGGTGGTTCCGGTGAGCCAACCGCCGACGGCGAGGTAGGCACAGGGGAACAGAAGGATTCCGGACCAGCCGACAAACACGAATCGATCGCGCTTGAGCCAGTCGTCGAGTACGTCGAACCAGCTTCGTTCTGGTGCGCGACTTACAGCAATGGTCATAATATCGTCAAGCCTCCTTGCTTTGAAAAATGGTGCAAGGTTTTAATTAAGTTAACATAAGTATATACTATGCCACCAAGTTCCCCAGAATGCTACCCAAGTTTCTAAGAAAGTTGCCGGAATTGCCTCTCAAAGCTGGGACTGAACAGGTTAAAATACATTAAGAACGTTTCAAACCTCTTGTGCTTGAGGCGCTCCTATCACATTTAATATTTTTTGTCAAGTCTTCAACAAGTTTTTTAGAAATTAGTCTAGGATTCACTATGACCGCACAAACTGTCACGAAGAGCGATCGCACCCTAACCCAAACCGTCCTCGGTTCTCGACGCTTCAGTAATTACTTTTGGGCAACCGTTGTGTTGGTGGGCGGCGTTGGCTTCCTCCTGGCAGGGATTTCTAGCTACACCCAGGTGAATTTCCTCCCCTTTGCCAATCCCACCGAACTTATCTTTCTTCCCCAGGGGCTGGTGATGGGCCTGTATGGCTCTGCCGCGATTCTGCTGTCGACCTATCTTTGGTTGGTTATTCTCTGGGATGTGGGCGGTGGCTACAACAGGTTTAACCTGGAAGATGGCAACGTAACCGTCTTCCGCTGGGGCTTTCCTGGGAAAAACCGTCGTATCGAAATTACCTGTGATGTCGATGCCATCAAATCCATCCGAGTGGACATCCGGGATGGTGTAAATCCTAAACGAGCCTTGTACCTGAGAGTGAAGGGGATGCGGGATATTCCCTTGACCCGAGTGGGACAGCCATTGTCCCTGGCAGAGGTCGAAAATCGTGCGGCTGAATTAGCACGTTTTCTAAGCGTTCCCCTCGAAGGATTGTAAAATTCAGATTTGCTTTAGTCCAATTCATTGGCCACAGACTCATGCAACCTTTGACCCAATCTCAGGACCGTTGGTGGCGACTGCGCTTAACGGTGCTACTTGTCATCAGTTTGACGGTGCTGGCTAGCTGTACTCAAGTGACGGATCTAGCAGAAACGTCCTCAACCACCACGGCAACCGTCCAGGACGTGGCTGCAACAACGCCCCGTCTAGAGGGCATGGCCACCGTTGTCATGGTGGTTAACGGTGGCTCCATCACCATTGAGGTCAATGGTGAAGATGCCCCAGTCACCGCCGGAAATTTTGTAGATCTGGTTCAGAAAGGGGTTTATGACGGAACCAGCTTTCACCGAGTAGTCCGAGAACCTGAACCCTTTGTGGTTCAAGGGGGAGATCCCCTGAGTGCCGATGCCGATGTTCCTGTGTCTCGTCTGGGAACTGGGAATTATGTCAATGCTGAAACCGGTCAACCTCGCTATATTCCCCTGGAAATTAAACCCCAAGGGGCCAGCGAGCCTCTGTATGGCGAAACTCTGATGGCTGCGGGGGTGCGAGAAGCACCTCTGTTGAATCATCGCCGAGGAGCCGTAGCCATGGCGCGATCGCAGTCCCCGAACTCCGCCTCCGCCCAATTTTATTTTGCTCTGGATGATTTAAGTTTCCTCGATGGTAACTATGCTGTCTTCGGCTATGTCAGCGAAGGTATGGAGGTGGTGGATGGGATTCAACAGGGCGATCGCATCCAATCGGCAACGGTGACTGAAGGGGCAGAGTTTCTCGTCCAGTAGTGGCACCACAGCGTTTTAAGCGGCCAGCCGTGACTCCCGTTGTCGTGACGGGAATGGCTGGCTTTTCCAGTTTAGGAGACCTAGCTAGCACCTGGCATAAGCTGCTCAACGGGGAGTCAGGATTGCGTTTGCAACAGCCCTTTCCCCAATTTCCCCTTAAACCTTTGGGAATGCTCCACTCAGCCCCTCGCTCCTTGGAGCAAATCATCCCCGAGGTGGTTCAACAAACCCTAAAGGATGCCCAACTGACGACTCCCCTGCCCGATTGTGGCATTGTCGTCGGCTCCAGTCGGGCCCAACAAGGGAAATTGGAAACATTCGCTAGCCAAGTTTCCCAGGGGGGCCAGCTCGCTCCCGAGGCCAGTTGGTTGAGCGCCCTCCCCTATACCCCCGCCACCCTGGCCGCCATTGAATGTGGGAGTCAGTCTGCTGTTTTATCCCCCATGGCCGCTTGTGCAACGGGCATGGGGGCGATCGCCCGAGGGGTGCAGTTAATTCGCGAGGGAACCTGCGATCGCGTTCTCGCCGGAGCCGTCGAAGCTCCCATTACTCCCCTCACCCTAGCCAGTTTTGAGCGCATGGGGGCCCTGGCCCAACAGGGCTGTTATCCCTTCGATCGCCGACGGGAAGGATTAGCCCTAGCCGAAGGTGCTGCCCTCTTTGTCCTGGAACGAGAGGACATCGCCCTGGAGCGAGAGGCTCGGATTTATGGCGAAATTCTCGATTTTGGCCTAACCGCCGACGGCTATCATGTCAGCGCCCCCCAACCGGAAAGTTTAGGGGCGATCGCCGCTGTCAAACAATGCTTAGAGCGTAGTGGATTAGAGCCAGAGGAGATTGATTACATCCACGCCCATGGAACCAGTACCCGGCTCAACGATAGTCGTGAAGCGGCCCTGATTCAATGGCTCTTCCCTCAAGGGGTTCCCGTCAGTTCCACAAAAGGGGCAACGGGCCATACCATCGGTGCATCCGGGGCCTTGGGGGTCGCGTTTTGTCTGTTGGCCATTCGCGATCGCCAACTTCCCCCCTGCGTCGGCTTGCGAGATCCTGAATTTGACCTAGATCTAATCACCCATTCCCGGGCCGAGGATTGCGATCGCGCCCTCTGTCTGAGTTTTGGCTTCGGCGGACAAAATGCCGCGATCGCCCTCTCCCGCTATCCCCAACCTTAAGACGGCCTCTTAAAACTCAATCCCCAGTTGTGCCGGAATCCCCTGAGAAATCGGATGCTTCACCCGCGTCATTTCCGTCACCAAATCCGCCGCCTCAATCAACTCCTGAGGCGCATAACGGCCCGTCGTGGCCACATGACAGAGAACAGGACGACTTTGAATCCCCGCCAACACGGTTTCCACCTGCAACTGCTTATTTTTCAGAGCAATATGCAGTTCATCCAAGACCACCAAAGAGATTTCAGGGTCTTGAATATACTCTAAGGCCTGCTCCCAAGCCGCAGCGGCCATCTGACGATCCTGTTCTGGGTTCTGAGTTTCCCAGGTAAAACCGCCTCCGAGGGTATGGATGCGCACCGGAAACCCCTGTTGCGAGAGTTTTGTCAGTAACAGGCGATCGCCATCGGGATAGGCCTCAGAGTTTTTCACAAACTGAACCACCGCACAGGGGAGATCATGAGCCAAATGACGATACACCAAATTCATGGCACTACTGGTTTTCCCCTTCCCCAGTCCCGTAAACAGAACATAGAGGCCCTTTTCCTGGCCCTGTCGCGCCTCATGGGACTTATCCTTAGCCGCCTTAATCTTCCGTAGCCGCTCTTGTTCCTTGGCACTGAGTGCATCGGTCTGAGAATGAGTCGTCATCGAGTCCCTTAAAACCTCAAAGTTGCAGATACCGACGAATCGGCATTAGGTCTAAATAGTCTTCCATCAATTGTGCCATGTCATCGTAAAGCCGTCGTTGCACCTCCTGCCAACTCTCCCCAGACGGTTGATAACTCTCCACCCCAGCCAACTCCATCACATAGCCACGCATGGCCCCAGACTCAAACAGGCCATGGAGATAGGTCCCTAAAACGCGATCGCCCCGTAACCCCTCCGCCATCCCATTAGCCAGCAACAGAGGTTCATAAACCGCCTCATCCTGGGCCTGAGGTGAGCGTGAGGTTTGGCCCATATGAATCTCATAGGCCTGCCAGGACTGATTCTGCCATTGAGCCAACACCTGACGCACAGATTTCTGAGGTGCAAACTCCGTCGTCACCGGTAACAGTCCCAAACCCCGAACCCGGCCCGCATCCCCAGCCACCCCCGTTGCATCCAGCAGCCAATCTCCCAACATCTGATAGCCCCCACAAATCCCCACCACCGGAACCCCCCGTTGATGAGCCTCGATAATAGCCGTGGCCAAACCGGTCTCGCGCAACCAGGCCAAATCCCCTAACGTATTCTTGCTACCCGGTAACACAATCAGCCGCGCCTTCTCTAAAGCTTGGGGGGTTTCCACCCATTTCACCTGAACTCCCTCATCCAACCGCCAAGGTTGACTGTCTTGAGAATTAGATAAATGAGGGAAACGAATCCAAGCCAACATCTCCCCAGTCCCGGTGGCCGATTCCTCCGCGTCTCGACAGAGACTATCTTCACTTTCCGGTTGCAGACTTCCCTGATAGGGCAACGTCCCCAAATAGGGAAGTTTTGGTAAATGCTGTTGAAAATACTGGCCCGCCTCAGCAAACAAGCCTAAATCACCGCGAAACTTATTCACCACCAATCCCAGGCCGGCGGGTTGTAAGGTTGGGGGGATCAAGTGATAGGTTCCCAAAGCCTGGGCAAAAATCCCCCCTCGTTCAATATCCCCCACCAGGAGCCACCGTCCCTGAAGATAGCTCACAGGACGCAGGTTAACGATATCCCGGTGCATCAGGTTCAACTCCACCGGACTCCCAGCCCCCTCCAGGAGCAACACATCACAGCGAGATCTCCAACCCTCTAAGATTTCTGCCACCACCTGCCACAGAGCCTCAATATGGCGATAATACTCCCGTGCTGGGATATGCTCTTTCGCGTCTCCGAGTAAAACTAATTGAGACATTCCATGTCCCGAGGGTTTTAAGAGAACCGGGTTCATCTCAACCTGGGGTTGTAAGCCACAGGCGAAGGCTTGAGCGGCTTGGGCCCGTCCAATTTCTCCTCCCTCTAAGGTCACGTAGGAATTATTGGACATATTTTGCGATTTAAAGGGGGCAACCTTAACCCCTTGGCGGTACAGCCAAGCCCCCAGGGCTGTCGTTAACCAGCTTTTACCCGCATTGGAAGAGGTTCCGAGGATAGAAATGGCTTTCATTTGGAGTTATCCCTGAATTTTTAAAGTCATGTTAGACTTTAATCCACCTTTGAGCGAGCCAATCATATTAGATTCCAACCCTTGTCCGTTAAAATACGGAGTCGCTTGAAATAGATTGATTACCCACAAATCAGGATTTTAGGATTACATGGCTTGTAAAAAATAGCTAGAACGTTAAATTTTTGTAATCTTGTAGCCAGGATTACTGTCAAAACTAGAGACTTTTGCTAGAGGTTAAACTGGTCAAGTTCCCAAAAACGCACCATTTTTGTGATACCTTTTATAACATTTATGGCAAAAAATTTGAAAATATTGAAGGAAAGGCGAGAATATAACACCTGGGTCGCCAATGAAACCTTTGAGGACTATTCTCTACGCTATGCGCCTAAATCCTTCCGTAAATGGTCTGAATTTATCGTCACCAACACGGCTTTAGGAGGAATTTCTTTTTTGGCCCTTGAGGCGATCGGTGGCTCTCTCGTTATTAATTATGGCTTCTTTAACACGTTTTGGGCCATTAGTCTAGTTAGCGCTCTAATTTTTTTGGCGGGAATTCCCATTGCCTATTATGCCGCCAAATATAATATCGATATGGACTTGCTAACCCGGGGAGCTGGGTTTGGTTATATCGGTTCGACAATCACGTCAGTTATTTATGCGTCATTTACCTTTATCTTCTTTGCCTTAGAAGCCGCCATCATGGCTCAGGCCCTGAAGCTTTATATGAATTTACCCCTGCAATGGGGCTATCTTCTCTGTTCTCTGATTATCATTCCCATGGTGTTCTATGGGGTAACGTTTATCAACCGTTTGCAACTCTGGACACAGCCTCTATGGCTAATTCTTATGGTGATGCCCTACCTATTCGTCTTGCATCGGGAACCAGAGGTGATACAGCGGTGGATGGAGTTTGGGGGTAACTCTCCGAGTGGAGCCGGGTTTAATCCTTTGCTCTTCGGGGCCGCCGCGACGGTCTCGTTTTCCCTGACAGCTCAACTCGGGGAACAGGTGGATTACTTACGATTTTTACCAGACCTTCAACCGGATAATCGTCGCCGCTGGTGGGTTGCAGCCATGGCTGCTGGCCCAGGCTGGATTGTGTTGGGTTGGGCAAAACAAATTGGAGGAGCCTTCTTGGCCTTCCTAGCCCTGGAACATGGAATTTCTCTGACCAAGGCTAAGGAACCCGTCTATATGTATTTAGCGGGGTTTGAAGATGTCTTTAAAACTCCTGAAATGGTGTTAGGGGTGGTGACTCTATTTGTGGTGGTCTCCCAGATTAAAATTAATGTCACCAATGCCTATGCAGGGTCTCTGGCTTGGTCAAATTTCTTTTCTCGCTTAACCCATAATCACCCAGGACGAGTGGTGTGGCTGATTTTTAATGTGGCCATCTCCCTGTTACTCATGGAATTGGGCGTGTTTCAAACCTTGGAAGCGGTATTAGGCTTATATTCCAATGTGGCGATCGCCTGGATTGGGGCCCTCGTGGCAGACTTAATCATTAACAAGCCTCTAGGCTGGAGTCCCTCCTATATTGAATTTAAGCGGGCCCATCTGTATAACATTAACCCTGTGGGCTTTGGAGCAACGGTGATCGCCTCACTGGTGGCCATCACCGCGTTTGTAGGAACCTGGGGAGAGTATGCCCAGGCCTATTCACCGTTTCTGGCTCTGGGACTGGCATTTATTCTCTCTCCCATCTTGGCCAAACTCACAGGGGGACGCTTCTATATCGCTCGGGCCAATCCCTATCAAAGCCAAATTGAAGCTAGCGAGGTGATTGGGATGATAACGCCGACGCTCAATGGGGGAGTTCGGACTCTTGATAATCGTAATTTAATCGATTGTTGCCTCTGTGAGCAGTCTTATGAAGTTCCAGACATGGCCTACTGCCCAGTTTATGAGGGCTCTATCTGTTCTCTCTGTTGTAGTTTGGACTCCCGTTGTCATGATCGCTGTAAACCCCCACTCCAGTTCGGCGAAATTCGCATCTTACAACCTCTGCAAGCTGCCTTTGAGAGTAAAATTGCCCCTCATCTGGATCGGAAGCTGTTACGTTTTTTGGGAGCTTTTACTCTTATTTCCAGTGTCACGGGACTGTTATTTGTGGTGGTGGCTTACTTGGGGCTGAAAGACCTCCCGGAGCAATGGCCTCAGCTCAATGAAACCTTCTTGACCCTATTTTTCGCCCTATACGCCCCTTTACTGGTCATCCTAGGCATTGCCGCTTGGTGGTATGTATTGAGTGAGGAAAGTCGTGAACTGGCGGAAGAGGAATTAGCCGCACAAAATCAGCAGTTAGCCCAGGAAATTGAAGAACGACAACAGGCTCAACAGAAACTCGAACGGCTCACCCAAACTCTAGAACAACGAGTCGAAGCCCGAACTGAAGAACTTTCACAAGCTTTACATCGCCTCAAGGACACCCAGGCGCAATTGGTGCAAACGGAGAAAATGTCGGGGTTAGGGCAGTTGGTGGCTGGGGTTGCCCATGAGATTAACAATCCCGTGAACTTCATTTATGGCAATTTGGTTCATGCCAATGACTATATCCGAGATTTGTTGGACTTTATAAGGCTCTATGAACAAAATTGTCCAACCGATGACCTTGAAGTTCAGCAACGGCGGGAGGAGATTGAATTAGAGTTTATTGCTGAGGATATTGTTAAGATTCTTGGTTCACTGCGAGTCGGGGCTGAGCGAATCCGGGAAATTGTATCCAGTCTTCGCAATTTTAGCCGATTGGATGAGGCGGAGGTGAAACCGGTCGATCTTCATGAGGGGATTGAGAGTACCCTAACGATTTTAGGAAATCGCCTTAAGGCCCGTTCAGATCGGCCCGAGGTTGAGATTATCCGTGATTACGCCCTCTTGCCTGAGGTGTTATGTCATGCTGGCTCCCTAAACCAAGTATTTATGAACATTTTAGTGAATGCCTTGGATGCCCTGGAGGAGCGCGATCGCCAACGTGAGTCTCAGGAGAGTTATGAGCATCCCAGTCAGATTCGCATTTCCACGGAGTTTGAGACGGACTGGGTTCGGGTGATTATTGAGGATAATGGCCCCGGTATCCCGGAACCGGTGCAATCGCGGATCTTCGATCCCTTTTTCACCACAAAGCCCATTGGTAAAGGAACAGGCTTAGGAATGTCAATCTGTTACCAAATTGTAACTGAGAAACATGGCGGACGCTTATACTATCAGCCTTCTATGATGGGCGGGGCGGGTTTTGTTATTCAGTTACCTCGGGAAGCTGAGGCGATGACGCAACGGTTGTGTGCCAACCCACGAACGCAGCAAGCCTCCTGAGAGGATATTGGGAGGATATTGGTCTGAGGGCGATCGCACAGAATAAGAAGGGTCTATAAGTCTTCTTTAATGATGCGCGATCGCCGTTGTCGCTATAGTCAGGCCTGGCTACTGGCCAACCTCAGAGATAATCGCAGCCTAAGGTATCTCGGGTATCATTCCCCGTTACGGGGTTAGTTCCCGAAGCTACCTCACATAAATCCACGAGGGTATCATCGCTCAGAAAAATGTCTGTAAAGTCGGCGCCCTCAATATCGGTATTGCGGAACTCCGAGTTATAGGCGAAGGCCCCCTCAAGAATCGCGTTTTTGAGATTGCTCTCTAAAAACAAGGCTGAGTCTAGGGTGGCGAAGCTTAAATCAGCCCCTTCCAAGTTAACATTCTTAAACTTGGTGCGGAACAGTTGCACCCCTTGTAGATTGGCCTTGCTGAAATCGCAAGCCCGAATCGTTGCTAGGGTAAAGTTGGAGTCTCGCAAATCCTGACCGGAAAAATCAGATCCGTAGAGGGTTTGCTTCTCATAGGCCACCGCTTGGGCCTGGGGAACCGCTAACCCTAGCTGGGCGATCGCCACCAGGATAAGACAAATGACCGTAATCCCCATAGAGCGGGCGATCGCCCTAGCATGAGACCCAAACCGATACCAACACTGTTCATCCTCGTAATTCACAATCCTTACTCTCCCATGACGAAAGGTTATAGCACGTCTGATAACAGCCGTTCCCAGGGTCATCCTACCAGGAACATTGTGGGAACTCTAGGGGAAGACCTAGTCGCTCAATGGCTACGGGGATCACAGGTGCGCGTGTTACACCAACGCTGGCGCTGTCGTTTGGGAGAGTTGGATATCGTAGCTGGGTTTCCCGCAACCCCTGAAACGGCAAAAACTCTAGCCTTCGTGGAAGTGAAAACCCGCAGTCGGGGAAACTGGGACCAGGATGGACGGTTAGCCTTGTCTGCGGCCAAATGTCGTCGTTTAAATCAGGCCGCCCGTCTTTTCCTGGCTCGTTTTCCCCGCTATGCTCAACTTCCCTGTCGCTTTGACTTAGCCCTTGTCCGTTCTCAGCCCGCTCCCCCAGGTTCTCCTATAACGTCAAAGCTGCCCGATGCGATCGTCATCGGACAGCCTGTACAGGTTAACCAACTTCAACTCACCTTACAGGATTACTTAGTTGGTGTTTTGGATTAACCGCAGTACATTGGTCCCGTGCGGTTAAGCTAGAGTTTCTGGGCAATAGCCAAGTCCGCGAACGAACTGACGACGGAAGGCTTCAATTTCCGCTGTGTCTGGATTGCCATGACAGACAACAGCCACCTGATAACGTCGCATCACATCTACGGGCGTTTGCCCAGTTTCTAAACTCCACATCGCCATTTGTACACGAATGTTAGAGGGGTAGGGAATCCCCACTTCTTTAAGGTAAGCTTTAAAGTCGCCGTGTCCTTGAGGGCCCAGGGGAGACTCCATTTTCACCCGCAGCACCCATCCATCGATTTGATGAATGACCGTGATAAAGCGAACTGGAAAGTTTTGTCGTTTGAGATGTTCGACGACCCGTAACGTCAGGCTGGCGTTGGCAAGATAGTAGAGGTAGTCCATAAAGAGTGCCTTGAATTGGGGTCTATATTGATCATCGGTGATCTTGACCTCTACTCCTAGGGGGAACTCCCCATAGTTTCATGGGGAAGGTTCCCCATCCTCGATTTTTGACTATTTATTTTTGATAGCTATGATCCCCATTTCTGATGATGATTTATACCTAGAAGCTTACGATTATCAGCTTCCTACGGAACGCATTGCCCAAAATCCTGTCACCCCTCGGGATCACTCTCGGCTGCTGGTGGTTAATTCTCCTGATACCCATGAGCATCAACGGTTTTGGCAATTACCGGATTGGCTCAACCCTGGGGATTTATTGGTTCTCAATGATACTCGGGTGTTACCGGCCCGTCTCTATGGCTATAAGCCCAGTGGGGCTAAGGTGGAGGTGTTATTACTAGAGGAACGTCAGCAGGGTCAGTGGTTGGCGTTAGTGAAACCCGGAAAACGCCTCAAGCCCGGTGCTGAAATTTACTTTGATTCCCCTGAAGCCCGTGACTCAAGGGCCAAGTTTTGGGCCCAAGTCCTTTCCCTGGATGAGGCCACTGGAGGGCGACTGTTACAGTTTCACTGTCCTGCCGGCGCAACGGTGCTTGAGATGTTAGAACGGTATGGGGAGGTTCCCTTTCCTCCCTATGTCACGGAGTCTCAAGCTAGTAGCAGTCAATATCAGACGGTCTATGCTCGCGAAGCGGGATCAGCCGCAGCACCCACAGCGGGATTGCATTTTACGCCGGAATTGCTGCAACGATTGGACGAGCAGGGGGTGTGTCGGGAGTTTGTGACGCTTCATGTGGGAGTTGGAACGTTCCGGCCTGTGGAAACGTCCGATATTCGGGATCATGTCATGCACCAGGAATGGGTTAAGGTCCCCGAGGTGACGGTTGAGGCAGTTCGTCGCACTCGTTCCCAGGGAGGACGGGTGATTGCGGTGGGAACTACGGCGGTGCGATCGCTAGAGTCTGCGGGCCAGGGCCAGCCTCCGGGACATTTAGTGCCCTTTGCGGGCAAAACGGATCTGTTTATCTATCCTGGATATCGCTGGCAGGTGGTGGATGGTCTGATTACCAACTTCCATCTCCCTAAGTCGAGTTTGATGATGATGGTCTCGGCCTTACTAGGACGGGAGCGGCTGTTAAGACTGTATGAGGAGGCGATCGCCCAAAATTATCGGTTTTTTTCCTTTGGGGATGCCATGCTGATTACCCCTGAAGCTCGCTTGCGGTAAGTGTTTCTCTTCTTTTGTCAGGGATTAGTGAAACTTATCCTTGACATAAATGAGAGCGAGTGTAAACATTGATTAACCAAATCGTTCATCTTTTTTGGGTCAGTCGTGATAAACCCGCCCAGAGAAAGACGGAAGTAGGGCTTTTGTACCGAAGGAACGCACCACATCCTTAACAACTTGTCTGAATTTTGAGGTACTACAGATGTTGGTTGCCTGCTTGGTTGCCCTTGCCTGTGCTGTTGCTTGCCTTTTCCTCAGTGTCAACACCCGTGAGGAAATCGTCAAAGTGGCAGCCATGGGCTTGGCGGGACTTTGTGCCCTTGTCAGTCTTTACTTTGCTCCCTGGATCGTCAAGTTGATGATTCTGGCACTTCCTTTTCTGTGGGAGCGTTTCTCTAAACTGGGTCGTTTCGACTCCCGGCAAATTTAGGGGAAGCATGGGTTAAGACTCTAACAGGGCCGAGATGCGCAACCGCCTCCTTGGTGATCGCCAAGGAGGCGGTTGTTTTAAGACCTGAGGAGAAGCGAATCGGGATGACAGGATTTGAACCTGCGGCATCCTGCTCCCAAAGCAGGCGCGCTACCAAGCTGCGCTACATCCCGAAGGAGACCACAATCATGTGGCGCTCTCTTAGAGTATAGGTGATTGATGTCCCGGTTGCCAACTGTTGGTTTACCAGAGCAGCAATTCTCATTTTGGAAATTCAACTGCTATCGGGTGGGATGTCTAACTCGAGACCCTCAAGCATAAAGGTCAGAAGGTGGTCCCAACTGTCGAAGTACAGGTAACGGGTCAACGCCCGCAAATCATTAAAGAAGGTTTGACGGGTAGGTAAGTGCGCTCGTAGCAACTGGTACTTGTCATCGAGCAACTCAAGCAGAGTATGGAAGAGTAGCGAGAGGATGTTGAGGGTCGCCAGCAAGGAGGAAAGATGCTGCTTACCATGCCCAAAGTTATGTTCTAGATGGTAACCCTTGGTCTTGAGAGTGTTGTTGTTCTCATTCTCAACTTTCCAGCGGGTGCGTCCGGCCCGAACCACCTCGGCTACATTCTCATCGCTGAGAGGATAACTCGTGGCAAAGGAGTTGTGATAGGTTACCTTGCCATCAGCGGTGGTGACAGTAAGTTCGCACCAGTTGACCAACAGGGCCTCATCGCTATCTTTGAGGGGCACTCCGTTGAGATAGCGGTAGGTATAGGTTTTCTCGACTTTACCAGTCCGCTTCTTGGTCGTGAGGGTCGGGAGTTCGATACCCTCTAGGTGTTCATAGAGGGTAGTATGAGACTCGGGGCGACAGACGACGATGAAGTTAAGTTGCTGCTCTAGAAACTGCTGACACAACGGTTGGTGGCAATAGAGGTCATCCCCTAAAACCGTGACGTTCAAAGCCCTCAAGCATTGTTCTTGCCGCGATAGCCAGCGTTTGGCAGCGGCATTCTCACAGTCTTGCTTATCATGACCATCTTGGGGCACGATAAATTCAGGGACTAAGGGAATCACATGATTCTGTCCTGGACAGACGATGACTGGGGTGACAACACTATGAAAGTAATGGGTTTTTCCTGACTTCTGGGTGCGCGTTGAGCAGTGGGGACAGTGAATTTTGTCGGAACTGAAGTATTCCGTGCCATCCAATGCGACTAATAGACTGTCCCCTAGGCAACGGAAGCTTTCTAACTGCCCCTGGGCTTCCAAGACTTGTAGGATCTCCTCAAACACCGGGAACAGGTGCTCTGGGGACACAGCATCTAATAAATCCCGGATGTGGTTGTCGGTGGGAATCCGATGAACTCCAAACAGACTTTGGGCATTGCTCTTGCCTTTACTACCCTCCATCAGACGTTGATAAGCCAGAAACGACGGAGTTTGAGTAAAAAATACACTAAATGCGCTTAAAGCGGCATCCTCCATTCCATAGCGGCGATTTTTACCCCGGCGCTTGTCCGGTAGCGATGACAAGCACTGGCGGAAAGAACCCACTACAGTCTCAAAGCAACCTGGCTTTTTCAACGGCTCTGGCCCTCCTGGGTTTCTTAGATGTCATTACGATACAGGGATGCCGGGGACTTGAACAGGTTTTTGCCAAAATGAGAATTGCTGTTACCAGAGACTGGCAGAGATTCCCGGCAGTTGACTCAAATTTGGGCAGCGATCGCGGTACGATCGACCTATCTCACTAGGGGAGTGGCATATTACTAATGAAGCTACAGGACTTTCTCGGGACGGATCTTAAATACGACTATAAGGATATGGCGGCCAACGAGGCTTTGACTCGTCAAATTCAGGTACGCCTGATTGATATGGGGTTATTAGACCCTCCCGCCGATGGATTCTTTGGTCCCCTCACTACTGCCGCCTTCGACCGCTTTCAAGATTTAATGCAGGTCAATGAGTTGGGCTATCTCGGGGCCGCCACCGCTCGTTTAATCATTCAGACACGACGGCAGGATGTACCGAAACCTCCACCGGAGTTGAAAGTTCTCCACAACACTGTTTTTAAATCTCGCCCTGTTCAGTCATCGACGCTGTCAGACAACGAGAAACGCTCGATTCCAGCGGGAGAACGCTTTAGTCTCGTTGATTATGATGTTGTGCGAGATCATTTACGCATTGCCCTGCGGAATGTGGCCTTTCCCAAGCGCGGTGATAATGGCAGGGTGGAGGATTCCAAGATTTGGTACGCCTTCCGCGATCATGTGGAAGTTTGGGAACAGGAGGATCGTCAGGTCCCTCTACAAAAGCCGACAACGGTTCGTCTCGATGTTCCCTACAAGTCCCAGTTGGATAATTGGTATAACCCGATGGGGTCGTGCAATGTCACCTCCATTGCCATGTGTTTGTCTTATTTGGGGGCCCGTCGCCGTAGTAGTGTGGGTCAGTTTGAGGATGAACTCTATGAATACATGATTCATCGTGGCTGGAGTCGTCATAGTCCCTATGATTTGGCCCGAGTGGTGCATGACTATGGCTGTCGGGACACCTTTCGCACCAATGCCACGATTGAGGAGGCCCAGGATTGGCTAGCGGGTGGGAATCCGGCGGTGATTCATGGGTATTTCACGTCCTTTGGTCACATTATTGTCTTGGTGGGGTATGACGATCGCGGTTTCATTGTCCATGATCCCTATGGGGAATGGTTTGAATGGGGGTATCGCAATGATTTAAGTGGTGCGTTTCTCCACTACTCCTATGGCTTGATTCGTCGCCTTTGTATTCCGGATGGCCAGTTCTGGGTTCACTTCATCTCCCGTTAGTGGGGGGGATGCTGGATGGCTTGGTTTCGCTCTGCATCTGGAGTTTCATGCTGATGTCTAGCCATGGGGAACGGGAGATGGGGGCACTGGTGGAAATGTAGTCGACCCCTGTTTTGGCGATCGCCCGCAGACGTTCTTGGGTGATGTTCCCCGAGGCTTCAATCTTGAGTTTGGGGTTCTTTTGGCGAATGAGGGGTACGGCGGCTTGCAACTGTGAGATGGACATATTGTCCAACATGATGATGTCGATGTCCGTCTGGAGGGCTTCTTTGACTTGATCTAGGGTTTCGGTTTCCACTTCGATGGTGAGGGGATAGGGAATTTGGGGACGAATTTGAGCCACGGCGGCGCTGAGACTTCCGGCGGCGGCAATGTGGTTGTCTTTAATCATGATGGCATCGTCGAGTCCGAGGCGATGGTTGCTGGCACCGCCGACACAGGTGGCATATTTTTCCAGGAGTCTCAGTCCGGGGGTGGTTTTGCGGGTATCGGTTAGCTGGGTGGGTAAGTCTGCGATCGCATCCACATACTGACGGGTGCTGGTGGCGATGCCGCTGAGACGCATGACTAGATTTAGGGCAACTCGTTCTCCCATGAGTAGGGCTTCTAGGTTGCCCTGGAAGCGGGCCACGACGGTCCCGGTGTCGCAACGGCTGCCCTCTTTATATATAAGTTCGCTTTTGATATGGCGATCGAGCTGTTCAAAGGTCCGTTGTGCTAGGGGAAGTCCGGCAATGACCCCAGGGGCTTTGAGAACCCATTCGGCGGTTCCTTGGGGCGATCGCCCTTGCAGTAGGGTTTGACTGGTGCGATCGCCCCGTCCGATATCTTCGGCTAGCCAACTCTGGATTAACGGATCTAAAACCACCCAGGGGGGTAAGACAGGAGATAGGCTCACGGGAGATGTCCCTCATTCTGAATACAGCATGTTTAACCATACCCTTGCCTGAGGAACTTTGATGGAGGCCCGGCGGGGGAATTTTGCCGGGGGGCGATCGCTCAGCCGCCTCCTCCCCAAAAATAAAGATCTGAGCGCCTGGGTGGCTCAGATCCGGGTCAAAGGGGTGAGATCGAAGAAAAAGGAAAAAATTTTATCTTCTGAAAAGCTTGCCCCGAGGGGATTTGAGGGGTTTGCCCTAAAATTTCCCAAAAAAAGATTCTAAAAAGGGTTGACAGCCCTAGATAGTCTTGTTAGATTAGTTAAGCGCTCGGGAGGACGGGCAAACACAACGCCCCCAAACGACGCATTCCGAACCTCGAAAATTAAATCGTTTGAAAGCTCGACATAAGAAGCCTAAAACTTCAAAAGTCTTCGTCTAAATTCATTAAAGGATAACGGACGAGAGAGAATTTGACAAGGGGGTAACCCAAGTTAAGTTCAATCAAAGCCGAAAGCCAACAAACTCAACGTCAACACGGAGAGTTTGATCCTGGCTCAGGATGAACGCTGGCGGCGTGCCTAACACATGCAAGTCGAACGAAGTTCTTCGGAACTTAGTGGCGGACGGGTGAGTAACGCGTGAGAATCTACCTTCAGGACGGGGACAACAGCTGGAAACGGCTGCTAATACCCGATATGCCGAAAGGTGAAATGTTATTTCGCCTGGAGAGGAGCTCGCGTCCGATTAGCTAGTTGGTGGGGTAAAAGCTTACCAAGGCGACGATCGGTAGCTGGTCTGAGAGGATGAGCAGCCACACTGGAACTGAGACACGGTCCAGACTCCTACGGGAGGCAGCAGTGGGGAATTTTCCGCAATGGGCGAAAGCCTGACGGAGCAACGCCGCGTGGGGGAAGAAGGTTTTTGGATTGTAAACCCCTTTTCTCAAGGAAGAACAAAATGACGGTACTTGAGGAATCAGCCTCGGCTAACTCCGTGCCAGCAGCCGCGGTAATACGGAGGAGGCAAGCGTTATCCGGAATTATTGGGCGTAAAGCGTTCGTAGGCGGCTGTTCAAGTCTGCTGTCAAAGACCGAGGCTCAACCTCGGGTCGGCAGTGGAAACTGAATAGCTAGAGGTCGGTAGGGGCAGAGGGAATTCCCAGTGTAGCGGTGAAATGCGTAGATATTGGGAAGAACACCGGTGGCGAAAGCGCTCTGCTGGGCCGAACCTGACGCTGAGGGACGAAAGCTAGGGGAGCGAATGGGATTAGATACCCCAGTAGTCCTAGCCGTAAACGATGGAAACTAGGTGTGGCCTGTATCGACCCGGGCCGTGCCGAAGCTAACGCGTTAAGTTTCCCGCCTGGGGAGTACGCACGCAAGTGTGAAACTCAAAGGAATTGACGGGGGCCCGCACAAGCGGTGGAGTATGTGGTTTAATTCGATGCAACGCGAAGAACCTTACCAGGGCTTGACATGCCGCGAATCTCCTTGAAAGAGGAGAGTGCCTACGGGAGCGCGGACACAGGTGGTGCATGGCTGTCGTCAGCTCGTGTCGTGAGATGTTGGGTTAAGTCCCGCAACGAGCGCAACCCTCGTCCTTAGTTGCCATCATTAAGTTGGGCACTCTAGGGAGACTGCCGGTGATAAACCGGAGGAAGGTGGGGATGACGTCAAGTCATCATGCCCCATATGTCCTGGGCTACACACGTACTACAATGGTCGGGACAACGAGCAGCCAACTCGCGAGAGTGCGCTAATCTCTTAAACCCGGCCTCAGTTCAGATTGCAGGCTGCAACTCGCCTGCATGAAGGAGGAATCGCTAGTAATCGCAGGTCAGCATACTGCGGTGAATCCGTTCCCGGGCCTTGTACACACCGCCCGTCACACCATGGAAGTTGGCCATGCCCGAAGTCGTTACCCTAACCGTTCGCGGAGGGGGATGCCGAAGGCAGGGCTGATGACTGGGGTGAAGTCGTAACAAGGTAGCCGTACCGGAAGGTGTGGCTGGATCACCTCCTTTTTAGGGAGACCTAAACCCAAGACCTTGAGGATATAAGTAAGCCCAAGGAATTGAGGTCAACCTAGGTCGGTCGGAGACTGGTCGAAGCTTTCAAACGATTAAGAGGTTAGGAAACCCAACAACTCAGGAACATTGAGACGTGAGGAGTTGGGACAAGAGACCAACCTTGAAATGGGCTATTAGCTCAGGTGGTTAGAGCGCACCCCTGATAAGGGTGAGGTCCCTGGTTCAAGTCCAGGATGGCCCACCTAAAACTTAGTGCTGTCAATAGCAGTCATTAAGAAAATGGGGGTATAGCTCAGTTGGTAGAGCGCCTGCTTTGCAAGCAGGATGTCAGCGGTTCGAGTCCGCTTACCTCCATGCTGGTCTCGCCCCAAAGAAATCCTAAACCCGAAAAGCGAAGGACAACTCAGCACCTGAGAGAGACTCAGACTGCTGGGGAATCCCAGCCAGAACCTTGAAAACTGCATAGTCAACCTAAAAAAAGTCAGGTGAAGTCGAGACCTCAAAGACATGAGGTCAAGCTATAAAGAGCTAACGGTGGATACCTAGGCACGTTGAGGCGATGAAGGACGTGGCGACCGACGAAACGTTCCGGGGAGCTGGAAGCAAGCATTGATCCGGAAGTGTCCGAATGGGGCAACCCTAAAAACGGTCGGCTGAATCTATAGGCCGACACGAGCGAACCGGGCGAACTGAAACATCTTAGTAGCCCGAGGAAGAGAAAGCAAAAGCGATTCCCTTAGTAGCGGCGAGCGAACAGGGACCAGCCCAAACCTAAGGTTTTTACCTTAGGGGTTGTGGGACGGCAGAACGAGACTGGAAAGATTAGACGAAGCTGTTGAATGCAGCACCAGAGGAGGTGAAAGTCCTGTAGTCGAAAATCGGAACAGCTCAGCCGGATCCCGAGTAGCACGGGGCACGTGAAATCCCGTGTGAATCAGCGAGGACCACCTCGTAAGGCTAAATACTCCAACGTGACCGATAGTGAAACAGTACCGCGAGGGAAAGGTGAAAAGAACCCCGGGAGGGGAGTGAAATAGAACCTGAAACCGTTAGCTTACAAGCAGTGGGAGGACGATTTAACGTCTGACCGCGTGCCTGTTGAAGAATGAGCCGGCGAGTAATAGGTCGTGGCCGGTTAAGGCGAGAATGCCGAAGCCCCAGCGAAAGCGAGTCCGAATAGGGCGTTAGTCACGATTTATTGACCCGAACCCGGGCGATCTAACCATGTCCAGGATGAAGCTTGGGTAACACCAAGTGGAAGTCCGCACCGACCAATGTTGAAAAATTGGCGGATGAGGTGTGGTTAGGGGTGAAATGCCAATCGAGCCCGGAGCTAGCTGGTTCTCCTCGAAATGCGTTTAGGCGCAGCGGCTAGAGAAATATCTGTGGGGGTAAAGCACTGTTTCGGTGCGGGCTGCGAGAGCGGTACCAAATCGAGGCAAACTCTGAATACCATAGAGAAACTAGCCAGTGAGACGGTGGGGGATAAGCTTCATCGTCGAAAGGGAAACAGCCCAGACCACCAGCTAAGGTCCCCAAGTGGACACTAAGTGATAAAGGAGGTGGGAGTGCCCAGACAACCAGGAGGTTTGCCTAGAAGCAGCCATCCTTAAAAGAGTGCGTAATAGCTCACTGGTCAAGCGCTCCTGCGCCGAAAATGAACGGGGCTAAGTGTCCCACCGAAGCTGTGGACTCAGTTTTTAACTGAGTGGTAGAGGAGCGTTCTGCTCTAGGGTGAAGCACTAGCGGCAAGCAGGTGTGGACGAAGCAGAAGTGAGAATGTCGGCTTAAGTAGCGAAAAGATGTGTGAGAATCACATCCCCCGAAAACCTAAGGGTTCCTCCGGCAGGCTCGTCCGCGGAGGGTTAGTCAGGACCTAAGGCGAGGCCGAAAGGCGTAGTCGATGGACAACGGGTTAACATTCCCGTACCCAAACAGACTGGTAGCGGAGGACGGAGAAGGCTAAGTCAGCCGGGTGATGGTAGTCCCGGTTTAAGCGTTCGAAGGTGATGACGGGTGGCGAAAACACCCTGAGCTAAGACGTGAACACGACCGGCTACGGCTGGGAAGTGACCGATGTCATGCTTCCAAGAAAAGCCCGAACTACTGTAAATCTGTTTGGCCTGTACCCGAAACCGACACAGGTAGGTAGGTTGAGTAAACCAAGGGGCGCGAGATAACTCTCTCTAAGGAACTCGGCAAAATGGCCCCGTAACTTCGGGAGAAGGGGTGCCACCGAGAGGTGGTCGCAGTGAAGAGGCCCAAGCGACTGTTTACCAAAAACACAGGTCTCCGCTAAGTCGCAAGACGATGTATGGGGGCTGACGCCTGCCCAGTGCCGGAAGGTTAAGGAAGTTGGTTAGCGTAAGCGAAGCTGACGACCGAAGCCCCGGTGAACGGCGGCCGTAACTATAACGGTCCTAAGGTAGCGAAATTCCTTGTCGGGTAAGTTCCGACCCGCACGAAAGGCGTAACGATTTGGGCGCTGTCTCGGAGAGAGGCTCGGCGAAATAGGATTGTCTGTGAAGATACGGACTACCTACACCTGGACAGAAAGACCCTATGAAGCTTTACTGTAGCCTGGAATTGGCTTCGGGCTGAGTTTGCGCAGGATAGGTGGGAGGCTTTGAAGTTTTCCTTGTGGGGGAAATGGAGCCATCGGTGAGATACCACTCTAACTCAGCTAGAAGTCTAACCTCGACCCGTGATCCGGGAGAGGAACCGTTTCAGGTGGGCAGTTTGACTGGGGCGGTCGCCTCCTAAATGGTAACGGAGGCGCGCAAAGGTTCCCTCAGGCTGGTTGGAAATCAGCCGTAGAGTGCAAAGGCATAAGGGAGCTTGACTGCGAGACCTACAAGTCGAGCAGGGACGAAAGTCGGCCTTAGTGATCCGACGGCACTGCGTGGAAGGGCCGTCGCTCAACGGATAAAAGTTACTCTAGGGATAACAGGCTGATCTCCCCCAAGAGTTCACATCGACGGGGAGGTTTGGCACCTCGATGTCGGCTCATCGCAACCTGGGGCGGAAGTACGTCCCAAGGGTTCGGCTGTTCGCCGATTAAAGCGGTACGTGAGCTGGGTTCAGAACGTCGTGAGACAGTTCGGTCCATATCCGGTGTAGGCGTAAGAGAATTGAGAGGAGCCTTCCTTAGTACGAGAGGACCGGGAAGGACGCACCGCTGGTGTACCTGTTATCGTGCCAACGGTAAACGCAGGGTAGCCAAGTGCGGAGTGGATAACCGCTGAAAGCATCTAAGTGGGAAGCCCACCTCAAGATGAGTTCTCTGTTGGGGTCAACCCAGTAAGGTCACGGAAAGAACATCCGTTAATAGGCGTCCGGTGGAAGTTCAGTAATGGATGAAGCCTAGGCGTACTAACAGACCGAGCGCTTGACCTCTTTTGATGTCTTTATTCCCTGATTAGGTTGACTGTGCAGTCTTCAAGGTTTCTGTTCTTTCCTGGTGCTTCTAGCGAGGTGGCACCACTCCGATCCCTTCCCGAACTCGGCTGTGAAACGCTTCTGCGGCGAAAATACTTGGGGGGTTGCCCCCTGGGAAGATAGCTCAGTGCCAGGTTAATACTTGAAAAAGACTCCCTGAAAATGGGGGTCTTTTTTGCGTTGATTTTTGGGCGTTGATAGGGGAGTGGGGGCGACTCCGGCCCCTCTCCTCTGTCCAGGTTAGTCCAGTTGGCGACCGGTGAGTTCGACGAAGATATCTTCTAGGTTCGATTCTCGGGCCATCATGCCGGTGCGATCGCCCTGCTGGTTAATATAGTGATTGGCGTCCTGCAAATTGGGGAAAAACTGGCTTTGGAGTCCTTCCGTGGTATGCGTGACGACGACTCCCTCCCCGTGGTTGCGCCGTAACTCCTCTAGGGTTCCGAGTTCGATGAGTTGGCCGCTGTCGAGAATCCCAATGCGATCGCACAGATATTCTACTTCCTCCATATAATGGGTCGTCAGCAGCATGGTCATCCCCTGTTGCTTGAGGTCTAAAAGAATTTCCCAGAGACGGCGGCGGGTTTGGGGGTCTAATCCCACTGTGGGTTCATCGAGAAACAAAATGTCCGGTTGATGTAGGAGCGATCGCGCAATTTGCAATCGTCGCTTCATCCCCCCAGAAAGGGTCTTCACAAGCACATCACGGCGATTGGTTAGCTCCACATACTCCAACCAACGATCAATCCGTTCCTGGCGCTCTCCACGGGGGATATGGTGCAAGCGTCCGTGGTATTCCATATTCTCCCAGACCGTCAGATCCACATCCACACTGACCTGCTGAAGCACCACACCAATGGAACGTTTCGCCAATCGAGCCTGTTGCACCACGTCATAGCCTGCCACCTCAATCGTCCCAGAACTGGGCCGGGTGAGGGTCGTCAGCATTCGGACTGTCGTGGATTTACCGGCGCCATTGGGGCCAAGAAAGCCAAATAATTCCCCTTTTGCGATATTAAACGAGAGATTGTTCACCACCTGAAGATCCCCATAGACCTTCGAGACATTTTGCACAGATACAGCCGGATTCATAGGTTCCTCAAACGTTAGCGATCGCACTCAGTCAGACGACATAGAGAGACATCTACCCTGAGATAGATGCGCCCTCCCGGCATATTTCATACCATAAATATACGCTTGGGACAATACTTTTTAAAACTTGATGACAATACCACGAGGCGATAACTTGACAGTTTGGCTGCAAAAAACTATACTGTACTTAGAGAAAATAAACCTAAAAATGTAAATATTTACTATTTTAAAAACGACCGTTCTGAAGTTTAGCTAAAGGGGAAACTAAATTGACTGCTAGCACTGCCACTCAACTCCAAACTCCTGCTGTCGATCACCACAGTGACAACCCAGCCGACATTGCTCGGGCCCGCTCGACTGGCTATTCCAAGACGGTATCAGATGATGCAGTAGGTGCATTTTTCAAAGAAATGTCCCGTTACCCTCTTCTCAACCGGGAAGAAGAAATCCACTTAGCTCGACGGGTTCAAGACTGGGTGATTGTCCGCGAGAAGCGGGATGAACTTCGGGAATCCTTAGGTCGAGAACCTGAGCTATCGGAACTAGGGGAAGCCCTGGGACTGAGCGAAAAAGCGGTTAAGCGACAAATCCATCGGGGTCGCACAGCTCAGAAAAAAATGATTCGTTCTAACCTGCGTTTGGTGGTCTCCATCGCCAAACGCTACCTGAACCGAGGTGTTCCGTTCTTGGACTTGATTCAAGAAGGTGCCTTAGGTCTGAGTCGTGCCACAGAGAAGTTTGACCCAGAAAAAGGCTATAAGTTCTCCACCTATGCCTACTGGTGGATTCGTCAGGGCATTACCCGGACTATTGCCAACGACGGGCGCACCATCCGTCTTCCTATCCATATCGTTGAGAAACTCAACAAACTCAAAAAGACCTACCGCAAACTGGGACAAGAGCTGAACCGCCAGCCGAGCGAAGAAGAACTCGCCGAAGCCCTGGATATGTCCCTGAAGCAATTGCGACAACTGCAACGGGTTAGCCAACGCTCCTTGTCTCTGAACCACTATGTGGGAGATGAAGATAACACCGAGGTGTTAGACCTGTTGGAAGATACCGACAGTCCTTCCCCTGACTCTCAAGTCAGTGAAGACATGATGTGTCAGGGAGTGCGTCAGGTTCTCGATGAAGCCTTGACTCAGCGTGAGAGCGAAATTCTCGCCCTGCGCTATGGTCTCGACGGCGAGAAGCGCAAAACGCTACAGGAAATCAGCACCCTGTTTAACCTCTCACGAGAGCGAGTTCGACAAATCCAAACCACCGCCATGCGCAAGCTGCGCCGTCCCCAAATTTCCCGCCGCCTGCGGGGCTGGTTACAGTAACCTGCCAACACCCTGCTACACTCCAACCAACCTGTCGCTTCCTTTAGGGCAGGTTGGTTATCTATCGTAAGCCCTGTTATGTTTACCATCCGTTCAGCTCGCCCGGAGGATACCGAGGTCATCTTCAGCTTAATCCAAGAGCTGGCCGCTTTTGAGAACCTCGAAGAGCAGGTGACGGGAAGCCCCGCTCAACTTCAAGAGCATTTGTTTGGTCATCGCCCCTATGGAGATGTGTTCCTGGCCCAACAGCAAGACCGCATCGTAGGTTACGCCTTGTTTTTCACCACCTATTCTAGTTTCCGAAGTCAGCCCGGACTCTACTTAGAAGACTTATTTGTGCAACCTGACGCTCGCCGTCAGGGAATTGGGACGGCCTTAATAGCCAGGGTCGCCCAAGAGGTTAAACAACGGGGCTATGGACGCTTAGAGTGGTCCGTCTTAGATTGGAACCACAGGGCGATCGCTTTTTACCAACAGCTTGGAGCTACGGTTCTGCCAGACTGGCGCATTTGCCGCATCAGCGATCGCCCCCTAGAGAAACTGGCCCAACCCGTCTAAAAATCCTAGAAGTGATCCATCCACCCGTTAAGATAGACGTGAATTGTCTTGTTCCACTTTAGCCATCTTATGACCGATTCCACAGTCCCTTCCGAACGAAATAAACAACAGGTGGAGGTTTCCATCCAGCTCGATTCCGAACTGGTGGATCAGATACAACACCTTTCCAACGATCCGAGTAAAATTATCGAAACAGCGATTCGACAGTGGCTGCGTGGTGAGACCACTCGGGATGATGAACTCAGCCGCCGCCTGGAACGCAATCCCCCAGTCCCGCCTCGTGGCGAATGGAACGATTAGGCCCAGTCGCCCGGGGCCCGGGCTGATATGGCGGCCCCACTCCTGAATCCCTAACCCAGTTATCAAACTACCTTGTTAGGATGGTAGCGGGGTGATGAGCCGTCCTGGGTATCCTGCAAACTGTTCCTCCTGATAAGCTCCATGACTTTGACTCAGACGTTCCATCTTCCACCTGGGGTTCTGGTACCACCCGATCTCGAAGTTGGAGACGAGGGGAGACTATTTTTGCGCTCTCTTGGAGTTGAGTTGAGCTACATTCAAGAGCGAACCGGCCGCTATCGGAGTTTTCTCTGGCGTAATGGGGCCAATCAGTTTCCTTCTAGCCACCAAGATCAGGTTTTTCAACCTGTGGACACGGTGGCCTATCTGAGTCATATTTGTCGAGTCCTAGACAACCGGACTCCTGAATCCCTCAAGTGCTTTTTCAAAGTGGGGAGCGACATTAGGACGTTTGAACTGTCGATTGCTCCCCTAGCCACTCCATCTGGAGAGTCAGATTGTGTCCTTGTGTTAGGACGACAAGCTGGAACCCTGGGGAAAACTCAATCCAACTCCTTATCCCCTCTGGCGGCGGCTTCCTTGGAGTTTCCCCTAGGAAGCCGTTCCGATTCGTCCTCGTTTTTAACCCAGGTTTCCTATCCCAAACTGCTGACACAGATTTCTCGCCAAATTCGTCAAACCTTGGATTTAGACATTATCTGGCAGCAGACAGCGCAAGGGTTGGGAAATGCCATGAAGGTGGTTCGATGTTCTGTCTATAGCTATGAAGACCATCAGCCTCAGGTCCAACAGGTAGCTCAGTTTCCCCGGGATAGTTCGAGTTTGGCCATTGGCACGGAGCTGTTGTTGCAAGACTCTCCTGAGTTGCAAGACGCGATTACCAGCTTAGAACCCACCTTAGTGGACTGTCCGTCTACGACCCAAGGGAGTCGGTCGCAGGTTTGGGTCGCCACCCGCCATCAGGGCCAGGTTAATGGCATCATTCGTTTAGAACGGGAGCGACGGGAATCCGATCTGTCAATCCCGGTTTGGCACTCCACGGAATTGGAAATTATTGGGGAATTGGCCGATCAGGTGGGGACAGCCATCGCCCATGCAACCCTCTATCGAGAGCTGGAAATCGCCCGCCAGGAAGCGGAAGAAGTCTCCCGCCTCAAAAGTGACTTTCTGGCTAATACCTCCCATGAACTGAGAACTCCCCTCAACGGCATGATGGGCTTCCTCAAGTTGATTTTAGACGGTATGACCGATGATGCTGAGGAGCAGATGGATTTTATTGAAGAAGCCTATCGCTCGGCGGTGCATCTGCTTAGTATTATCAATGACATCCTCGATATTGCCAAAATTGAAGCCGGCAAAATGCACTTAGACCTCGAACCGGTGGATGTTAAAGAACTCCTGACTCATGTAGAAGAATTTGTCCAGGCGCAAATCCAACAAAAACAACTCTATTTCCAGGTTCAGATGCCGGATACTGAGGATAGTATCATTGTTTATGGAAATTATCAGCGATTACTGCAAGTTTTACTAAATTTGGTCGGGAATGCTATTAAGTTTACCCATGAGGGTGGCATTACGATTACGGCGGAGATTATCTCACGCCCGGTGGTGGTCAATGATCGGGAATTTTCTGGACTTCTAAAGCTGAAAGTGGCGGATACCGGTATCGGTGTTTCCCTCGAACAGCAGGATAAACTCTTTCAAACCTTTAGTCAGGTGGATGGCTCCCGAACCCGCCAGTATGGGGGAACGGGCCTAGGCTTAGTGATTTCTCAAAAACTCGTAGAAGCTATGGGGGGAGAAGTCCACTTTTATAGTATGGGAGAAGGACTTGGCTCCACAGTCACCTTCACCATTGCCCTCTTCCAAGAACCGGTGATGATTTCCCTCAATGAAAGCCTGGATTCTTTGGATTTGCTCGTGGAGAATTGAGACCCCAGGATGGGGACACGGCTTGATTACCATAAAAAATCGCTATAATGTCTGTAGTTATGTAAATTTTTTTTAAGAAATTTCCTGAAGTCGATGAATTTACAAGAGATTTCCAGCCACCTCGATAGTGACAACGCCCGCGATCGCATGTTGGCCTTAGCCTCCTTGCGGGATATCCCTGCGGCTGAGGCGGTTCCCCTGATTAAGAAAGTCCTCAATGACCATCACGTGGCCCTGCGCTCTATGGCCATCTTTTCTCTGGGGATTAAGAAAACCGATGAATGCTACGAGTTATTGGTGAACCTACTGCGTCATGATCCCGACTATGGGATTCGCGCCGATGCAGCCGGGGCCCTAGGATATTTGGGAGACCCCCGGGCCTTTGAACCCCTCTCTCGGGCTTTTTTGGAGGAAACCGACTGGTTAGTTCGCTTTAGTGCCGCTGTCTCCTTGGGGAATCTCAAAAATCCCCAGGCTTACGAAATCCTCATCCAAGCCCTTTACAGTGGCGAAGTGATGTTACAGCAAGCGGCGATCGCCGCCCTAGGGGAAATCGAAGCGGTCGAGGCCTTGGATGATATCCTCAACTTTGCCAACTCCCCCGATTGGCTCGTCCGTCAGCGCCTGGCGGAAGCCTTGGGCCATCTCAACCACCCCAAGAGTTTAGCGGCTCTGGCCTACCTGAGCAAAGATAGTCATCCCCAAGTTCAAGCAGCGGCGCAAGTCGCGCAAGAACGGTTGTGCCAGGAGTCCAACAGCTAATGAAATTTGCCGTTCGCTCTCATCTGAGCTATCACATCGCCGCTGACAGCACCTTAATTTTCAATATCGCCGTCTGCAACAACTCAGTCCAGAAGATTCTCCAAGAAGATCTGCAAATTGAAGGGGCGGCGGACTGGGATCAGCAGACCTCAGGGGAACTGGACAATCGCTATGTGCGAGTCAATGCTCCCCCAGGACAGGTGCGGATTCGCTATAAGGCCACTGTGGAGTTAAACGCCATTGAACAATCACCCCAGGCGATCGCCGAAGTTCCCCCAGCTCAACTACCCTTAGAGGTTTTACCCTACCTTTATCCTAGCCGTTACTGTGAATCCGATCGCCTGCTGCGCTTTGCCGAAACAGAATTTGGCGAGTTAGTCCCCGATTATTCTCGCGTCACGGCCATCTGCAACTGGATTTATGAGAATGTCGTCTATCTCTCGGGAAGCACCAGTCCCCACACCTCAGCCTTTGATACGGCCACAGAACGAGCCGGGGTTTGTCGCGATTTTGCTCATTTAGCCATTGCCTTCTGTCGGGCCCTCAATATCCCGGCCCGCTTTGTCAGCGGTTATGCCTACGACTTACATCCCCCCGACTTTCATGCCTATTTTGAAGCCTACTTAGGCCAGGCTTGGTACTTGTTTGATGCCACACGCCTGGTTCCCCGCACCGGACTCATCCGTATTGGCACTGGTCGGGATGCGGCGGATGTTTCCTTTGCGACCCTGTTCGGCCCCGTGACCATGGAAACGATGGACTTGCAGGTAGACTGTCTGACGCCAGGGGAGAGACCTCAGCTCAGCGATGGGGCGATCGCGTTTGTTGAGTCGTCAAGGGACTCCATTTAAACCTAGCCCCCTAGGAGACTCGCCTGCGCCCTCATCTGGCAGCTAGTCCCAGAGCCACCACAAGGAACCTGAACAGTCAGGAAACAGGAAAACAGAAACCCATTAGGGCTTCACATTTAAAATCATACCCTCGCGTGCCAACACAGCCCCCGGGAAACTCTCGCAGACTTCAACCTGTAGGTGATCAAGAAAATCATCCGTATGGCCCGGTTCATGGTGGAAGATGACCAACGTCTTCACGCCGGCCGCCTTGGCAATTTTGACCCCTTCCTGCCAGGTGGAATGTCCCCAACCCACCTTGGGAGATTTGGGATTATGATATTCCTCATCGGTGTACATTGCATCATAGATGAGAACATCAGCCCCTTGAGCCAGTTTCATCACATTCTCATCCAGTCCTTCTGGAAAGTGTTCCGTATCCGTACAATAAAAGACGGAACGGTCTTGCCAACTCACCCGATAGCCCATGGCAGTGTTGGGGTGATTAAGCCGAGTTGTTTCAATATAGACATCCCCCAACTCGAAGGGTTCGCCACAGATGAGGTCGACAAACTTCATGTCGGCCCGTAACCCGGCTAAAGGAACGGGGGAGTTGGGATGTAACACCCGTTCCATGAAGTGTTTTTCCAGAGACTCACCGTTTTCCGGCACGGCTCCATGGATGCGTAGACAATGGCCTTTGACAAAGGCGGGGGTAAAGAAGGGAAACCCTTGGATGTGATCCCAATGGTAATGGGTAAAAAACATATAGGTTTCCGGGGGGAGTTGCTGCATTAAGTCTTTGCTCAAAGCTTGCAACCCAGTCCCCCCATCAAAGATGATGCGTCTGCCCCCAATTTCCATTTCGACACAGGAGGTGTTGCCGCCATAGCGTACTGTCGTCTGACCGGGGGTCGGAATACTTCCGCGAACGCCCCAGAACTTCACGAGAAATTCAGAAGAGGTGGCTGGTTCCATAGACGTTTCGGGGGACGTTTTGGGGACAGAGGGACAAGGGCAAGGAGGAAGATGCAAGCCAACGCTAGGCGATGGGACTGGCAGCGAGGGGGGAGTTCAGGGAAGAACTCACGTCGGCTGCGGTTAGGGTTCCACATTGGGCTTGATGGCGTAGTAGATGGTCACAGAGCACCAGAGCGACCATGGCCTCCACCATAGGGACGGCCCGGGGAAGAACACAGGGATCATGTCGCCCTTTGGCGGCTAGAACCGTGTTCTGACCATCGCGGGTGACGGTACGTTGTTCTTTCCGAATTGTAGCAGTGGGTTTAAAGGCCGCGCGAAGGATGATAGCTTCCCCGTTACTGATTCCGCCCTGGATGCCACCGGAGCGATTGGTATGGGTGCGGATGTTGCCTTCGGCATCGGCGTAGAACTCATCATTATGTTCGTGGCCGGTGAGCCGAGTTCCGGCAAAGCCTGAACCAATTTCAAACCCTTTGGTGGCAGGGAGAGACATGATGGCTTTCGCCAAATCGGCTTCGAGTTTGTCGAAGACGGGTTCCCCGAGGCCTTTGGGGACACTACGGGCAACACATTCAACGACGCCGCCGAGGGAGTCGCCTTGTTTACGGGCGGCTTCGATGGCGGCAATGGTTCGTTCAACAAAGTCGGGGTCGGGCGATCGCACGATATTTGCCTCTACATCTTCTAGGGTAACCCGGTCTGGGTCAACCTGAGCTTCCAAGTCATGGACTTGTTTAACGTAGGCGACAATGTCTACCCCAGTTACCTGTTTTAAAATCTTTTTGGCGATGGCCCCGGCGGCAACTCGGCCAATCGTCTCCCGGGCTGAGGAGCGTCCTCCTCCCTGCCAGTTGCGGATGCCATATTTGGCGTCGTAGGTGGCATCGGCATGGGAGGGACGGTATTTGACGGCCATCTCATTGTAGTCTTGCGATCGCGCGTCTTTGTTTCGCACCAAGACCATGATTGGGGTTCCTAAGGTTTTCCCCTCAAATACCCCTGAGAGAATTTCACAGGTGTCACTTTCCCGGCGAGGGGTGGTGATTTTACTCTGTCCCGGACGACGGCGATCGAGTTCAAATTGAATCTCCTCCGCTGAAATCTCAAGTTGGGGCGGACAGCCATCAATGATGACTCCAACGCCGCCGCCGTGAGATTCGCCAAAGGTTGTCACCCGAAACAGATGTCCGAAACTGTTACCCACGATCTGGTACTTTTTATTGGAGTAGAACGTTTGTATCTTAACACCCCTAAACCCCTTTCAGGTTAGCGGGCCAGGGAGGCGGGGGGAGAAATGGGGGGAATCCCCGCCATATCCAGAATTTCAGGAATTAAATGTTCGGTGCGAATGGCCATCAGGTGAACTCCTTGACAGAGCTGTTGGGCCTGACGGATTTGCTCGGCGGCGATGACCATCCCTTCCCGTAGGGGATCGGCGGCTTCGTCAAGGCGATCGATGGTCTCTTCGCCGATGTGAACCCCAGGGACGTATTTATTGATAAATTTGGCATTTTTGGCGGACTTTAAGAGAAAAATACCCGCTAAAACTGGTTTATCATACTGTGCGGCAATTTGACTCATGAATTTGTCTAACCGCTCAAAGTCAGAAATTAGTTGACTCTGGAAGAACTGGGCCCCGGCGGCAATTTTTCGTTCAAAGCGGCGCTGTAAGCCTGACCAACTGGCTAATTGGGGGTCCACGGCCGCCCCGGCAAATAGGTCGAGTTTGCCGTCACAGAGGGGGCGATCGTTGAAATCGAGACCCTGATTCATTTTTTCCAGGGTTTGCAGGAGTCGCACCGATTCTAGGTCGAAGACGCTTTTGGCCTGTTGGTGGTCTCCGGCTTTGACGGGGTCTCCGGTGAGGGCCAGAACGTTACGAATTCCTAGAGCGTAGGCGCCCATGAGGTCCGCTTGTAGGCCGATACGGTTGCGATCGCGGCAGGCCACCTGAAACACGGGCTCAATGCCATATTGCACGAGGAGCGCCGAGGCAGCTAAGGAGGACATCCGTAGCACCGCCCGAGAACCATCGGTGACATTAACAGCATGAACCCGCCGTTTGAGACAGGTTGCCATTTTCAGCATATGGGTGGGGTCTCCTCCCTTGGGCGGGGCAACTTCAGCGGTGATCAGAAATTCTCCGGCTTGAATGGCGCGACGAAGACGGGACATAGGATAGGGATTAAGAAAGGCAAACGGCAACGGTCAAACCTTGGGGGCATTCCACCATGAGAACACCCGCAGCTACGGCTTAAAGGCGGCAGATTCGGGCTAAAGGGGTTTTGAGAACCCCATAGCGGTTTTGACGCGGCTGAGGGTCTCCTGGGCTACGGATTCGGCTTGTTCCCGACCCTGTTTCAGGACCGACTCAAGATAGCCTTTATCGTCCATGACCTGGGTATAGGTCTGTTGGATGGGACGTAAAACCTCAATGGTAGTTTCCGTTAACAGAGGTTTGAATTGGCCCCAGCCCATTGAAGCACAGTCACGGGAGACGCTGGCTTTGTCTTGACCTGAGAGGAGTTGGTAGAGGGTGAGAAGATTTTGGCATTCCGGACGCTCAGGATTGTCAAACTCTAGGCCTCGCATGGGGTCGGTCTTACATTTTTTGATTTTCTTGGCGATGGTATCGGGGTCGTCTAACAGGTTAATACGGCTCAGTTCAGAGGGGTCCGACTTGGACATTTTCTTAGTCCCGTCGGTTAGACTCATGACCCGGGCCCCATCTTTGCGGATGAGGGGGTCGGGCATTTTCAGAACCGGCTCGTCGGGGCTAGCAAATTGGTCGTTGAGCCGGATGACCAAATCTCGGGTCAGTTCCAGATGTTGTTTTTGGTCTTCACCGACGGGGACTTTATCGGCATCGTAGAGGAGGATATCCGCCGCCATTAGCACCGGGTAGTCTAGGAGTCCGGTTCCTACGTTTTCCCCCTGTTTCACAGCTTTTTCTTTAAATTGAATCATCCCCTGAAGCCAGTTAATGGGGGTGATGCAGTTGAGTAGCCAGGTGAGTTCGCTGTGGGCGCTGATATGGGATTGAATGAAGATGTTGGCATGGTCGAGGCTGATGCCACAGGCGAGATAGAGGGCGGCAATTTTGTAGCTATTTTCCGCCAAGGTTTTGGGGTCATGGGGGACGGTGATGGCATGGAGGTCAACGACGCAGAAGTAGTTATCGTACTCCTGTTGCACCTCGACCCAGTTGCGAATGGCACCGAGATAGTTGCCCAGATGGAGGTTTCCGGTGGGTTGAACCCCCGAGAGAATGCGCTGTTTTCCCATGACTGCTTGCGGTATCCGTGAACGGTTGAGTCGCCAATGCTTAATATTTCGACATCCCCTAGTGTGACATATTGCGCGATCGCTACGGCGGGTCAGGGAAGATTTACTGGGGGGGGAGGCGGTGTTCAGTCTTGGGGTGGGGTCATGGGGTCTGGCCGGTTCTAGAGGCGACTTGCGGGATTAGAACAGCTAACGCTCTCTATAAATAGGTTCCGGTATGAGATTCTGGCACTTGAGCGACCATCTCCGGGGTTCCCACGGCAATCACTTGCCCCCCTTTGTCGCCCCCTTCAGGACCTAAATCAATGAGCCAATCGGCTGAGCGGATGACATCTAAGTTATGCTCAATCACGAGAATCGAGTTGCCCTTATCAACTAAACGCTGCATGACGTTTAACAGTTGATGAACATCATAAAACGATAAACCAGTGGTGGGTTCATCGATGAGATAGAGGGTTTTTCCGGTGGCGCGGCGGGAGAGTTCTGAGGCGAGTTTGACCCGTTGGGCTTCCCCTCCAGATAGGGTGGGAGCCGGCTGTCCCAGATGGATATACCCTAACCCCACATCCAGGAGAGTTTGTAGGCGACTGGCGGCGCGAGGGATGTTTTCAAAGACTCCTAACGCTTCTTCAACGGTCATATTTAAAACATCGGCAATAGAATGACCTTTATAGGTGACTTGTAAGGTTTCCCGATTGTATCGTGCCCCTTTACAAACATCACATTGCACATAAACATCGGGCAGAAAATTCATGGAAATGACGTTGACCCCTTGGCCGCCACAGGCTTCGCAGCGTCCTCCTTTGACGTTAAAGGAGAAACGACCCGGTTTATAGCCTCGGGCTTTGGCTTCGATGGTTTCAGCAAAAACTTGACGGATACTATCAAAAATTCCGGTGTAAGTCGCAGGATTAGAGCGAGGAGTTCGACCAATGGGGGATTGGTCAATGACAATAACTTTGTCAACAATATCTTTGATATCTTTCTTTTTACTTCCCTTAACACTGAGGCTTTTTAACCCTTGGGGCATGGGAACTTTCCGGGTCAAATGATGTTGAAGGGCGGGGTGGAATAGGTCATTGACTAGGGTGGATTTTCCGGACCCCGAGACCCCGGTGATACAAACCAGTTTCCCGAGGGGAATCTCCACATCAATATGCTTGAGATTATTGCGATGAGCATCTTGGAGTTGGAGAACTCGACCATTTCCGGGGCGGCGTTCTTCGGGGGGGTCAATCTGGCGTCGTCCTGATAAATAGGCCCCCGTCATGGAGTCTTTGGCGTTGAGAAGGGTGGTTAAATTTCCCTGGGCGACAATTTCCCCGCCATGAACGCCGGCGCCGGGACCGATATCCACGAGGTGGTCGGCGCTGCGGATGGTATCTTCGTCATGTTCGACGACAATTAAGGTATTGCCTAAATCCCGGAGCTTGGTTAGGGTTTTGAGTAAACGGCTGTTGTCCCGTTGGTGGAGTCCGATGCTGGGTTCATCGAGGACATAGAGGACTCCCGTGAGGCCGGACCCGATTTGGGTGGCCAGGCGGATGCGTTGGGCTTCTCCCCCGGAGAGACTGGTGGCGGAGCGATCGAGGGTGAGATAGTCGAGGCCCACGTCCAGGAGGAATTGCAGGCGATCGCGAATTTCCCGCAGGGCCAGTTCAGCGATTTGGGCTTGGCGGGGGCTGAGTTCTAGGTGATTTAAGCGGTTTAAGCATTCGTCGATCGCCACTCCGGTCAGGTCTGTGATGTTATATTGACCGATGCGAACGGCGAGGGCTTCGGGTTTGAGGCGTTTTCCGCCACAGACTTCGCAGACTTGGTCCACGAGGTATTGTTCGAGTTTGTCTCGGATTTGTTCCGAGGAGGTGTCGTCATACTGGCGTTGCAACATGGCCAGGACTCCGGCAAAGTGGCGGTAGTAGCCACGATTGTCGGAGTAGCGCGAATCAGTTTCAATCCAGATGGGGTCGGGGGACCCGTAGAGGAGGATCTGTTGTTGCTCGGCGCTGAGTTGGTTCCAGGGGGTGTTAATCTCGAAGTCGAAGGCTTGGCCGACGCTAAAGAGGACCGAGAGGTAGTAACTGTTGTCTTTGTCAGACCAAGGGGCGATCGCACTGTAAACGGGGGCGCTGGGATCGGGAATGACTCGTTCTGGGGCGAAGCTGCGGGAACTCCCTAAGCCATGACAGGCGGGACAGGCGCCATAGGGGGAGTTGAAGGAAAACAGCCGTGGCGAGAGTTCTTCCATCACCGCGCCATGTTCGGGACAGGCGAAGTTTTCGGAAAAGAGGATTTCTTGGGGACGCTTTTCGTCGGGGAGTTGGGCAGAAATCATGACCACGCCGTCGGCTTGTTTTAAGGCGGTGGCCAGGGAGTCGGTGAGACGTTCTTGCAGTCCCGGTTTGCAGATGAGGCGGTCGACGACAATCTCGATGTCGTGGATTTGGTTTTTGTCCAGTTCGATATGGTCTGAGAGATCGCGAACTTCGCCGTCAATGCGAACTCGGACGAAGCCTTGGGAGGTGAGGCTGGAGAGGAGTTTTTTGTGGGTTCCTTTTTTCCCTCGGATGACGGGAGCGAGGATTTGAAATTTACTGCGTTCGGGGAGTTCCAGGATGCGATCGCACATGACATCGATGGTCTGGGGGCTGATGGAGCGATCGCAATGGGGACAGTGGGGTTCTCCAGCACGGCCAAAGAGGAGCCGCAGGTAGTCGTAAATTTCAGTGACGGTTCCGACGGTAGACCGGGGGTTGTGGGAGGTGGATTTCTGGTCGATGGAGATGGCGGGACTGAGACCTTCGATGGACTCTACATCGGGTTTGTCCAGTTGTCCCAGGAACTGACGCGCATAGGCGCTGAGGGATTCGACATAGCGCCGTTGACCTTCGGCGAAGATGGTATCGAAGGCGAGGGAGGACTTCCCGGAACCGGAGACGCCTGTAAAGACGATGAGTTGATTGCGGGGGAGGTCGATATCAATCTGTTTCAGGTTATGTTGACGCGCCCCCCGAATGCGAATGACATCTTCGAGTTTGGGGGAGAGTCCCTTGGGGGAGGAGGTTGAAGGGGATTGGCTGGATGTGACGCGCCGTGCCATAGCGACCTGTGAGATAACCCTTAACATTCTACGCTAAGGGTTTCCTCGATGGTCGGGTTCGTCTGAGATTGGGCGATCGCCCTGGGTTGTGAGTGGAGATAAGCTTAAGAAAATCCGTAAATTTACGGATTTTAGTAAATTTACGGATAATACGTAGATCTACCAGGAAACCCAGGAACTTGCTAGGACGGGTTCCTGGGCTGCAATGGGGCAGGATTTGCCCCATTGGAGTTAATCTGTACTACCCAGACTCCTCAGGTTTCGTCCATCTACGTAGGCCAGCCATGACACCGGCGACAACACCTAACCCTAACAATCCAGTCGGTTCAGGAACCGCAACATCAGAACTAAAACTGGCTGTTGTTTCTCCATCCCCCTGTGTGGTTAAGGTAAAGTTCCCAGGGGCTTCATCTTCGGGTCCTCGGAAGACACCATCAGCGGCTACTTCAACACTCTCGTCGCCCAGTGAAGTCATTGTCACATTATCCGTGATATCAAACGACCAGGGTGACAAAGCCCTATCATCGGATTGAAATTCTAAGAACCCCGATACACCCTCATCAACATCCTCAAAATCAACACTCTGAATCAGTCCTGATTCTCCTTGATAGGGGGCAAAGACTCCATCTGTTGGGCCAATTCCAAACTCTCCATAACTGCCAATATCCTGATACTCTCCCTCCCCATCTGCGAAGCGAAACTCCGATGAGTCAGTGACATCACTCTCAACTTCCAATGACTCGACAAAGCCACTAAACTCTCCCCCTTCACTAAATGTGAGCGCATCTGCTTGGGAGGGAATGAGCATGGAAAGCCCTGTTAAGGATAGGGACAGGGTCGCCAGGCTTAGTGGGTGGCGTAAACTCATAAGTTCTTAAGCTTTTCTTTAGCAACACTTCGATCTTGCCAAACTTTATCGGTGAGTTTCAAGAGGTTTTAAGATAAAATTTTAAAATTTTGCCGATTTTATTCTAAAAATTTTTATTATCTTATTCTTCGTCGGGAAATAGAATTCATGCAAAAGCCAGTGCGGGGGGCACTGGCTAGGGGGAATTTCTAACGGTTCGATGCACTTAAAAAAAAGTTAAAGTCAATCCTGGACTGTTCGTTGAGGAGATTAAGCGTTTTGTTTGGAACGTTTGCGTAAGCCGGCCATCATGGTGACAGCAATGCCCGCACCGAGAACTCCAGTGGGTTCGGGAACGATAGCTGCATTGAAGCTCATCGTATGAGGGTTTTCCTTAGTGCGAAGAAGCTGAGTGCTGAATGCAGCCTCACCGGTAACAGTATTACCACTCCTGAAGACAGCCGTGCCATCAATTCCAATAAAGCGAGTAGTACCAAGCCAAAAGTCACCGAACGTTATATTTTTAAGATCCATCTCCCAGGACGCCAGAGTTGGATCAGCACCAGGCTCAGTATTGTCATATTTCAAGAAGCTCGTGATGGAAGAACCAACGGTCGTGAAATCAACACTCTTGATGAGGTAGCCATCACTGATTAGCCCATTGGTAGAATAAGGAGCAAATGTCCCGGTGCCATGGGTCATGCCCCAGTTGCCGTAGTTGCCAAGTCCGGTTGGGTTCTTATCAACATCAAGGAAATCAAATGCATAAGAAGTGGAACGATCTCCCAGCAGGTTGAAATCCGCTTCCCCTCCGAAACTATCGCCATTCCCAAAAATGAGGGTAAAGGCTTCAGCCGGGGCAGCGGTCAGGAGTGACAGTCCAGCAAAAGACAGAGAAAGGGCGGCGCAGCCGAGCGTATGTTGTAGGTTCATAATTCTCCCATGATCTCGTATGGATCCTTGAATAGGTGTATCTGTAAATTCGCTTGTGAGTCCATTATGGCAAGCAAACCTATCTACGTGTATTTTCGTAGAAGAACTTCACACAAACATTACATTCGAGCCGTGAGTCCTTCACAGAAGCTTTAAAAAAGCCCCTTTTGTCGACACAAAACTGTACAAATACTGAATTGGGCGGGTGTTTGAGGGCCGGTGGGGGCGATCGCCCCCCACCCTAGCCTCCTGGAAGTGTCATCCCCTTGAGACGACCGAGCCTAATTTGACATTAATATTGAATTGATAACGAGGACTCCCCCCAGGGATAGACAAGCCGGAGGGTGACTCTATACCGTTAGGGGGAGACCCTTATCGTGATTGATATCCCCATGCTCACCTGTGCCACACTTCTGGAAACCTATCCTGACCTCTGGCGGGACGCCACCCGTCATCCCTTTCTCGATCGCTGTCAGGCTGGAACCATCGAACCCCATCAGTTCAAGACTTGGCTGACCCAAGATTACCTCTTTGTCACCGAGTTCACCCGCTTTCTCGCCAATGGCTTAGCCGCAGCCCCCGTCTCCCATTTCGATGTCCTCTTGGGAGGCTTGAACGCGATCCGAGATGAGTTAGCCTGGTTTCGTGACAAAGCAGCGGAACGGGACTTGAACCTAGACAGTCTTCCGCAAGCGACCTGTGAAACCTATTGTCAGTTAATGGCCAGTTGGTCCGTGCAACCCTATGCCGTTCAGGCGACGGCCTTATGGGCCATTGAACTTGCCTATAATCAGGGGTGGCAATTGCCGGGTGCGATGGTGTCCCCCTATGATGAGTTTGCTGAACGCTGGGGAAATCCTGGCTTTACGGACTATGTCAAGCAATTGGAAAAGCAGGCTGACGAAAGCTTAGCGGGGTCATCGGAGATAGTTCAACGTCAAGCCGAGGTGGTTTTTCAGGAGGTGGCTCGTCAGGAACAAGCCTTTTGGCAGATGGCCTTTGTCCCAACGCCCTAACCGGATACTATATAGAATTCTCCTGATTCTCCAACCGAATCCTTGGATAACAACGTAACTCCTGACCCAAGCGATCGCCCTGTCCCCCCGATCCAGAAGCATCTGGCTGAGGTCTTCATGATCCACTCTTCAAGTTGTCCCTTCAGCGATATTCCATGAAAGTTCCCTGTTGGTTGTGGCTGGGAGGGGTTGGGATGGCGGGACTCCTCACCGCAGGACTCGGGGGGGACTTGGCGATCGCCCAAACGCCTCCCCCTCAATTCCCTGAGTTACCGCCACTTCCTGATCGCCTCCCTCCCCCGAGTCCCGAGATTTTAGTTCCCCCCCTTGACCCTCCCGCACAGCCAGACGACCCCTCGGACGCGGTGGGGGAGATTCTAGTCCGGGAAATTCAGCTTTTGGGAAATACGGTGTTCTCAGGGGAGGAATTGGCCCCCATCATCGAAGCCTATGAGGGGCGATCGCTGGTCTTTGAAGATTTAATCAACTTACGCACAGAGATTACTGACCTCTATGTGGCCAATGGCTACACCACATCGGGGGCTTTTATTCCTCCCCAGGATGTCAGCGATGGGGTGGTCCAGGTGCAGGTGGTGGAAGGACGTTTAGATCGCCTCAGCCTAGAGGGGGTCAGTCGCTTGTCCGAGGGCTATATCCGCCGCCGCATTGGTCGCGCCGCTCAACCTCCCCTGAGTTTACCCCAGTTGGAACAGGCCCTACAACTGCTACAACAAGATCCAGCCATCACCTCAGTGCGAGCGGAACTTGTGGCGGGACGGGCCCCAGGCTTGAGTGAGTTACGGCTAAATGTGACCGAAGCCTCTCCCGTTGAGGGAGGGTTGGGATTAGCCAATCGTAATTCTCCTAATGTTGGCTCAATCCGTCCCTCCGCACAACTGGAGTTTCACAGTCCCCTGGGGATTGGCGATTCCCTACGGGGGGAATTTGCACTCACGGACGGGGTGCGAGAGGGGAGAATTGAATATCAGATCCCTATTAATGCCGAGAATACTCGTCTCTCCTTCCTTTATAAGCGGGGGCGATCGCGGGTGGTGCAGCGGCCCTTTGATGTCTTGGGAATCCGCTCGACTGAGGAAAACTGGGAGTTCGGTATTTCTCATCCCCTTTGGGAAACCCCTAACGATCAGTTTCGGCTAAGCCTGTCTTTGGGGATAGAGCGATCGCGCACCTTTATATCGGACAATGACCCCTTTTCCTTTTCCGACGGTCCACAACAGGGTCGCTCGAATTTGACGGTTTTACGATTCACCCAGGAATGGTCCTCTCGGTCCCCCGCTGAGGTGGTGGCGGCGCGATCGCAGTTGAGTCTCGGACTCGATGCGTTCAATGCAACCCGCAACGACGATGACCCCGATGGCCGGTTTTTCGCCTGGCTGGGACAATTCCAATGGGTGCGATCGCTCTCCCCTGATACCCTCCTGGTTGCACGAGTCGCCAGTCAATTGTCCGCCGATTCTCTCCTTCCCATTTCCCAGTTTGGTTTGGGTGGCCCCGATACCGTTCGCGGCTATCTACAAAATCAACGGGTTGGCGATAGTGGGATTATCGCCTCCCTAGAATTCCGCTATCCCCTCATTCAAGACCCCAGAGGCTGGGGAACCCTACAAATTGCTCCCTTTATCGATGTGGGAACCGTTTGGAATTTGGGGGGCGATCGGGAAATTCCCAATCCGCAAACCCTTGTCGGAACTGGCTTAGGCTTACGCTGGGACCTGGCCAACAATTTTTCAGCCACCCTCGATTGGGGGATTCCCTTAGTGGGAGTGGGCGATCGGGGGAACTCCCTACAGGGAAATGGCATTTATTTCTCGATTGAATATAATCTATTTTAGGGACTGGCAAATATCTTCAAGGTCTGACCTCCCCGCCGCCATGACTGGAGACCCTTCTGAGAGGACATAATGAGTTTCAATACGGATACATTAGATAGGATACTCAAAGAACAGGCGACCCGGAACGAAAACCAGCGTCAGCAGGTTTTGAAATCCGTTCAGCAGTGGCTCGATGACCATGGACCAACCTATGGTGTGAAGCAAGCCTATATTTTTGGTTCCTTGATTCGTCCCTATCAGTTTCAGCCCCACTCCGATATCGATATTGCGGTGGAACAAGTGGATGTAGAGGGGATGTTTCTGATGATTAGTTTTATGATGACTGATATGAATCGGGATGTCGATGTGATAGAATTAAAGAAATGCCACTTTGCCGATAAAATTCGCGAGGCAGGACTCCTGTGGACGACCCCAAAAAACGCCTCTTAATCGCTGACTTAGAGGCACAATTTATCATTATTCGTGATATTGACAAAAAAATAAAACAGCGGGCTGACTCCCTCAACCCCGAGGATGAAATCCTCCTGGAGAGCATCGCCTATCAAATTCATAATATCTATGGCGCTTCTGAAGAACTCCTACAAATTGTTGCCAAGTATTTTGAAAATAACATCAGCGATGCCAGTCAATGGCATCATTTACTCTTGAAGCGCATGACCGTCGAGGTTCCCGATATTCGCCCCGCCTTTTTGGACTCGCAGACCTATGCACTTCTTAATAGCTTACGAGGATTTCGTCATTTCTTTCGGCATGGCTATGGAACCACCATTGATTACCAACAATTACAACCCAATCTAGAAAAAGCCTTGAACCTTTTACCTGAGCTAACGACCTGTTTTGAAAAATTTTCAAGGCAACTTCAGACCAGAACTGAACGCTAATAACGCCGTTCCATAAGCCGCTTCAGTTTCCAAAGAGCGAGTGACTGGAACTCCCAATCGTGCCTCTCGTAAGCGCATCCAAGCGTCATTGTTTGCCCCACCTCCGGCGGTGTAAACCCGTTTTAGTTCCGGGGCCCCCAGTTCCCGTAAGCGTTGATAGCCTTGGGCTTCAATTCGAGCCATACTATCCAGAAGTCCGTGGAGAAAGTCTAAGGAATTGTCCGGTTTTGGCTCTAATTGTGGGGGATAATCGGGGTCATTGATCGGGAAACGTTCCCCCGGTTGTAAGAGTGGGTAGTACTGTAGAGGACTGGGGGGATGGGGGAGGCGATCGCTCAACTCCTCTAACTCACCTTGAGAGAAGAACCGTTGCAGAACCGCACCCCCCGTGTTCGATGCACCCCCCGTTAGCCATAAATCCCCCAAACGGTGACTATAAACCCCATAACGGCTATCATCAACCCGCTGATGACTGAGAAGTTTTAAAACTAACGTAGACCCCAACGATGTCACCGCCTCCCCCGGCTGACTGGCCCCACTGGCCAAAAACGCCGCAATACTATCCGTGGTTCCTGCATGAACCTGACAAGTCTTAGGAAGGCCAAAGCGTCGGGAGATATCGGGCGTTAGGGGCCCAATGGCTGTTCCGGGGGCGACAACATGGGGAAGCCGTGGGTTATCTTGGGGAATCCAATCGGGATAGCTTAAGGATTGCGGATCGTAGCCTAATTTCAGACTGTTGTGATAATCACTGATTCCCAGTTGTCCGTGAAGCCGGAAACTTAGCCAGTCTGCTTGATGGAGAAAATAGCTATTTCCCGGGAGAGAGGATTGCTGACGAAACCAGATCAGTTTGCTAAAACTGGAGGTGCTACTGGCGGCGGGATGTTGGGGGGGAACGAGGTGTTGAACCTGGGATGAGACGGAATTGGCGCGGGAGTCGTTGTAAAGTAGAGTGTCAGAGATAGGCTGTCCCCGGTCATCGCAGAGAAGAACCGTTCCTGAAGTTCCGTTGAGGGCGATCGCCAGGAGTCCGGGCCGCCAAAGTTCAGGAATTTCGTCTAAAACTGTAGACAACCCCATCCACCAGGCCCTTGGGGTTTGTTGTTCTAAGGAAACTCGCGTCTGCCAAATCGGTTTTTTTGCCTCATTGATTAGGATGGCCCGCAGGCCCGATGTGCCAAAATCAATCCCAAGTGCATAACCCATTCGTGACGTTCTCTTTCCTTCCGTTCTTTCCCTGAAGATTCTGTGGATTTAACGATCGCCATCTGTACCCATAACGGTGAAACTCGTATTCCCCGAGTTCTCGATCGCCTCTGTGACTGTCGCCAATATACCCCAGAGTCGATCACCTGGGAACTGCTAATTATCGACAATTGCAGTACCGATGCAACCTCCTACATCTGTCAAAGCTATGGCGATCGCCTTCCTCTCAAGATTATCCAAGAAGGCCAAAAGGGGCTAGCCTTCGCCCGTCAGCGGGCTGTGGAAGCGGCCCAAGGGGAACTGGTGGGTTTCCTTGATGATGACAATCTCCCCGATACAGACTGGATTCGTCAAGCTGTAGAGTTCGGAGAACAGCATCCCGACGCGGGGGCTTATGGAAGTCGTATTTTCCCCGACTACAGTGTTGAACCGCCCCCCAACTTTCATCGCATTGCCCCCTTTCTCGCCATCACCGATCGCGGCCCTGACGCCAGGCCCTACCCCCGGGAAAAACGACTGCTTCCCCCAGGGGCCGGATTAGTGGTGCGTCGCCAAGCCTGGTTAACCTCCGTCCCCCCCAAATTAACCCTCGTGGGCCGTACCACCAGCATGGCCCTAGCCTCCGAAGACTTAGAAGCCCTGGTTCATCTCCAACAGCATCGCTGGGAGATTTGGTACGCCCCCCAGTTACGGGTGCATCATCTCATCCCCTCCTGGCGACTGGAACCCGACTATCTCTATACACTCATGCGGGGAATCGGCCTGAGTCGTTATCGAACCCGAATGTTGAGTTTTTCCCCCATCCTGCGTCCCCTAGCCCTCATCGCCTACAGTCTCAACGACAGCCGCCGCATCCTCCGCCATCTACTATGCTATCGCGGCCAACTCCGAGAGGATATCGTCGCCCAAGCAGAACTGCGTTTTTATATCGCCTGTCTCACCAGTCCCTTCTTTTTCTGGAAACAGCAGCAACCCCCCGACAAATCCCCCGACAGCCAAAAAACCTAAAGAGGGCGATTATAAAGGTACATCCCCATTCCCCATTCCCCATTCCCTGTTCCCTCTCCCCCCTATTGCCTATTGCCTCTTGCCTATTGCCTTCTTCCCCCTGTTCCCTGTTCCCTGTTCCCTTCTTCCCCCATGGACTTCACCGTTGCCATTTGTACCTATAACGGAGAACAGCGAGTTCTCCAAGTCTTAGACGCCTTAGCACGACAGCAGGGAACCGAGGGAATCTCCTGGGAAGTTTTAGTGGTGGATAACAATAGTGGCGATCGCACCGCTGAGGTGGTTCAGGCTTATGATTGGGCCAGTCGTGGGCCTCGTAATAGCCGTTTACGATGGCTATTGGAACCACGACAAGGGACTGCCTACGCCCGTCGTCGGGCCATGGAAGAGGCCGCCAGTGAGGACTGGGTGGGGTTTCTCGATGATGATAATCTGCCCGGTGAAACCTGGGTGAAGGAGGCCTTTCAATTCGGCTGCGATCGCCCGGAAATCGGGGCTTATGGCGGGATTATTCATGGGAAACTCGATGCCCCCCCTCCCGAGTATTTCAACGCCATTAAGCTACGTCTAGCGGTCTATAATCGGGGCGATCGCCCCTTCTGTTATGCCCGCAGCGCCAAACCCCGAATTGTCCCCGCCGCACCGGGTTCAGTGATTCGCAAACAGGCTTGGCGAGACTGCATTCCTGAGAGATTACTTTTACAGGGCCGAGATGAGGCGGGACAAACCTATGTAGGGGCCTGTGAAGATTTAGAAACCCTGTTTTACATTCAAAACAGTGATTGGCAAATTTGGCATAATCCCAACATGGAGATTTGGCACCATCTGCCCCCATCCCGCCTCGAACGGGACTATTTATTAAAAATTTCTCGCACAGCGGGCTTATCCAATCATGCCCTACGCATTGCTCGTTTAGGAAACAAAGTCCGTCTTCTAATGCCACTCTATTTACTGTCTGATGGGCTCAAATTGGTGAGCTATTACCTCAAGTACCGCTCAGAGGTTCAAGAGGATATTATCAAAGCCTGTGAACTGCAAGAACGATTAGGTCGTTTTTTGAGTCCATTTTATGTCGGTTAACCCCCCGCATTCACCGAAGCAAGAGGGGGAGGGGCGACCATAAGGATGGTACGCCCCTCGTTTACGGGACGTCTTGGAGGTTAGGCGTTAGCCAGGGCCTTGGCGGCGGCGGCTTGGGGAGAGTCGGCTTCACTGGGGGGAACGACTTGCCAGAATTGAGGCAGGTAGGTAGACCAGTTTTGGAGAATCCGTTGGGCTTTAGCACTGCCACGGTCAGCGTGGGCCTGAATCAGAGACTTTAATTGCTCTTCTCCGGCCTCAGTGGCCACCCGCTGAATCTTGACAATTTCGGGGTTGACTTTGGCGGGGAATTTGCCGTCTTCATCGAGGAAATAGGCTAAACCACCGGTCATTCCCGCGCCGACGTTGCGGCCGACGGGACCGAGGACAACAATCACACCCCCCGTCATGTACTCGCAACAGTGATCGCCGGCCCCTTCGATAACGGCCTGGCCTTTAGAGTTGCGAACCGCAAACCGTTCTCCGGCAGACCCTTGGGCAAATAGAGTGCCTCCAGTTGAGCCGTAGAGACAGGTATTGCCGAGAATCACGTTGTCTTCCGGGTTGAAGGTGGCACCGGGGGCGGGTTCAATCCGCAGTTCTCCACCGTGCATTCCTTTCCCAACATAGTCGTTGGCTTCCCCTTTTAGGGTTAAGACCATTCCAGGAAGGTTGAAAGCCCCGAAACTTTGTCCGGCACTGCCGTTGAAGGTTAGGTTGAGTTCCCCTTCAAAGCCGGTATTGCCGTACTTCTTGGCAATGACTCCGGAGATTCGCGCCCCGACACAACGGTCTGTGTTGACAATCTCGAAGGTTTTGCTGACGGACCCTTGGTTTTGGATAGCCTGCTGAATTTCAGCATCGGCCAAGATGTCTTCATCTAAGACGGGGCCATTGCCATGAACAGGTTGGGGTTGTACCCAGTCCCGATTCTCGGCTTGGGGTAAGTCAGTTAAACAGGTGAGGTCAATGGCTTGGGGTTTGCTCAGTTTCACCTCTTCCCGGACTTTCAGGAGGTCGGAACGTCCAATCAGCTCATCGAGAGAACGATAGCCTAAACGGGCCAGGAGCGATCGCACTTCTTCGGCGACAAAAAGGAAGAAGTTGACCACGTTCTCGGGGATACCGGGGAAGCGTTTGCGTAAGTCTTCCCGTTGGGTGGTCACGCCGACGGGGCAGCTATTCATATGGCAGACGCGAGCCATAATGCAGCCTTCGGCAATCATGGCAATGGTTCCAAAGCCATATTCTTGGGCACCCATCAGGGCCGCCATAACCACATCCCAACCAGACCGCATTCCGCCATCGGCCCGCAGAATCACTCGTTCCCGCAGTTGGTTTTCCATCAGGACACGATGCACTTCCGTCAGGCCCAATTCCCAGGGACTGCCGGCGTGTTTGATGGAACTGAGGGGAGAGGCGCCGGTTCCGCCGTCATGACCGGAGATTTGGATGACATCGGCGTTGGCTTTGGCGACACCGGCGGCGATGGTGCCAATGCCGACGGAGGACACCAGTTTCACTGAGACGCCTGCCTCGGGGTTGATTTGGTGCAGGTCAAAAATCAGTTGCGCCAAATCTTCGATGGAGTAGATGTCATGGTGCGGTGGGGGTGAGATGAGGGTGACACCGGGTTTGGACCGGCGCAACATGGCGATGTATTCGCTGACTTTGCGGCCGGGGAGTTGTCCCCCTTCACCGGGTTTTGCCCCCTGGGCGACTTTAATCTCAATTTGTTTGGCGTTCATGAGATATTCCGGCGTCACGCCAAAGCGTCCGGAAGCCACCTGTTTGATGGCGGAAGAAGCCGTATCGCCGGCTTTGAGACCCTTGAGTTGGGGGCGAATGTTGGAGAAGCCGTTTTCGTCTACGTCATCAATGACTTTGAAGCGCACGGGATCTTCTCCCCCTTCGCCGGAGTTGGATTTACCGCCGATGCGGTTCATGGCGATGGCAAGGGTTTCGTGGGCTTCTGGGGAGAGGGCCCCGAGGGACATGCCACCGGTGCAGAAGCGTTGGAGGATGGCGTCAATGGGTTCGACGTCATCGAGGGGAATGGAGGGGCGATCGCTGTTGAAGTCCAATAAGTCCCGCAGGGCGGTCACTGGACGGTTCATGAGGTGATTTTTATAAACCTCGTAATGGTCGTATTGCTGCTCGCGCACGGCTTTATGCAGCACTTTGGTCATTTCGGGGTTGTTGCCGTGGTATTCGCCCCCTTTGCGGTATTGGACGAAGCCGTAGTTTTCCAGTTTGGCCACATGGGGGAAGGCCCGTTTGTGGAAACTCAGGACTTCTCGGCCAAGGTCGGCGACGGTCATTCCGCCAATACGTGAGGCGGTTCCTTTCATGCCCAAGTCGAGCAAGTCTGCACCAATCCCAATGGCTTCAAAGATTTGCGCCCCTTGGTAACTGGTGAGTAGGGAAATTCCCATTTTGGAGAGAATTTTCAGCAATCCGGCTTCGGCGGCTTGGCGATAGTTGCCTTGCACATCGGCTAGGGACATCTCGGGTAGTTTGCCGGATTTCATCATGGACTGGGTGCGGCTGTCACTGGCCCATTGACGCAGGGTTTCCCAAGTCAGGTAGGGACAGATGGCACTGGCACCATAGCCGATGAGACAGGCGTACTGATGGGTACTCCAGCATTGGGCGGTGTCGACGACGAGGGAGGCTTTCATCCGCAGGCCTCGGCCGATGAGGGAGTGGTGAACGGCACCGACGGCGAGTAGGGGGGGAATGTAGCTGTTGGTTTCGTCTACGAGGCTGGGGTTGCCGTTGCGATCGCTGCGATCGCTGAGGATGAGGATTTCGGCGCCGTCTTCGATGGCGGCGGCAGCGTGCTCACAGAGGGCTTCTACGGCAGGTTTTAGCCCCTCTGCCCCGTTATTGAGGTCGAAGAAGGTCGACAGGGTTACGGTCTTGAGAACGCTGTTACGGATGCCGCTGAGGTCATCTTCTCCCAGGATGGGACTCTCGATACGTAAGAGGCGATCGGGTCCGGGGGCGGTGTCGAGTAGGTTCCCTCGTCGCCCGAGTTTCATCTCTAGGGACATGACCAAACCTTCCCGCAGGGGGTCAATGGCAGGGTTGGTGACTTGGGCAAACCGCTGTTTGAAGTAGTCGTAGAGGAGACGGGGTTTATCGGAGAGGACGGCTAGGGGAATGTCATCTCCCATGCAGAAGGTGGGTTCTTTGCCATCCCGGGCCATGGGAACGACCACCATATCGACGTCTTCTTTAGTGTAGCCAAAGGCGGTTTGTTGTTGCACGAGGCCCTCGGCATCCACTTGGATGGAAGCGTCGGTGTCGGCTTGGCCGAGAATCGGTCGGGCGGCCACCCATTCGCCATAGGGCTGTTGGGCGGCGACTTGCCGTTTCACGTCCCAGTTTTTCAGGAGTTTATGATGTTCGAGGTCGACGGCAACGGTTTGTCCGGGACCGAGACGACCACTTTCGAGGATGTTGGCGGGGTCGATGGGAACGGTTCCGGCTTCGGAGGAGACGATGACGAAGCCATCTTTGGTGAGGACGTAACGGGCGGGCCGTAAGCCGTTGCGGTCTAGGGCGGCGCCGACAATTTTACCGTCACTGAAGGCTAACAGGGCTGGACCATCCCAGGCTTCTTGAATGCCGCTGTAGTATTTGTAGAAGTCTACTACTTCGGGATAGGCTTCGAGTTCTGGTTGGTTCATGTAGGCTTCAGGAACCATCAGCATCACGGCTTCGAGGGGACTACGCCCGGAACGCACTAACAGTTCCATGACGTTGTCTAGGTTAGCCGAGTCGCTGTTGTCAGCGTGAACTACGGGGAGGAGGGTGTTGATGCGATCGCCCCATACTTCATGCTGTAGGTTGCGACTACGGGCTTTCATCCAGTTGATGTTCCCGAGGAGGGTATTGATTTCGCCGTTATGACCCAGGAGGCGCATGGGTTGGGCCAGGGGCCAGCGGGGCATGGTGTTGGTGCTGAAGCGGCGGTGGTAGACGGCGAAGGAACTGATGTAGTCCGGGTTTTGTAGGTCGCCGTAGAATTCTCCCAGGACGGCTGAGCGCACCATGGCTTTGTAGACAATGGTGCGGTTGGAGAAGGAGCAGATATAGAAGTTATAGCCCCAGTCAATGGTGCTGTGGTTGTTGAGGGCTTTACCAATCAAGCGCCGTCCGTAGAAGGTGGCCCGTTCGAGTTCGTCCCCTTCAAGGTCATTGTGGCTGACGATGATTTGCTCGATTTGGGGCTGGAGGGCTTTGGCTTGAGGACCGAGAACCTCTGGATTGATGGGAACGACACGCCAACCGATGACGTTAAATCCGGCCTCTTTTAGCTTTTGGTTAACGATATCCCGGGCTTGTTGGGCGGTTTCTTCGTCTTGGGGCAGAAAGACCATGGCCACAGCCATCCGCTCACGAACTCCGGGGGTGAGGGTGTTCTCTTGGCACCATTGTTCAATCAAGGTCCAAGGAATTGCCATAAGAATCCCTGAACCATCGCCGGAGTCATAGTCAGCGCTACATCCCCCCCGGTGTTCTAGACAGGAGAGAGCGGCCAGGGCTTTACTGACAATGTCATGGCTGCCCTGGCCGTTCTGAGCGGCGATAAAGCCAACCCCACAAGCGTCTCGTTCTTCGACGAGCCATCGTTGTCCGTCTCGGGGCGCACTGGCGGCTTGGTTCGGAGTTACGGCTGCGGTTGTTTGCTGGTTTTCGTTGCGGTTTATGCCCATTCGATCCATGTTCGTTCCTCTACGTGATGGGTATTTTAGCTTTTTTCGGGGGTGGAAGTTTTTCAGAGACTTGGCTTAAGAGTTGGCTTGGAGATTCTGCTCCTAGACCCGATTGATGGCCAGTGTGAGCGTCATCAGGGATGATAACGCCCCACTACTACAGAGTGGGACATCAGAGAATGGGGGAGCAATAGGGGGTACTTGTAGGGAAACCGGCATCGGAAACGTCGCCGCGTCAGCCTGGTGTGCGACTCGCTACAATCGCCTCGGAAAAAGCTGACCATCCCGTTGCAGAGGGCTGTTTGAACAAGAGGTTACTTTGAACGTCAATTCGTGCTTCAAAGCTGTTTGGGGTTAGGAACAACGCCTTCAACCTGATCCCGACAAGGGCCAATCTCAACTACCATTCTGATTTTAGAGCAAAAATCTTAGTTGAAAATACCCGACTCTGGCAAGCTAGGTAATGGTTTGTTGACGAATTGCTGGGATGAAAGGCGCTTCACTCTCTCGGCTTTCTCGCAAATTCTACCCCAGAGTTTACTTTAGTCTGACTGAACCCGACTATATACTCTAGGACGTCCCCCACTCAGGGCCTTGACTTAGTTTAAAGGCCAATCCACCAGTTGCGATCGCTCTTCGGGGGTGAAGTCTTCTGCCTGTTCGAGTTGACTGGCCAGGAGATCGGCGGTGGCGTCGGCGATGTCACCGCTACGTTGCTTCAATCGTTGTTCTAACACCTCTAGGGGGGCCTGACAATGGACAATCTGCAAGGGAATCCCGGTGGCTTGCGATCGCCGATGCACTTTATCTCGCCAACGGCGGCGATCGTATTTGGCATCGAGAATGACAATCCAGCCTAATTCTGCCAGCATACTTCCGAGTTGCGCGAGTCGGCTATAGGTGCGATCGCTCATGTCTCGGCTGTAGATGGCTTGGGGACCCCGTTCCTGGAGGGTCACGCCGGCGAGATGTTTACGAACGGCGTCGGAACGAATCTGGATTCCATCGAACTGTCGGGCGATTTCTCGGGCCTTGGTACTTTTGCCGGAACCGGATAGGCCGGACATCATAATGATTCGCCCGGATTGGGCCTGAGTGTATTCCCAGGCGAGATGGTAGTATTCGGCGGCGCTGCTGGCGGCGGCCTGTTTCTCGTCTGGGGAAACGGAATCGTCATCGAGGAGAAAGGAGGTGACTTTGGCCCGCACATAGGCTTGACGGCTGAGGTAGAGGGGTAAAACACGCAATCCCTCCCAGTCGCCGGTTGTTTCGAGATAGGTGTTGAGGAAGGCGTTCCCTAAATCACGGCGGCCTCGGGCGTGACAATCCATGACGGTGAAGGCCACATCGTACATGACATCCACGTAGCGGAAGGATTGGTTAAATTCAATGCAGTCAAACAGGAGGATGCGATTGTCCCAAAGGGCAATGTTGCGTAAGTGGAGGTCTCCGTGACAGTTGCGGATTTTGCCTTCTCGAATCCGTTGTTCAAACCAGTCGGGGTGTTCAGCGAAGATGCGATCGCTATAGGCTTTAGTTTCGTCAAATTGTTTTTGGTCTTGAACTCGACCAATGTAGGTTTTAGTGTAGTGATAGTTATCGTCAATCGCCTCGCGAATGGCAGCTACGTCTCCAAATTTGGCAATCTCGGCGTTGCTAGGGGACTGGGCATGATAGTCGGCCACAATCTGCCCCAACTCCTCCATGTGGCTGAGGGTCAGTTCGCCGCGATTGAGTAAGTCTAGAAAGAGGTTATCTTTAGGAAACTGGCGCATCTTGAGGGCATAGTCAACGGGAGACCCATCGCCGTTCAGGTAAAAGCGATCGCCCTCTTGGGTTATGGGTAACACCTCTAGATAGATTCCCGGTGCGCCCCGCTGATTCAGGTGCAGTTCTTCTTGGCAAAAATGTCGCCGTTTCTCAACAGTGGAATAGTCGAAAAAACCTAAATCAACAGATTTTTTGACTTTATAAACAAACTCCCCAGTCAAGAGGACAAAGGAGCCGTGGGTTTGTTTTATTTGAATGGGTTGGGTCACCGGATGGGGATAAAACTCCGGTTGTTGCATTTTTTGAATTAAGAGGGGGAGGGACGACATGATAGTTACTTATGGTTTTCAGAATAAATTATGGTTGTAGAATCTATATTTTTATTTGTTTTTAGTTCTGTTTAAACGGTTTGAATAGGTTATTGTTAGCAAAACAATGGGAGCAAAAGACCCTTTGCCCCCACAATCAAGACAAGGTTATGATGACAGAAGCGAGCGAGTTTCTTCTGCTGCAAGACGGGGGCCGAGGTGAGAGACGATGCGGGCGGAAGCTTTGGATGCCAATGTGCCAGCATCGGTGAGACTCATCCCGTGGGTGATGCCATAGAGGAGGGCCCCGGCGTACATATCGCCAGCACCTACGGTGTCGATGGCCTGGACGGGAACGGCATCAATTTCGATGGTCGAGTTTCCATCAAAAATTAGGGACCCTTGGGGGCCTCGGGTGATGGCGAATTGTTTGGCGAGGGTTTGGCAATGGGCGATCGCCTCCTTGATATCCTGAGTATCAGCCAGTTTCAGGGCTTCGCTTTCGTTGGCAAAGAGGAAGTCGAGTCCGTCGCCAATCATCTCCAATAATCCCTCTTTGAAGAAGCTAACCATGTTGGGATCGGAAAGGGAGAGGGAGGTTTTGACTCCCGCCTTTTGGGCGATGTCTCGGGCTTTGATGGCGGCGGCTTTGCCGGTGGGGGAACTGACGAGATAGCCTTCGATGTAGAGATAGTCTGAGTCGGCGATCGCCTCAGGGACTAATTCATCTTGGGAAAAGTCGGCGGCGATGCCTAAATGGGTGTTCATGGTGCGATCGGCATCTGGGGTGACGAAGACGAGACATTTTCCCGTCACCCCCTCGGGGCGATTGTCGGCTTGGATGTTGGTGTCTACCCCGCAGCGTTGCAAGTCTTCCAGATAAAACAGGCCACTGTCATCGTTGGCAACGCGACAGGAGTAGAAACTCTGACCGCCAAACTGACGAACGGCGATCGCCGTATTCGCCGATGACCCCCCACAGGCTTTTTTAACTTCATGGGGGGCAAGTTCACTGACGAGATGATGATGGCGTTCTTCGTCAATTAAGGTCATGACGCCTTTATCGATGTCTAGGCTGGAGAGTTTGGCCTCGTCTAATTCAAATTCAAAGTCAACGAGAGCGTTACCCAGGGCGTAAAGGTTGTATTTAGGCATGATAGGGGAAGAGGGTTACCACAGAGGCACAGAGGACACAGAGAAAAGGAGGGGGGAAAAGGCAAGAGGCAAGAGGGGGAGGGGAGAGAAGGCTGCGTTGGCACGAAAAAACCAGGGTGTTCCCTGGTTTGTGGTGGGCAGGACTGCCGTCCGGAGATAAAACCAATCTAGTCTTCGCTGGCTTCTTGAAGGGCATCGAGGAGTTTACTAGCTTCCGATGTCGCACTTGCACCCTCTTCCGTTTGGGCCACGCGAGGGGCTTGGATGGTAACGAGTAGTAAGTCGGTATCTGTGACGGGGGCAACACCTTCGGGGAAGGTGACTTCACTGAGGTGCATACTGCCTCCCATTTCTAGGGCGGAGACATCAATATCAATGGTTTCAGGGATATTGTCGGGGGCACATTCTACGGCCACGTCGTTGACCTGGGTTTCCATAATCCCACCATCACGGATGACGCCGACGGGTTCACCGACAAAGTTGAGGGGCAAGTCAACTTGTACTGTGGCCTGAGAGGCGATGGAGAAGAAACTGAGGTGATAGGGATAGCCTCTCCAGGGGTGCATTTGCACTTCCCGCAGCAGAGTCTGTCCACTCCAGCCTCCATCAGCAACGGTCACTTTAATCAGACTATTGGAGACGTTGGGGTCTTTGAGGAGTTGTTGGACGGATTTCTCGTCAACTACCAGTTCTAGGGAGTTGGTTCCGTCATGTCCATAGAGGACGGCGGGAACTAATCCTTCTCGTCGTAAGGCTTTGGGTTTACTCCCGTCGGGACGGGATTTACATTCTACAGTCAGTTGCATAGTCGTCTGTTGCGGTTATCTACAAACCTTAATTTTAAGCAGCCAAGCGTTTTATTGTAACACGAGGGGGGGAAGAGAAAGGGGGGGCACCACAGAGGCACAGAGGACGCAGAGGAAGAGGAGGAGAGGGGGGAGAACCCACCTCTGCTACTTCGTCGTTAGCTTTTGGCTTATTTTTTTAGGACTGGGTCGCCGTTGGCATCCAAAAGGGCCCGTTTAGGACCGTGGATGGGATCTTCGACGATGATGGTTTGGTGTCGGCTGGCCCCGAGGGAGACGATGGCGATGGGAACTTCCATCAGTTCGGCTAGGAACTTGAGATAGTTCAAGGCTTGTTTGGGAAGATCGTCAAGGGTGCGACAGTCTTCGGTGCTGGATTCCCAGCCGGGGAGGGTTTCGTAAATGGGTTTGCAGTGGGCGAATTGACGGGCGCTACTCGGGAAGTCTTTGGTGCGTACCCCGTCGATTTCGTAGGCGACACAGACTTTGATTTCGGGGAGGGTGTCGAGAACGTCGAGTTTGGTGATGGCAAGACAGTCCATGCCATTGATGCGGACAGCGTAGCGCCCGATGACGGCGTCAAACCAACCACAGCGGCGTTGGCGACCGGTGGTGGTGCCAAATTCGGCGCCGCGATCGCAAAGGGTAGTCCCGACTCCTTCGGTCATTTCGGTGGGGAAGGGCCCTTCTCCGACACGGGTGGTGTAGGCTTTGGCGACACCAATCACTCGGTCGACAATGGTGGGGCCAACCCCAGCCCCAATGCAGGCTCCGCCGGCAATGGGGTTGGAGGAGGTGACATAGGGATAGGTTCCGTGGTCAAGGTCGAGAAGGGTCCCCTGGGCCCCTTCAAAGAGGATGTTGCGACGATGACGGACGGCGTCGTTGATGGAGAGGGAGGCGTCAATGACATGGGGACGCAGACGCTCGGCGTATTGGAGATAGGTCTGGGCGACGTCTTCAGGATCGAGAGGGGGCAAGTCATAGAGTCGCTCTAAAATCTCATTCTTGAGCGGGATCGTCCAGGCGAGAATGTCTCGCAAGCTATCGGCATCCATTAGGTCTAGGATGCGCACTCCGGTTCGCTCGGATTTGTCGGCGTAGGTGGGACCGATGCCTCGCTTAGTGGTGCCAATTTTGTGGTTCCCCCGCCGCTCTTCGGAGGCTTGGTCAATCATGCGATGATAGGGCATCGTCACATGGGCGGTTTGGGCGATTTTCAGGTTCTCGGTGGGAACGCCGAGTTCTTGGAGGCGATCAAGTTCTTCAATGAGAACCTGTGGGTCGATGACAGTTCCTGAGCCAATGATACATTCGGTCTGGGGGTAGAGAATACCAGACGGGATCAGATGCAGTTTGAATGTTTTGTCTTTGACAACAACGGTATGTCCAGCATTTACCCCTCCTTGGTAACGTACTACAACATCTGCCGATCGGCTGAGCAGGTCGGTTATTTTGCCTTTTCCTTCGTCGCCCCATTGGGCACCGATTACAACTACGTTAGCCAAGGGTCTTGATTAGGGTGAAGTTTACACAATCCAAAATTATGGATAGCCGCTGTAACACTTGTCAACAGTCCTGGCTAAAACTTCGCAATACTTAGCATTATTTAAATTCCATGACTTTTGCCGATGACCCAACTGCGGCGGAAGTAGCGCCCGAGGGAGGATTCGTCGAGGGGGAGATAAATGGGTCGGCCATGGGGGCAGGTGTGAGGGTTACGGGTCTGTTGCCAGCGATCGAGCAGTTGCTGCATTTCTTTGAGGGTGAGCAGGGTTCCATTGCGAATGGCGCTACGACAGGCGGTGGCGACTTGGGCCTCTTGTAGGTTGCCTTGACTGAGTTCTTGGAGGGCGTCGGCGCAGTCGTCCCGCTGTGCTAGGGGAACGGGGGCCTGGCGCAGGGCCCAGAGTCCGTCTCCGAAGGGGTCAACGGTGATGCCGATTTGGTTTAGGTTCTCCAGTTGCTGGGGACTTAAGCCGGAGAGGATGATGGGGGGGTCCAATTCTTGTAGGGCCCAGTCTTGGCAGAGTTGTTCGTAAATGACTCGTTCATGGGCGATGTGTTGTTCGACAAGCCAGAGGCCGTCGGGGTGTTCGGCGACGATGTAGGTGCGGTTGGCTTGACCGATCGCCCGTAGGGGCATCAAGGGACGGGCGCTCTCGGCTGGGGTGGGGTCGAGGCGATAGTCGGCTGAGTCGTCTTGAACTCGCAGCAGTTGACGGACTCGGGAATGACCGGATTGGTTGAGGGACCCTAGGGCGAGGGCGCGATCGATGGTTTCCCGGAGTTGGGTTTGCCACTGGTCGCTGTTTTGGAGGTAGATTTCTCGTTTGGCGGGGTGGCGGTTCCAGTCGAGTTGTTCGGGGGGGACGCGCAGATGCAGGAAGCTGAGAGGGTAGCGGTTGCGGGGGAGCGATCGCGAGAGGGCGCTGAGAAGGGTATGTTCGAGGTCGGGGAGGGTGACAACGCGCCCATTGACGGCGAATTTCAGCCAGTCGGCTCGCCCCCGATGGCAGCGATCGGGCCGGCCCAGGAGCAGTTCTAGGGAGGAGTCGCGGCTGTAATAGACATCGTCGCGAGTGACACCCCGCAGCAGTTGGGGCAGAATTTCCCGGGGACTGGGACCTGGGGTGAGACTAAACCAGGGTTTGTTGCCTTTGCGGATTTGCCAGGAGACGTTGGGATGGCATAGGGCCAGGTTTTGCAGGACCTGTTGGATGGCCCGCAGTTGTTGGGGGGCGCTGGGGAGGGCGTCTCGTCGTTGGGGCCAATGCTGGAAGAGGTGATGGACTTCGACGATGGTTCCGGGGGCGATCGCGGTGGGGGTGAGGGTTTTTATCTCTCCGGCGCGGCTGTAGTGAGCTTGCCAACCGGGGTCGTCTCCTTGGCGACTGTAAATCTTGAGTTGGGCCAGTTGGGCTAGGCTATGGAGGGCTTCGCCACGAAAGCCGAGGCTGGTGATTTGGTGTAGGTCGTTAAAGTCCTGAATTTTACTGGTGCTGTGGGGAGAGGCGGCCTGTTGTAAGTCCTGGCGATTCATGCCACAGCCATTGTCGGCGACGGAGACAAACCACTGTTGTGGATCGACGGAAATGGCAATGCGACTGGCTCCCGCGTCGAGGGCGTTTTCGGCGAGTTCACGGACAACGGCGGCTAGGGAGTCGATGACTTCTCCGGCGGCGATCGCATGAACCACCTCGGCGGGAAGGGTGGCAATATTGGGCATGGTGGGGGAGAAAACAGGCATCAGGCTGGGTTTAGGGTCGGGGCAAGGGCGGTCGGGGTTGGGACTCGGGCCGGGGGGCGATCGTTTTTTGGGGGACTGACTTGCATTTTTTCCCTCTCTGGCTTAGTCTCGTGGAAGTTTCACGTTACATCTTGATGACAAGTTGGGATGTGCGCTGGGATTGCGACTGTTCGGGACGCTCTAAGATTTCAGGTCGGGACGCTCTCAGATAAAATCAACGTTGTCATTCTAAGGGTTTTTAATTATGACTTCAGACACGACCCCCAACGGAGAACAAACTACATCCCCAGATCAGCCTGCCGCAGCAGTCGAGTCCAAGGGGGGAGAACTTCAGATCTCTAACTCGCCGGCTAATGCGGGCAATAAGGACCAGTTTGATCAAGTGAAAACCCAAGTCCTCTCGGTCTTGTCAGACCTGTTTGGGATTGTGGGACACTTTTTCTCGGAATATAAAAAGCCCCTAATCAATGTCACGTTGGTGATGGCGGCACTGATCACACTGTACTTGACCTTGTCGGTAATTGATGCAGTCAACGATATCCCCCTGCTCTCGCCGGTTTTTGAGCTGGTTGGGATTGGTTATTCCGGTTGGTTCGTCTTTCGCTTCTTGCTTACGGCTGATGCCCGTAAGGAGCTACAAAACAAGATTGCGAATTTTGTCAATCGGGTCACGGGTTCCTAGGTTGGCAGCCTGGGTTGGCAGCCTGAGTCAGGTTAGCTTCGGCTAGCTGAGGTTGAGTTTTGGATATCTTCCGGGTTAACCCCCCAGAAGGCGGTCCTGGCGATCGCCCCCTGGGGGGTTTCTCTAGTTGGGGTTAGGCGCTGGCACCGGGGCCCATGCCGATGGTTCCGGCATAGACGGCGCGATCGCCCAGTTCGCTTTCAATGCGCAGCAGGCGGTTATATTTGGCAATCCGTTCGCTACGACAAAGGGACCCGGTTTTGATTTGTCCGGCTCGGGTAGCCACGGACAAGTCGGCGATGGTGGTGTCTTCGGTTTCCCCGGAACGGTGGCTAATGACGGAGCGGAAACCATTGCGGGTGGCGAGGTCGATGGTTTCTAGGGTTTCGCTGAGAGAGCCAATTTGGTTGACTTTAATCAGAATCGAGTTTCCGGCTGATTGCTCAATCCCAGTCTGTAAACGAGTTTTGTTGGTGACAAACAGGTCATCCCCCACCAACTGACAACGTCCTCCCAGACGTTCGGTGAGCAGTTTCCAGTTATCCCAATCCTCCTCATGGAGTCCATCCTCAATGGAGACGATGGGATAGTTCTCCACTAAGCCGGCCAGGTAGTCGATGAGTTCCCCTGGGGAGCGAGTAGCACCATCATAGGTATATTGACCGTCGCGATAGAACTCACTGGCGGCCACATCTAGGGCCAGAGCCACTTGTTCGCCGGGGGTATAGCCCGCTCGTTGGATAGCATCCACCAGCAGTTCAGCGGCGGCGGTGTTAGACTCCAGGTTGGGAGCAAATCCACCCTCATCGCCCACGCCGGTGAGCAGGCCTTTTTCGTCGAGGACTTTGCTGAGGGAGGCGAAGACTTCCGACCCCCAACGCAGGGCTTCTTTAAAGGAGGGGGCGCCAACGGGGACAATCATGTATTCCTGAAAGTCGATGTTGTTGGCGGCGTGTTCTCCCCCGTTGATGACGTTCATCATGGGAACGGGGAGAAGGTTGGCCAGGGGACCGCCGAGGTAGCGGTAGAGGGGGATGTTTAGGGCTTTGGCGCAGGCGTGAGCGTTGGCGAGGGAGACGGCGAGAATGGCGTTGGCGCCGAGGTTAGCTTTGTTGTCGGAGCCATCACGATAGAGCATGGCCCCATCGACCTCGAGTTGATTGAGGCCGTCGACTCGGTCGACAAGTTCTGGGGCAATTTTGTCGATGATGTTTTCCACGGCTTTGAGGACGCCTTTGCCGTTGTAGCGTTTGGGGTCTCCGTCACGGAGTTCATGGGCTTCAAAGGTTCCCGTCGATGCACCACTGGGGACTTTGGCTACACCGATGGCACCATTGGCGAGGCGAACTTCGGCTTCTACGGTGGGCCGTCCTCGGGAGTCGAGGATTTCCCAAGCATCAATGGCTTCGATGGTGGTGTCAGATACAAACATAAGAGTGCTTCTCTAGTAAGGACAGGGCGCTCCCAGTAAGAGCAGCCATGGGCTTGCGTCACCCCAAATATCATACGGTGCGTGGGGCGGTTCTTTGGCCCCGTTGGGGATTTCCTGACAATTTTGGTGGGGGGGGGTGATGGGTTAGGTCTTGGAAGGGTTAGAGGTTCTGCTTGAGGTCTTCGACGGTGACGCCTGCGTTAATAAGAATATTTCTTAGGGTTCCCAACCGCAGCGGTTGGGAATGAATGGGAACGGTGCAGGAGCGGGTATCGGTCTTTTGTAAGCGGGCGTGACTTCCTTTGGTTCGTTCATAACTAAATCCCATCTTTTTTAGGGATTTTATGACATCTTGACCTGAAACTTGGGGCATCTCTGAAAATATGATTCGATGAATAATAGTTTCACTTTCGTGGCTTTCATCTTCCTCGATAGATTGGATAGCCTCTTCAAGTTCTTCTAGCTGTTTTATTCTATCTTTTAGGTGAATTTGATAGCTATTATAGTTATAATTTTCTTGTTCAAGCAGGGTGACTCGATTTTGGAGGCTTTCAATTTCTGCTTTTAGCTCTTCTTTCTCTCGGCTTAAAAAGTTGCTTTGTTCGACTGCCAGTTCTTCAAACGTTTCGTTGTGGTCAATCTGTTCTTTAATATCTTTTTTGAGTTTTAAATTTTCTTGTAGAAGTTGTAGTTCTCGCTGTTCGGCTTGCTGTTGAGTTTGTTGTAATTCCTTGCGGGAAGATTCTAGGGCTTGTTTGAGGGTGGTATTGTCGAGCTGTTGGGAAAGTTTGGCTTGGAGGTTTTGATATTGCTCTTGGGCGAGGTTGCGATCGCGGGTTAGTTCTGCAATGAGCTGATTCAGGGTTTCAATTTTCGCTTGCGCTTCCGAGGCGCTCTGTTGGGTCAATTCTAGGTCATAACGGAGCTGTCCTAAAACCAGAGTCCGTTCTTGACGTTTGCGTTCTTGCTCCTGTTGATGCTGTTTGAGTTCGGCAATTTTCCGTTCTCGTTCTTCAATCAGTTCCTGAGCCTCAGCTTGTGATTCAATGACCGCTCTCAAGTCATGTTCTAGGGTATCTAGGGTCTGTTGCCGCTCCTGTTCTTGGTCTTGTAATACTGTTAACTGCTGCTCGTAGTCAGCAATAGAGGCTTGTAGGTTGTGAGTTAACTGCTGTTGTTGTTGGCGATAGCTATTGAGTTCTGAACGGGCGCTTTCCCGTTCTTCTAGGAGTTGGGGGATTTTCTCCAGTTGCTGTTGTCGTTGCTGTTTGAGAGATTGGGCATCGGCTTCCAGGTCTTGGCGTTGCTTGCGCTGGACGTATAAGATTAGCTCAATAATCACCCAGGTCATGGTTCCACCGACTAAGAAAAATAGGGTGGTGACAAAGTAGATGAATCTTAACCCTTCGAGGTGAGTGGGATTGCGCAGCCAACCCCAGTAGTCTTGACGGAATTGTGGGGGGGTTCCTCGTAAATAATAGACCCGACCAATGATATCGCCGGGGTTGATTTGTCCCGTGGGGACGGGGTGGCGATCGCGCGGACTCGGGTAAGACCATTCGCTGAAGCGAGGGGGAGGATCGCGCAAGACATCAAAGGGAGCCTCAGCGAGGTCATCCAGGGTTGGGGAGGGGGGGCGGTGAGACTCGGCTGGGGACCCATAGATGATGCGTTGTTCAGGACAGTCGGCGGTTTCTCGGGGACAATCGGTCATCACTAGGCCAAAAAATCCATAGTGACTCTCCAGGGTTCGTTGAATTTCTGCGGATTCTCCCTCGATGAGCAGATAGGAGAGTCGGGTGGGTAGGCTATGGCTGAGGAGATTGAAATCCACCGTCTGCACCGAAAAAAGGGTTCCTTGCCAATAGTTACGATGATGAGTCCAATTGAAGATGCTGGCAACACCGAAGGCGGTGAGGGAGATGAGTCCCAGGCGACCGAAGCTATAGAGGAGGAGACGACGATGGCGGCGCAGAAACGTGAAGGTCATCGGCAAGGATAAGGTCTGAAAGCTGCTGGTATCTCATTATACGGGGGAGGTTTCAGGGCTATGGTCTATCGGTTTCCCGAACCGTCTTCAGGCCCACTGGAGCTATGCTAGAGAGAGGAATCATACGTGCAGATGCAACGATAGATGTCAGATAAACTTTTGTTGGTCGATGATGAACCCGGACTGCGGGAGGCGGTGCAAGCCTATCTCTCCCAAAGTGGCTTCACCGTGGAGGTGGCCACCAATGGCCAGGAGGGGTGGGACAAACTCCAGCAGGATATCCCCGATTTGGTCATTACGGATATCATGATGCCGGAGGTGGATGGCTACCAACTGCTCAAACAAATGCGGGAAGACCCTCGCCTCAAGGCAATTCCCGTGGTGTTTTTGACGGCCCGGGGGATGACGAGCGATCGCATCCAAGGCTATCAGGCCCGCTGTGATGCCTATATTTCCAAACCCTTCGACCCTGATGAACTGGTGGCGGTGGTGGAAAACCTGCTGGCCCGTCGTTCTAATGCAACGGAAGGCTTGGAGGACGGCGAAACTCCGGATATCGCCACCCTGGCCCGACAAATCCAAGAGATTAAGGAACTGCTCACCCACAAAAGTGCGATTCCCCAGAAAAGTGACCCGGTGCAGATTGACTTAACGCCTCGGGAGGAGAGTGTGTTGGAACTGGTGGCCCAAGGGTTGATGAATAAGGAAATCGCCAGTCGCCTGGAAACCAGTGTCCGCAATGTGGAGAAATATGTGAGTCGTCTCTTTAGTAAGACGGGAACGAACAGCCGCACGGAGTTGGTTCGCTATGCGTTAGAGAATGGTTTGACGGATTAGCTGTTTTCAGGAAGGAGAAAGTAATAAATCGCCCAGATTGTGATAACAAAAAGGGCGATCGCCGGGATATTCGTCAACGTCCAATGACTCAGACGCAGAAACAAGAAGCCGAAGACGCTACAGATATAAAACAAACTCAAGGGAGCGTAGAGAGCCAGAACCTTGGCATCGGCGGCGGTTTCTCGTCTGGGTTTGCCCTGAAACAGACGTTGATAGAACTTAAAGGAGCGGCTGCGCAGGTTATTGATACCTGTGGCGGCGACGGCGAGGTGATAGCCATCGAATTTAGCCAGGGGATTGAGGTTGAGCGCGATGGTGAACAGGGCCGCCAGCATCAGCAGATAGCTTCCGATATAGAGAGAACTGCGGGGAACCGCCAGAATCCACAGCCAGAGGGCCATGGCGGCGATAAGGATCTGAGTCAGGACCCCGGCGGCCACCACTTGAACCCGTTTCCAGCGGGAGAGACAGTAGGAGTCGCTGGTGTTGGTGTACGCGGCGGGAAATAGGCACATAAACAGGAGTCCGATTTCGGGAACCACACCCCCATAATGTTTGAGGGTAAAGGCGTGGCCGAGTTCGTGAATGGACACCACCAGCATCGCTAGGAGGATGAAGGGAATGAGGATGGCGGCGCGATGTTGGCTCCAAAGTTGGGTTCCCAGTTGTAGGATAGCGGGGGATTGGGCGATTCCGGTCACTAGGGAGGCGCTGAGGACGGCCAGTAGCAGAAGGGAAACGGGTTTAGTCCAAATCCAGCGCAGTTTGTTGATATGGCGATCGAGCCAGCGATCGGGGTTAATCAGCGGAATTTTGAAGAAGAGCAGTTGTAGGGGGTTGAATTTCCCTTTGGGGGGTTTTTGCCGTTCCGTTCCTTCTAGCATTCCCGTACTGCCGAGCATTTGCAGCAGTTGTTGCCATTTCTGCGGCGAGATGGGCCGTGGACTGGGAGGCCCGTTTCCGACTTGTGCGGCGATCGCAGCTTGATCGCGGCGGGAGACTTGCAAATAGGTTCCGTCTTCGGGGTTGCGTAGAATCCAATAGCCGTCAGGGTGCTCAATCCATTGCACGCAGGATTTGAGGCGCGGACCGTTTCCTGGGGGGATTTGCTCGCAGGCGAGAATCCCTTTATGGATGAGTTTACGAATCAGGTGGCACACCAGTTGGCTATCCACCAGGGAAAATTCCGCCTGACAGCGTTGTTGAACGTTCTCAACGGTATAGTGTCCCTGAAAGTAGCGCAGTGCAAAGCCTTCCCATTCTGAGAAGACATGACGCTGTCCGGTTTGGGGACAACGCAGGACTACTCGTGTATCCTGTTTAACCTTCGCCAGTTGCCAGTAGGGCCGCAAATCGGGACAAATCCAATCTGGGGCAATCTCGGGCTGGGGGGGACCGTTTGTGCGGCTGGAGGTGACCATGATGATTAACGTCTGAACCCTGTCTTTAATCTGTCGGCCAATCAGGACGGTTTTTACGGGAATCTGGGAAAATCGTTACAAACCTTTATATCTTGGGGGGGGAATGAGGGGGTGAGGGATTGGCTGATTTTCATGTCTCCAGTCCATCGCGCTTTGACTATAATTATCGGGTGAGGTGTTGGGAGATAGATATTAACCTTGCCCGTTCTGGCAAAGCCAAGGTGCATTATGCCTCATGGTTCCCATCACGGGTCACTGTTGTCATCAGGAGGAATTAGCGATTGCCATGCCTAAGCCACAACCTTCATTTAATCTCAAGCGGTTAAAACAACTTCAGTCCCGAATCGACAAGGATAAGGATTTAGGAGAATTTTGGGAATTTTATATGGACTATTTTGCCGACCATCCAGAGTTTCTGGATTTTGGCGGTCGAATTGAGCATCCATTTTTGTCGGAAATTATTCCCAGTCTCAGTGAGACGATGGTGAAGAGAAAGCCCAAGACGATTCTGTTTATTGGGATTCCTGACTATGATTTTGTGCATGGAAGTTTTCAGCTTCCTAATCGAGTTGGGGCGTTTGTCTATTTTGAGAAAAAGCTCAAGGGAGTGCTAGCTATTTCGGAGTTTACGGGGTCTGGGATGACTAAGTTTTCTCGCTTTACGGGATATCCTGTGGAGAAGAACTAAATGAAGCTCAATCGAGACCGCGATAGAGTCTGGCGATCGCAACTTCGAGGTTAAGGCTGGGGAGGGGGATGCGATCGCCCGTTTGGTAAATCGTCGTCTCCCAGGTGTTATCAGCCAGGCGGAGACGGACTTCGACGCACTGAGTCTCTTGGGAGATGAGGAGATATTCTTGGAGGCTATCCAGTTTTTGGTAATCGCGGAATTTTAGGTCGCGATCGAAGGCTTCGGTACTGGCTGACAGGACTTCGGCGATGAGGATGGGGTAGCGTTTGATGAAGCGGTCTTGACGATCGCGTTCATCACAGGTGACGAAAGCATCCGGGTAGTAATAAAAGTCATCCTGGTCGTTGACTTTGACATCGCTACCGTAGAAGCGACAGGGTGAGTTACCCAAACCATCGTCAATTTCTCGGAGGAGGTTGAAGGAAATTCGCGCATGAGCGTCGCTACCGCCAGTCATGGCGTAGACGAGTCCTTGGCGGTATTCGTGACGGATGGGGTTTTGGCGATCGAGGTCGAGGTAGTCTTGGGGAGAGATGGAATGAGGAATGGCGATCATGGTGGAACATTGTAGAACGTTGTCGGGGCGCAAAATGTTTGGTCCCTACTTAAAATTGTAACCTTTTGGCTGGGTTGGGAACTCTTCTGAGCCAAGAAAACCTTAAGTCACTTTTTCAGAACAGAGACGTTGTTCCACCCGTTCGTACTCATCTTCAAGCAGCCAAAGTTTAGCGTCTTGATACGTTTCGCTAGCAAAAATGACTTGATCGTGTTCTGCGGGGTCGTAAATTTGCGTTTTACCTGACTCATGACTCAGCAAAACCAAAACGTAGGGAGGGGAGGCTGTTGAATCAATCCAGAGTTCCGTAAAGTCCCAATCCTCAGCTAGGTTTAATGCGGGGAATGACATGGTATTTATCTCCTTTTATTTTTATTGCCTATTCCATTAAAAATAGGAGAGTGTTAGAGGTGTGGGTGATGCTTGGGTGACACTGAGTTGGGGGCGCCCAAGGGTTAATCTAAGCCTTGATAAAGCTGGGCGATCGCGAGTTCTAAATCAATACTCTGCAACTGGACGCGATCGCCTAAGGTATAGATAACCGTTTCCCAAGTATTATCAGACTGGCGACGACGGCATTCAACCCGTTGCTCTTCTTGTTCAATCAAGACATATTCTTCAAGTTCCTCAATCTGTTGGTAGTCGTTAAATTTTACACCCTTGTCAAAGTCTCGTGTGCTTTTTGAAAGAACTTCAATAATCAGTTTGGGGTGGCGTTTGATATGTCGATCTTGACGGTCTCGTTCATCACAGGTGACAAAGGCATCGGGGTAGTAGTAAAATTTGTCCTGGTAATTGACTTTGACATTGCCTGAATAAAAGCGGCATTCCGAGGAACCCAGGTGTAAGTTGATTTGACTGAGTAAGTTCAGGGCAATACGATCATGGTTATCCGTGCCACCTGCGATCGCATAGACTAATCCTTCGCGATATTCGTGGGGGTGTGGACTATTTTCTTCGAGTTCTAAATAGTCGGAGGGGCTAATGTAATGGGGGACTGCAATCATGATGTTGGGGGCGATCGTGCTAGGTTTGTTGGGTCAATAAAATTGATTTGATATAATACAAATGGGTTTTTAATTAGGGGTTAAGGTTTTAATCAAGGCCGCGATAGAGTCGGGCGATCGCAACTTCGAGGTCGAGGCTAGTCAGGGGGATGCGATCGCCCGTTTGGTAAATCGTCGTCTCCCAGGTGTTATCAGCCAGGCGGAGACGGACTTCGACACACTGAGTCTCTTGGGAGATGAGGAGATATTCTTGGAGGCTATCCAGTTTTTGGTAATCGCGGAATTTTAGGTCGCGGTCAAAGGCTTCGGTACTGGCTGACAGGACTTCAGCGATGAGGATGGGGTAGCGTTTGATGAAGCGGTCTTGGCGATCTCGTTCATCACAGGTGACGAAAGCATCGGGGTAGTAATAAAAGTCATCCTGGTCGTTGACTTTGACATCACCGTTATAAAGGCGACAGGGCGTTTCGTCGAGATGTAGGTTGAGGAGACTGAGGAGGTTGATTGTAATCCGCGAGTGGGTATCGCTACGGCCAGTCATGGCGTAGACGAGTCCTTGGCGGTATTCGTGACGGATGGGGTTTTGGCGATCGAGGTCGAGGTAGTCTTGGGGAGAGATGGAGTAGGGAATGGCGATCATGGTGGAACATTGTAGAACCTTGTCGGGGCGCAAAATATCTCGTCCCTACTTGAGATCATAACCTCGTTACGCTACCGACTCTACAACTCATGGTTTCTCAATCTGGATTTAGCAAGTTTAGGATTGTCGACGTCGAATCCGAGTAGCCACGAGACCGATTAACAGGAGAGCCGCTGCCGAAGTTGGCTCAGGAACCGAGACATCATTACTATCGTCTTTGACAAACCGTGCCACTAAAAAGGCAGAAGACGCTTTATGCTCTTCCGTAATAAACGACGACACGGGAGACAGTCCATCCATTGTGCTACTAAATCCCAACAATTCCAAACTATAGTTGAAACCATCTTTCAAGAAGGTTGTGGTGCTAAAGGCACTGGTAAAGTCAATCTTGTCATCACAGGGTGTATCACTAATTTGAAACTCAGGACAGGTTCCAGCAATGTTAGGAGTTTCATCAATAGTAAAACTATAGTCGAAAGCCTGAAAAACTCCATCAATTGCCATTGAAAATTGTAAATCTACTCCTGAAGCAGCCGTTCCTGACCAGACGGGTAAATTGAAATGGGTGAGTTCCCCAAGAACAAAGTTACTACCACTCGATACAGATAATAGGCTCGAAGTGCTGTTGAAGTCGAAACCACTTTGACCAGCAGTGGTGGCTGGAGATCCCCAACGAACCTGATTTGTTCCGGTTCCATTGAAGGTAGAGGTTCCTTGGATGTTGTCCCAGGTTCCGTTGATATTATCAACGGTGAAGGAAACGGCTTGTGCGGGACGAGTGGATAGGAGAGCCAGTCCTGCTGTAGCACAGAGGAGACTGAGAGATTTGGTCGGTTTAAAGGAATGAAACATGGTGATTTTTCTCTTTATTTAGGATTGGGCTTGAAATTGTGTTCATTGATAATTATATCTATTTTTGGGTGTTGTTTTTTGCTTTAAACCTATCTTCATTGAATCTTCATGAATAAAGAAATAAGATGGGTGGTTTGGATGGTTTGAAAACATCACTCTAAACCAACATCTGAAGATTAAGTCCTTGCATCTTACTTCTGAGCCACTCTTCAAACAACTTATCTTCAATCGTTCGGCGTAGGCTGTCATCCAGCTTGGCTTCGATTAATTGATCCAACCGGAAAAAGCAGTGAAGATCCTCGACAACAATAGGGCCAATAATACTTCCGGCAGATTTTTCGTTAAAACCTGCTTGCAGTTGTGGCGGCATTTCCTCTCGGGGAAACACACCCATCCGGCCATCTAAATGTCGGTCTTCAGAGATTGAATACTCGGCCACCAAATAATTGAACTGTTTGGAGTCTTGCTGTAGCGTTTCACTCACTTTCTGGGCAAGACCAGCCTCCTGAACGACTATCCGGGAAAGAGCAAGACGGTCAAAAAGACTGTGGTTCTCTTCAAAAAACTGGTCTACTTTAACGCCAGCAACCTGTTCGCGCAGTTTTTGAAACTTAATCCCCTTGATTGCCTTCTCACGGAAACTCTCATAACTTAAATTTTGTTCAGAGAGCCATCGCTCAAAGGCTGGACGATCCACACCATTATTCTGTAGGCGAAAATCAAGAATAAACTGCTCGATTTCCGAGTCTGACACCTGAAAGTCACGCGATTGAAGTTCTTTATCTACGAGGTACTCTCGTAACACAGTGGAGACCAACTGTCCAAAGTTACCCGAATCCTTGAGGTAAGTCATCACCTCTTGGATGGATAGAACATCATCGCCAATACGCAAAAAGTCAAAGTTATTCATGTAAACACCCAAAAAGTTACGAATCAATATCCAGAATACGAAATCCAACAATCATTGTACACTCCGAGGGAGATGCCCGCAATGCTTCTAGACCTAAATTACCAGGTTGATAACACTCTCCAGTATTCTTGTGTGCATCTCCATAGGTCACGAGAGTAACTAGCCGTTCACTGTGTATGCAGAAAAATTATTGACCAACTGCTCCCACGTTTGATAAACATAGCCTCCATCTTGACGATTACCAATTCCCCAAGGATTGAAAAGCTTGAACTTCCCATTCACATAATCTACCAATGTGTAAGCATGAGTCTTTACAACTGGTGATTGAGGAGTTTCCTTTGAGCCAAAAGTTACTACTTTTCCATTGTTAAAATTCTGAAGAATCTGACTAGAACTGGGAATAGAGGACAAACCTCCTGACCAATTTGCGACTTGATCTACCGGACCATGCATCCAACCTCGTTCAATACCTTTATAGCTGTTTGTACCATCCTGACCAATCCAACCAGCCTCATTGATTTGAGCATAGGCTTTCTCAGCTAGTGCAACCCAAAGTTCATTGTTTGTATTGCTGACAGTATTTTGTTGTTGTCCTCCCCACCAATTATCGCTCATGCCAACTTTTGCGAAAGCTAAATAACCAGAACCATAGGTTGGGAGAAAACGATTGACAGTCACATAGTCAGCCTTGCCATTGTTGAAGAAACGAACGGTGTAAGTTCCATCACCATTATCAATAAACATATCTTCAATCTTTTGAGCATCTTGTAAGGCAACTCCTGCCAATGCAGCAAGATAGTAGCAATTACCTACAATACCCTGGTGTATGTCAGAATACTCAATTCCATTCTGGAAAAGCTCTCCTTGAGCATACATATACTTAAGGTCAATGGTAGTTCCATCACTGTATGTGAAGTCTCCATTCACATTGGGTAAATCTTTACCAAAGAAGTGTTTATCAATCAGCTTTTGAAGATGGTCGGCACTACTTCCCGCATAAAGATTACCCAAGGATTGACCAAGGTACTTTTCATTAGCATTGTTGCCGTGGGCAATCTTTTGGCTTAAAACTCGAGCATGATCTGCCATCTTGATATAACTTACATCACTGCTCAATATTTTCAGGTCTGCCAACTCATTTGCATCGACAACTCCACCATCCTTAGCAGAGTCAAAGATATAGATCATATCATCACGACACAAAATCCCATCTTGGAAACGCTCCCGTGCAAGGGCGCGAATGGTTGTGTCCTTGATATTTAGGTCAAACCAGTCGTTGGTGACAGGTGCTTGAGTCGTGAAGTTGACATAGCTCCACTCTCCCCAACCGTCAATCCCGTCAGTTGCCCGCACTGCGATGCGATCCGTGCTAGCAGCAGCACCACCAACAAACTTGACCGTATGTAGTTTATCGGCATCGACAAAGAAGCTCCGACCTGCGGCTTGACGAACACCATTAACCGTAAAGTAACCACTGGTCGCTTGAGCATTACTGTCAAAAAACTCATAGCGAGTGACTTGATCACCATCCTTGTCACTGGTTGTGAAGTTGAGCGACATGGCAGTGTTTGCCTTCACAGTAGCATTTTGAATGTTCACTGTGGGGGCTGACCCTCCCTGAGTCGTCACAGTGTATTGTGACCAACTACTCCAGTCTTTGCCATCGTAAGCGGCGATGAACAGATTGTCGGTAGTAGCTGTAGAACCTCCAACAAACTTCAGACCACTTAACTGATTGGCATTAAAAGAAATCACTTGACCCGCAGATTGCTTAACTCCATTCAGCGTGAAGTAACCACTGTTACTGTTTGTGTTGCCGTCGTAAATTGCATACCGCGTAATGGTATCACCATCAGCATCTGTTACGGTAAAGTTCGGTGTGATGCTCTGACCACGCTTAACAGTCTGATCATTGGTTCTTACCACAGGAGGACGATTGACCGGTTGGGTAGTAATGGTGGTATAGGCGGCTCGACCCCAAGTTGTTCCATCATGGGCGTTGATGCGAATTCGGTCTTCAGCCGCTTCCGACCCGCCGACGAAGCGTACGGTGTGCAGTTGGTCTCCACTGACGGTGAAGTAGCCCGTCTTCTTAACTCCATTGACGGTGAAGTAACCACTGGTGCTGTCAGAATTGTCGTCTCGGAAGGAATAGCGTGTCATCGTATCTCCATCGGCGTCAGTCACCGTGAAGAATTGCGAGATTGACGTACTTGAGCCACTGTTAACGGTCTGAGGACTGGCGCTGACTACGGGAGCACGGTTGACCGGTTGGGTAGTAATGGTGGTATAGGCGGCTCGACCCCAAGTTGTTCCATCATGGGCGTTGATGCGAATTCGGTCTTCAGCCGCTTCCGACCCGCCGACGAAGCGTACGGTGTGCAGTTGGTCTCCACTGACGGTGAAGTAGCCCGTCTTCTTAACTCCATTGACGGTGAAGTAACCACTGGTGCTGTCAGAATTGTCGTCTCGGAAGGAATAGCGTGTCATCGTATCTCCATCGGCGTCAGTCACCGTGAAGAATTGCGAGATTGACGTACTTGAGCCACTGTTAACGGTCTGAGGACTGGCGCTGACTACGGGAGCACGGTTGACCGGTTGGGTAGTAATGGTGGTATAGGCGGCTCGACCCCAAGTTGTTCCATCATGGGCGTTGATGCGAATTCGGTCTTCAGCCGCTTCCGACCCGCCGACGAAGCGTACGGTGTGCAGTTGGTCTCCACTGACGGTGAAGTAGCCCGTCTTCTTAACTCCATTGACGGTGAAGTAACCACTGGTGCTGTCAGAATTGTCGTCTCGGAAGGAATAGCGTGTCATCGTATCTCCATCGGCGTCAGTCACCGTGAAGAATTGCGAGATTGACGTACTTGAGCCACTGTTGACAGTCCGAGGACTGGCGCTGACTACGGGAGCACGATTATTGGGTATAGTTTCCAAAGATATAATCTTAGATGAACCCATCGCATTTCTGCTATCTATGGCAAAAAACTGAACCTTGTCTACTCCGGGTTCTGAACCGGCAACAAAACGGACTTTATCTAAGTCTTTAGCCGCTACGAAGTTCCAACCGTTCGGAATCTTTAGACCATTGACTGTAAAACTATTCTGAAATTTTAGACCATTGACTGTAAAATATCCCGTGGTACTGCCCTGAGTGAAATCATCAAACCAGTAGCCCAGAATTGGGTCTCCATCAGGATCATAGGCATCAAATAAATCTGAGGCAGCCACACTGGTTCCCAGATGCAACTGATGATCCCTAGCGGTGACTACGGGGGCACGGTTTGCTTGCTGAGTGGTGAGTTGAGCAAAAGAACCTCTACTCCAATTTTGTCCGTCGTAAGCTTGTACTGTAATGGTATCAACCCCAGGTTCTGAGCCAGCTACAAAACGTACGTTATTGAGTTGACTCGAATTGACGAAAAATCCACCATCTTGTTTTACTCCATTCAACGTCAGATAGCCACTATTTCCATTATTATTGTTGTCGTAGAACCAATAGTTCTGAATCGGATCGCCATCAGGATCATAAACACTAAAGAAGTTAGAGGCTTGGATACTCGAACCCGTATTTAGACGGCTGTCATAAGTTGTAACAACAGGAGCTTGATTAATAGGGTTACCAAACCCATCAGGCGGGAAATCATCAGGGTTATTCTGAGACCGTCCAGCTTGCTGTTCACCATTGGGGTTATCTATTAGAGAATTGCCAAAACCGTCCTCTTCAGGATTGAGGTTTTCCAGGAAAGACTCACGATCAATATCCCATGGGTTCACAACTGTCGAGGGGTCTACCGTATCTGGAACATCATCGTCAGGGATATCCTCACCCTCTGTATAGGCGGTACTCCGTTCCCAGTCATCCCTCAAAATTTCGTCATCAGCAAAAGGACTATCTAAGGTCTCTACATCGTCTGTCGGAGAGACCTCAGTCTCAATCACATTTGGAGCTTCAACTTCCGGTTCCTCCTCAGCGACGGGGTCATCCTCCTCGGCGACGGGGTCATCCTCCTCGGCGACGGGGTCATCCTCCTCAGCGACGGGGTCATCCTCCTCGGTGACGGGGTCATCCTCCTCGGCGACGGGGTCATCCTCCTCAGCGACGGGGTCATCCTCCTCGGTGACGGGGTCATCCTCCTCGGCGACGGGGTCATCCTCCTCGGTGACGGGGTCATCCTCCTCGGCGACGGGGTCATCCTCCACTGGTTGATCTACTATGGGATCGTCGCTAGACCTTTCCCCTTTGGCATAGCTCACCAACTCTTGACCCAATTCGGTTTCACGCCAATCTAACTCAGGGGCAATGACGTCACCCACATAGACCGCATCCCCTACCGCACCGCGAATCTGGAAGATGACATCATCATAGTCATAATCACTAATCTCAAATCGCTTATCTTCAAAGACAAAGGTATTCCCATCCCCCGTCAAATCAGCAATTTGACCCAAATGAAACTCATCATTGGGGTTAGCAGTGGAGAGGGAGAACAAGGGACGTCGGCTTCCACCAATGGAGGGGTTATTCACCACCTCAGACACTCGACCATTGGGAACCAGCATCACCCCGAACTCATCACCGGGGGTCATATTAAAGGTTTTCACACCTTGATAGACACCACTGTTATGGTCTCGCTCTCCCATCAAGGATCCGGTAAACCGCGCCCCTTCATCGGCGACACTGATGACAATATGTCCTTGTTCGGAACCACTGGCGGCCCGTCTCGCCGCTTCAGCGATGAACTCCTCGGTGGTTTCAAATTCCATCTCCTCCATTCCAGCGAGGCTGAAGAAGGCCACTTCCCCTTGATACGCACCACCGTCAAAGAGGAAGTCTACGCCAACTTCACCGCTACTCCCCACTCGGAACACACCTCGGTTGAAGTCGAGAACACTAAAGCTGAAGGGGACTTCATCTTCGTCCTCATCTTCATCATCCTCGTTCTCATCTTCATCATCGAGTAGGTCTTCGTCCTCGTCATCCACCTCGTCCTCGGCTTCAGCGTCCCCGGCTTCTTCGTCCTCGGCTTCGTCAGAGATGTCATCATCGGTTTCCGACTCATCTAACTCATCAGCTTCATCAGAGATGTCATCATCGGTTTCCGACTCATCTAACTCGTCGGAAATCTCCTCATCCGCGTCCGTCTCGCCTTCTTTCGACTCATCTAACTCGTCGGAAATCTCTTCATCCGCGTCCGTCTCGCCTTCTTCGGATTCATCTAACTCATCAGAAATCTCTTCATCCGCGTCCGTCTCGCCTTCTTCCGACTCATCTAACTCGTCGGAAATCTCCTCATCCGCGTCCGTCTCGCCTTCTTCCGACTCATCTACGAAAGGAATTTCCTCACCAATGTCCTCATCGCTGATGTCGTCGTTGTCGAGGTTAACGGGGTCTTCCACCATCTCTCCCTCGTCATCCCCCAGACTCTCATCTCCCTCATCCATCACCTCGTCACTGCTGTCGTCGCCATCCCAGTCGGAACTGTTGCTGAGGTCATCGATGTCGCTCAGGTCGTCGATGGGGTCGAGGTCTAGTCCTTCTGAGTCGTCCCCGCCATCGGTGATTCCGCTGGGAGTGTAAATCGGTTCGAGGATGAAGGTTTGGGTTAAATCTTCGAGTTGTTCCTGTTGGCGGCGTTCCTGTTTGAGCTGGTGAGTTAGCCAAGCGGCGAAGTTGGAGAGAAACATGGGTAGATGCTCCGGGACTCGGTGATGAGGCAAGTCAGTCGTTTGATTTCACCACTATAAACCCTCGTTCACCAGGGGTTTTTAAAGCTAAGATGAAGCACCCGGATTTTGGGGCAATTTTGAAAAAAGGCCATTTTTATCTGTCAGTTTTTTTGGGCAAGTTTTACGGAAACGGCTCCAATTTGTTACCTAATTTTACCGTATCGCTGTATTTGAGTTCAACCACTCAAGACTCCAAAAGAGCAAAAAGACGCACCGGGCCAAGGATTAAGCCCAGTGACCGGAAAACTTCATGAAAACTTTACAGAAACTTTAAAAAAAATATCCGGATGGAGGTGGTGAGAGGCTAAGCAGGGGGTCATAGTCCTGAGGGGTTAGAGTCTGCATTTTGCGGTCTTAGAGGGTAACCTGTTGGAAGGTCCCGACGGAGTTCTAGTATCAGTTTTTTCTAACAGTTGGATGGATGTTCTGAATGAAGTTGGCCGGGTTTCTCATCCCATTTTTTGCCCCGACGGGCCAGACATCGGACTCCGAGGAGGGCAACAGCCCTTCGCTGCATGACCATTGGTAGAACTGTGGGAATTTGAGAAAAATGGAGGTATTAGAAACTGGGCTGTTACGGGCAGAAACTCTCTTGATTGGGCGAGGTCTGACTCAGAGAGATGGTTTTGGGGTTTGGACCCGACTCTAAAATGGGGACTAGAGTCTTGACAATTAGACGTTATTTGTGGTAATGAGTGTCTGTAGTCAGTCATTAGTAATTCGCCACAACTCTAGGGCAACTGTAACGCTCTAACGACTAGAGTCCCTATCTTCTCTTTCTATTCAAGCCAGATTCAAGTTAATTCCTAAGGTCATTGAGTGATGTCACAATTTAACCCACAACCCTCATTTAATCTGAGAAAGTTAAAGGAACTCGAGATGAGACTAAATCGGGAGAAGAAGTTAGCGAAGTTGTGGGGGTATTATATGGATCGATTTGCCGACCATCCTGAGTTTATTGAGTGCGGCGAGCGTGTTGAGCATCCGTTCTTGGAACAAATCCTCCCGGTTCTGACTCAAGAAATGGTGAAAAAAGACCCGCGAGACATTGTGTTAATCCAGATTCCGGAATATGAGTTTGTCCATGGTAGTTTTTGGGTTGAAAGTCGGATTGGTGGACTGCTTTACTTCGAGAAAAAACTTAAAGGACTGGCGGCACTATCGGGACCGAATGGGGCGGGAAAGATGCAATTTTCTCGCTTCACTGGGCATCCGATTGACAAGAATTGAATGTCTTTAGATAATCGTGAATTTATCTCGATGAAGGGCGAGACTTAGTCAAGACGAGTGAGGAGGCAGTGAATCGAGATGGGCTAAGGCGAAATCCAGCATCTCTTGTCCATGAGCAAGGATTTCGTCTACATCGGCTTCTGTGATATCCAAATCAGTATTGTAATCGGCTCTTAAGCGGATTCTTTCAGCATCAATGAGATAGCGATGGAATTTCACTGGAATGCGTTTCGTGCGAGCAAAATGTCTGCCAAATGCAGCAATGACTGCTGAATGTTTGGAATAAGATAGCCCTTCGCCCTCTAAAAAAGCTGTGGCGATGTAAAACATCGCGTAATAGGTACGAGAGGCAGCAAAATCGGGAAAGTTTTTATGGTTTAACTCTCGGGCTGCTTCTAAGCTGCGAGTGGCTTTTTCTAAAAGTTTTTGTTGTTCTGGGGTCATAGACGAATTCCGTCACGTCGGACGTTCCTGAAAAAACTATTATTATAGTCTTCAAGTTGACGACGAGTTGCTAAGGCACAGCTAATTAAAGTGTCATGTTCTAAAGACAGATTTGCGATTAGCTTGCTGATTTTATTGCTTTCTTTGGAGTAGCTAAATTCTTGCCTTAAAACAATCAAAATATCAATGTCTGAGTCGGGTTCTGCATCTCCCCTGGCTTGAGAACCATAGAGGACAACCTGATCCAGTTGTTGATTGTAAATGTTTTTTAGACCCTGATATATTTGGTCAAGAACAATATTCAAAGGAGTTTTCATTTGACCTCAAACTAGCTTCGTTAGAGATAAATTAATACCATTTTTCGATAGGCTTGCCGCACATCCGATAGCGAGGAGGGCGACCACAAGGGTTCGCCCCTACGGATATCTATGGCACAATTTTTAAAAAATGGTATAAGATTACTTCAATTTAAGTTTAGCATGGTTCAACCCTGAATGGTCATAAAAGTTGCACTACAAAACTGAGTTTTTAGGATGTCCTGGACTGGGGGCAATCGAACAGCCGTTCACTATAAACTCGGGTCAACCACACTTCCCAAAAACAAGATTTGTTCCGTCTCATTATCCCGAACAACAAACACAAAAGGTCGATCGCCCACCCAAGAAATCGGTGCTGATCGCGTTCCCCCAATCCCCGTCACCGCCGCCGCATCAGTCCCCGCCTCCGTCACCTCCAGATAGAGTTGTTGACGCATCACCGTTACCCAAAACGGGTCATCACTTAACCCCGAAAAATCCGCCCCCGGTTGAAACATTCCCCCCAGTCCTAACGCCTCCAAACTCTCCCGTACATTCACCTCCGTCGTGACCTGAAAACGGGGTAGCCGCACGATCGCCCCCGCCTCATTCCACTCAAACCGACGGACCCAACTCCGCCAATTCTCCGCCGTAAACTGCCCTAAAAACTCCGCAAACGGGACATCGTCTCGGGGAACAAACACATACATCCCCAACCGCTCACTCTCCCCATAGGGTAACTCAATCCCCTGAAATAGGTCATTTTCATAAGCCCGAACCAACGATAACCGTTGCTTCATCATTGGCACATATACCGGAGACCGTCCCAACCGATTAAACTGAGCCAATTCCGTATTCTCTTCCGGAAAAGGACTCGTCCATTCTCCCGAAAAATAGAGCGCATTCAACAAGACCGCCACCGTCCTCTCATCCACATCACGGCTCGATAACAGTTCCGTAATGCGCCCTTGAGTCTCTTGAGAAATCCACTCATGAATCGCCGCCAACACGTGAGGCGGTTCCCTGAAATCCACCGGCTGAATCTGCGCCCGATAAAACTGCTGACGAGATTGAATAAACTCAACCCTTAACGGACTCTCTTGACGAGTCCAAATCGAATTGGCGATCGCCAACTCCACCTCCCCCGACAGTTCCCCCATCGTCTCCAACAGTCCCTCATAGGTCCGATCCAACTCCCCAGTCGTCGCCCCAGATACTCCTAGCATCTGACTCATTTCCCTCTGAGTCTCCCCCCCGGCCCCGCCATACAGCAACGCCAACGCCATCGATAAACTCAACGGCGACAGGATCACATTCTCCCCACCCCGACGTTCCCGCACCTGGTGGAACACCGCAAACCCCAACTCCCCCTGAGCCTCACTTAAGTCTCTCACCGCCGTCGGTGACTGGGCGATCGCCCCCCGAGGAGTCCAGTGAGTCCGAGGTATCCCGCCTCCCAAGACCGTCACTCCCATCACCAAGGGAAGTAACGCCCCGAGAAACCGTCCATAGTTAGGGTGATGAATCATGATTGAGCAGAAATAGACTGTATTAACTGTTGTCCCGTTGCACCCACCCCATTGAATTCAGATCTTAGGAAGAAGGTTCCGGGAAAGCCTCTCCCCCCTTTACCCTAACCTCTCCTAATCAAAAGCGGTCAAAATTAAAAACCCCCCAGTCAAAAACCGTAGGTTGCGGTTTTCCACTGGGGGGTGAGGACATCCTGGGAGCCTGAGGATGGCGAAGTTTACACCATCCTTACGTCAACCTAACGTCAACCTAAGCAATAATTCCGGCTTCCCGGGCTGCGGCCTCATCATCCGGGTCAATCCCCAGACGAGTCAAATTGATGCGGTTCTTATTATCGATATCCCGCACCTTGACCACAATCTCATCGCCGACGGAGAGTTCATCCTCCACCTTACCGATGCGATAATCCGCCACCTGGGAGATGTGAACCATCCCTTCCTTCCCAGGCGCAATCTCCACAAACGCGCCAATGGGAATAATGCGGGTGACACGACCCATAAACACCTCTCCGGCTTGAATCTTACGAGTCATCCCTTGGATAATCGCCCGGGCCCGCATCGCCTTCTCACCATCAAGACCCGAAATCGTCACCGTTCCATCATTGTCGATGTCGATTTTACAACCCGTTTCCTCCGTAATCCCCTTAATGGTTTTCCCACCGGGACCAATCACCAAACCAATCAGGTCAGGGTCAATCTTGAGGCTATAGAGACGAGGCGCAAAAGGAGACAACTCAGGATTGGGTTCCTGGATGGCTTCCATCATCTTACTGAGGATATGCAGTCGCGCCGGAAGAGCCTGTTTGACCGCATCCGCGACAATTTTCACCGGGAGTCCCGTGATTTTCATATCCATCTGTAAGGCCGTAATTCCGGTATCCGTTCCGGCGACCTTGAAGTCCATATCCCCGAGGAAATCTTCAATTCCTTGAATATCCGTGAGAATGCGAACCTCATTCCCTTCCTTAATTAAGCCCATCGCTGCACCGCTAACAGGCTTACTCAGGGGAACCCCCGCGTGCATCAGGGAGAGAGTTGAGCCGCACACCGACCCCATCGAGGTTGAGCCATTCGAGGACAAGACCTCAGACACCACCCGAATCACATAGGGGAAACTTTCTTTCGGCGGTAACACCGGAACCAACGCCCGTTCCGCCAACGCTCCGTGACCAATCTCCCGCCGACCGGGCGATCGCATCGGACGAGTTTCGCCCACAGAATACGGTGGAAAATTGTAATGGTGCAGATAGCGTTTCTGTTCCTGGGGATGCAGGTCATCGAGTTCCTGAGCATCACCGGGAGACCCCAGCGTCGCCAGGGACAACACCTGAGTCAGACCCCGGTTAAACAAAGCACTCCCGTGAACCCGACGGGGAACAATCCCCACCTGACAGGAAATCGGGCGGACTTCATCGAGTTTGCGGCCATCAACCCGGACCTTATCCTCGACAATCTGGGCGCGCATTAACTGCTTCGTCACGCCCTTAAAGACCTTACCGAGAGACTTAGCATCTTCCGTCACCGCCAAACGCAGCGGGTCATCTTCGGGAAGTTGCTCAATTTTCTCAGCAATCTCCCCCTTGACCTCATCGAGGGCTTCATCCCGGCTACTCTTCGTATGCTCAAAGTTGCTAAGGACCTTTTTCACCGGTTCCTCAGCCGCCTCACGGATATAAATCTCCAACTTGTCATCCACCACCGGCGGTTCTTCTTCCACCAGTTGCAGGCCCAAGTCTTTCATCAACGCTTCCTGGTGACGAATTAGCTCCAACGCCCCTTCGTAGCCGAAATCAATGGCTTCGATAATATCTTGTTCCGGGAGCTGATTGGCGCCGGCTTCCACCATCACCACCCCATCATGAGTTCCCGCCACGACGAGATCCAAGTCTCCCAGGCGAATCTCCTCAAACGAGGGATTGAGAATGAAATCATCACCCACCAGGCCCACACGGACCGCCGCCATAGGACCTTTAAAGGGAATCTGTGCCAAGAGGGTGGCCATAGACGCGCCCGTCACCGCCAGGACATCTGGGGGAACCAACTCATCCATGGATAAGGTGGTGGCAACAATCTGAATATCGTCCCGTAACCACTGGGGGAACAAAGGACGCATGGGACGGTCAATTAGACGACAGGTTAGCGTTACTTTCTCGGGGGGACGACCCTCCCGACGCAGGAACCCACCGGGAATCTTACCCCCAGCATAGAGCCGTTCTTCATAGTCCACGAGCAGGGGCAAGAAGTCGATACCTTCTCGACCGGTTGAACGGGTTGCTGTGACGAGAACCGAGGTATCGCCCAACTCGATGACGACAGAGCCTCCGGCTTGTGGAGCGAGGGTTCCAACCTTGAGTCTAATATCCCGTCCATCAAAGGATATTGACTTTTCCATTGCTTTCATGCAGCACTCTAATATTAGTTCTTCTTCTTCTTCTAAAGCCTCTCGTCCCCCTGAGAGACCATCAAGTCCCCAAAACCTTGGGGCAGCTCTCATCAGGGTTCAAATTAGCCTATCATCGGTGATCATCGTCAGACTCACCACCCCCTGACGTAAGCCAAGGGTTGAGCGTCTCAACTCTCATTCGGTTGCTAGTCCGAACTACGCCACGCCTTAGCGCCCAAATGCTGGGGTTAGCCGTCGAGATAACTCATGTCACCCAATTCAGGTAACTTGAGGCGAGGATGATCAGGATTGCACTTGGGAAATCCATGTCGTCCCCAGTATACCGCAGGAATCTGGAAGTGCCAGGGTTTCTTTAGCTAGGGTTAAGGTTGCCCGAGGCCTGACGGCTGGGTCAGGATTGGAACTCCGTCCGGGGCAATGGCGTCTGAGGTGCCTAGATTATAAAGACCCTGTATGTTTAAAGTATTCGCTTCAGGAATACAACGTGAGTCATGAGCAACTTTGCGCCTCTACCTGGTTCAGCAACCGTCGTCATGGTTGTGGGGGGACAACCCATCACCATCGCCCTGGATGGTGCAAATGCCCCCATCACCGCCGGAAATTTCGCCGATTTGGTCTCTCGTCGCTTCTATGACAACATCAGCTTTCACCGGGTGGTTCCTAACTTCGTGGCGCAAGCCGGAGACCCCAACAGTCGTGACCCGAACTTTCCCAGCAATCTTTTGGGCCGGGACGGTTTCCGGGACCCAGCTACCGGAGCAACCCGCACCATTCCCCTGGAAATTAAACCGCAGGGAGCGGCCGAAGCCTTACTAGGACTAAGATTTCGAGATGCGGGGATTACGAGCCCTCCCCAACTGCGCAACGATCGCGGCACCATTGCCATGGCCCGCAGTCAAGATCCCAACTCCGCGTCCTCCCAGTTTTACTTTAATCTCGTCAATTCCCGCTTCTTGGATGGGGATTATGCGGTCTTTGGGGCCATTACCGATGGCCTATCGGTGATGGACAATATCGACGTGGGCGATCGCATTGAGGCGGCCCGCTTCGTCGATGGCATCCTACCGTCCCGCCAATCGGCCTTTATGGATGTCAACTCCCTCAATTTCTACTTCAACCGCCTGGAACGGGCCAGCCTCCCCCTCGGCTTCCAATTCTTAACCGATGGCGATGATTTCCTCGATATTACCGCCGAACTCAGTCAAGCCAACCCCTCCGGCTTTGTCGGCCTCGGCGGTGATGACACCATTCTCGGGTCTCCCATCGATGATGTCATTTATGGGAACCAGGGCAACGACACCCTCACGGGAGAAGCGGGCAATAACCTCATTCGCGGCGGTCAAGGGGATGATCTGATCATGGGGGGCAGTGGCAATGATATTCTCCATGGCAACCTCGGCAACGACACCGTCATGGGGGGTGGCGGTAACAACTTTATGCGGGGGGGACAGGGGGATGACGTCCTCATCGGCGGTCCCGGGAACGATGTGCTGATTGGCGATCGCGGCCAAGATACCCTCACCGGAGGGGGTGGGGCCAATAGCTTTGTTTTCCGAGGCGACACCAACATCGGTCGCCTCGACCCCAATGCGGCTGACGTGGTGACCGACTTCAACCCCGCCGGTGGCGATCGCATCATCCTCGCCGCCGCCACCGACCCCGCCACGGTCCGCTTCATCCCCTCAGGGGCAGATGTCCTCATTCAACTGGATAACAACGACTTCCAAGGGCGCATCCTTAACAGCACCCCAGAAGCCGTCCAAGGGTCTACTCTGCTTGTCTCGCCAGGGGATATGGCCCTGTTGATTGGCTAGCCCCCAGCGCAGAGGGGGCCAGGACCTCAAGGCGATCGCCATCGCCGAAGCGAGGCGGAGGATAAGCGGCCCGCAGCGCCCTCATCTGAGGTCCCTGGCCCCATTGCTCCTGAATCTGATGTAGGAACTCATCCTGCTGACGACGAAACGGCAGCGTATAGGCATCTCCACCATTGAGAAGGGCAAACCAGACCAAACCGCGATCGCGCGTCGGCACTGCCCCCACCAACGCACTCACATTCCAGAGGGTCCCCGTCTTCACCGTGGCCCCTTTCGGCATCCCTCGGTCTTCCATTGTTCCCCCATCCAGACCAAACACCGGAAACAGATCCGCCAAGGTCAGACCTCGCCGCGCCAGACGACGGTGAATCGCCCCCAACAGAGCCACAGAAGCTCGTGGCGAGACCCGATTCTCCTGACCCAAACCTGAGCCGTTAATCAACTGAATTTCCGCTTCCGGCACCGCGGCCAACTGAGCCGCCCGTTGAGCCACCCGAGCACCGCCCCCCAATTTCTCCCCCAAGTAGTCAGCCATCACATTATTACTATGGACATTCATCACCTTCAGCCAAGACAGCAACGGTAACGAATGATGGCGCACCAGAGTCACCCGAGAGGGCAGAGGTTCCGTCACCCGAGCCACCTCGCCATTCTCCCCATTCTCCTCATCGGTCTGCGAGTCTCCCAAGCGGCGAACCTCCCCACGAATCTCCAACTGCGGCCTCGGAGTTCCCGCTGTCATCCCCTCATGGGCCCGTTGCAAACGTGGCGTCCAACGGCGTGCATCAAAACTGAGCCGAAAGGCCTCTCCCACCCGCTCCGACTCCTGGCGAAAATTAAACCAGGGCTGATTCTCCAAAATCAGATCCCCCGCCACCGCCTCAATGCCCAACTCCTGCAACGTCACCGCCAGGGCGATCGCCTCCTCCCAAACCCACAAAACATCATCGCCCCCGCGAATAATTAAATGTCCCTCCAACACCCCATCCACAATCGGGCCCGTCGCACTAATCTCCGTGACCGTCTGTTGTTGCCAATCCCAAGTATCCAGAGCCACCAAGGTCGTCGCCACCTTCGTCACTGAGGCCGCTGAACGGGGTAAGGTTCCTTGATGGGAGGCCAACTCTTCCAGGCCCGCCTGTAGCCAAATTCCCTGCCGTTCCGCCATCATCCCCTGGGCCTCCAGCGCCGTCAAATAATTATCAATCAGAGCCTGCGCCTCCCCATCAGCCTCCAGAGACAACACCAGCCCTGGCGCTTCCAACAGAGGAATACTCACCTCGGACGGGGGGGGAAGAATCCCCGTAACGTCCAACCAGAGGGCTAGCACCCCCGAACTCACTAAACTCAACATGGCGATTCCCGCGCGACCCATGGATCATAGCAGTCAGCTTGGGAAATCGCCGAGGCAGCCAGAGACCACTGAGACGTTAGGAGAGGCCGTCTGGTAGAATTTGGAAGGCTTATACAACATTCGATCGATGGCATTGAACAGGGCAAGGATTGCAGTAGACGCGATGGGCGGTGATTATGCCCCGGATGAGATTGTAGCTGGGGCGTTACAGGCGCAAGATGAATTGGGAGCCGAGGTGCTGCTTGTTGGCGATCCCGCCGCCATCGAGGCCTCGTTGCAACGGCACGATCGCAGCTCTGATGAGGTGCAAATTATCGCCTCTGAGGGTGCGGTGGAAATGCACGAAGAAGCACTGACGGGCATTAAACGCAAACCCAACGCCTCCATCAATGTGGCCATGAATCTGGTTAAGCAGGGAGAGGCTGACGGCGTCGTCTCCGCTGGACATTCTGGGGCGTCCATGGCGTCGGCCTTGTTGCGCTTAGGCCGCTTAGCTGGTATAGACCGCCCAGCCATTGGGGCCGTCTTCCCCACCATGAATCCTAATAAGTCAGTTCTCCTGTTGGATGTGGGGGCGATCGTGGATTGTCGGCCCAAATTCTTGGAACAGTTTGCCCTCCTGGGGACGGTATACAGTCAATATGTTCTGGGACGGGACGAACCCCGAGTGGGACTGCTCAATATCGGCGAAGAGGCTTGTAAAGGCAACGAACTGGCTCTGCGCACCTATGAGTTATTACAAAACAATCCCCGTATTCCCTTTGTGGGCAATGCCGAAGGCCGAGATGTCTTATCTGGGGATTTCGATGTCATCGTCTGTGATGGCTTTGTGGGCAATGTCCTGCTCAAGTTTGCCGAAGCCGTGGGCAATATCCTCCTGCAACTCTGTCAAGATGAGTTATTGCAAGGTCTGGATGAGCGGGATTTAGACCATGTCATGCCCAACCTTAAACGCCTGAAACAACGCATTGATTACGTCGAACATGGCGGTGGCTTACTCTTAGGCGTGGCTGGGGTTTGTGTGATTGGCCATGGAAGTTCTCACGCCATGACCATTTTTAATGCCGTCCGTTTAGCCAAAGAAGCGGTGGATAATCGCGTCATCGAACGAATCCAGGAGAAACATCTGGTGGAACAATAGCCCGGATAATGGGGCTGGCTTTGGAGTAGAAAAGGACGATCCTGCAAAATTTTATGACAATCTTGGGACTTGAATTAACGGGCTGTGGCGGTGTGGCTCCCGATGCGGTCTTGGATAATGAAACGCTGATGCAGATGGTGGAGACCTCTGATGAGTGGATTCGCTCCCGTACGGGAATTCGCCAACGTCGTCTGACTCCCCCCTCTCAGTCCTTGGGAGAGTTAGCTGCTCAAGCCGGAACTCAGGCTCTGGAGATGGCGGGCGTAGCACCGAGCGAGTTAGATTTAATCGTGTTGGCCACCTCCACAGCCGATGATTTGTTTGGGAGTGCTAGTTGGGTGCAACATCGCTTGAATGCTCCCCAGGCGGTGGCGTTTGATTTGACGGCAGCCTGTTCTGGGTTCCTGTTTGCTATGGTGACGGCGGCTCAGTTTCTCCGCACCGGGGTCTATCGCAATGTTCTGGTGATTGGTGCTGATGTCCTCTCGCGCTGGGTGGATTGGAACGATCGCCGCACCTGTGTCTTGTTTGGCGATGGGGCCGGCGCGGTGGTGTTGCAGGCCCGAGAAGTGGGCGATCGCCTCCTCGGTTTCGAGATGCGCTCAGATGGCTCTCAGAACAACTGTCTGACCCTAGGCTATCAACCCCAAGAACAGGTCCTCACCCCTGAGATTTCTGTGTCCCAAGGCCACTATGGAACCATCGCCATGAATGGCCCGGAAGTCTATAAGTTTGCCGTTAAGAAAGTCCCCGAAGCCGTCGAAAAAGCCCTCTTCCGCTCAGGACTGACCACAGAGGATGTGGATTGGTTACTCCTCCATCAAGCCAATCAACGGATTCTCGATGCGGTGGCCAAACGCCTTAAAATTCCTGCGGAAAAAGTATTGACAAACTTATCAAAATATGGTAACACGTCGGCAGCGTCAATTCCTTTAGCCTTAAACGAGGCCGTGCGATCGCAACAAATCCAGCCCGGCGACACCATTGCCGCCTCAGGGTTTGGGGCCGGGTTAACCTGGGGGTCAGCGGTATTCCGTTGGGGACGCTTTGAGGCGTAACATAAGTTACCGTTGATACCAAAACAGAAATTATGAAAACCGCTTGGGTGTTTCCCGGACAAGGATCGCAGGCCGTCGGAATGGGGGTTGACTTAGCCGCCCTCCCGGAAGTAGCAGAGAGATTTCAGCAGGCCGAGGCCATTTTAGGCTGGTCGGTTGTGCAAACCTGTGAAACCGGGGAGAATCTCTCAGAGACTCGTTATACCCAACCCTGTCTCTACACCGTGGAATGCGCCTTAGTGGATCTGTTGCGCGATCGCGGCGTTAGCCAACCCGATCTAGTCGCCGGTCATAGTTTAGGAGAATATGTCGCCCTCTATGCCGCCGGAGTCTTGGACTTTGAAACGGGCCTAAAACTGGTGAAACGTCGTGGCGAACTGATGAGTCAGGCCAGCGAAGGACAGATGACGGCGTTAATGAAGTTCGATCGCCCCCAACTCGAAGACGCGATCGCCAAAACCGAGGGAGTTGTCCTGGCCAATGATAACAGTCCCCTCCAGGTGGTCATTTCCGGCACCGAGGCCGCGATCGCCCAAATCTTATCCCAAGTCAAAGTCCGTCGCAGCGTTCCCCTAGACGTCTCCGGGGCCTTCCACTCCCCCCTCATGGAACCCGCCGCCGCCGAGTTCCAAACCCTCCTCGAACCCATCGACTTCAAAGAAGCAACCATCCCCGTTCTTTCCAACGTCGATCCCAGCCCCGAAACCTCCGCCGCTGCCCTAAAAACCCGTCTACAGCAGCAAATGACCGGTTCCGTCCGTTGGCGAGAAATCGTCTTAAGTTTACCCGACCTAGGCATTGAACAGGTATTAGAAGTCGGGCCCGGCAAAGTCCTATCCGGATTAGTCGGACGCACCGTCAAAGAGTTAAACTGTCTCAACGTAGGAACCGTAGCTGAGTTAGACCACCTAACCGAATCATCCCTGTAACCCAACCCACCCCCACCCCGGAGTGGGGCATCCCCAATCCCCATTCCCTACTCCCTCCTCCCCCTACTGCCTCTTGCCTATTGCCTTCTCCCCCCTGTTCCCTGTTCCCTGTTCCCTGTTCCCCCATGATTCAAGACCGCGAACCCGGCTATAACCTAGCCTTATATCATCTTTTTAAATGGTCAGTGGTCAGTCCACTGTTCTATAGCTACTTCCGAGGACGGGTGTATGGAGTGGAGAATGTCCCCAAATCCGGACCCCTCTTGGTTGCAAGCAATCATGCCAGTTATTTTGACCCCCCCATGATTTCTTGTGCTGTGGAGCGTCCCGTGGCCTATATGGCAAAAGAAGAACTTTTTAAAAATCCCATTTTTGCCAAAGCCATTCGTCTTTATGGGGCTTATCCTGTAAAACGTAAAGCGGCCGATCATAATGCGATTCGTTCCGCCTTGGAGTATTTAGACAAAGGTTGGGCCACTGGGGTGTTTCTCTCCGGAACCCGTACCCGTGATGGTCGCATTCCTAACCCTAAGCCGGGTGCTGTCTTGATTGCGGCCAAGGCTCAAGTTCCCATCTTACCCGTCTCCCTTTGGGGAACAGAGGCGATTTTTCAAGGATCCTCCAAGCCGCGATCCGTTCCCGTCACGATTCGTATTGGAGAACCTGTGAACCCCCCGCAATCGGGCGATCGCGAGGGGTTGGAAGCGGTGACTCAACACTGTAGAGAGGTGATTGAGTCACTACATGATCTGGGTCGTTAATAAGAATTTCCTTAGTCGATCGCCTTGAGGAGTTGTTCCCGGCGAACTCGGGCCTCACCATAACTAGGAATCCAAGCCACCCAATAGTCTTCCACCTCTTCGCACAGGAGTAGGGCCTCGTCGGCACTATAGTCGGTGAGGGGATCCCGGAGTTGCACCCATTGATCAGCTTCAGGGATGAATCCCCCCACAGATGTCATGGGTTCCTGAGAAATGCTAATAGTCATGGCGATAAAACTTAGTTTATGTATCAAGCAATACAGAAATTGTACGAAAGTTTATGAGAAAAACGCTCAAACTCGTATTAAAACTTAACAAGGGGGAGAAGAGTTACCACTTCAGGCACAGAAGACATAGAGGAGGGGGAAGAGAGGAGGAGTTTCCCATTAGGGGTGTGACCCCTGATGGCTCTGTCCCTGACTTGGTTGGCTTTCAAGACGGGGTACTTTAGAATCGGGCAGAACCTACCAAAATCTCACCGCCATGACTCAGCATATTGAAGTTCTCCCGGATAAAACTGCTCTAGTGCAGCGTAGTACGGCTCTCATTGTCGAGAAAATTCAGACCGCCATCGCCCAGCGGGGGACTTGTACCATTGCCCTATCGGGGGGTAGCACTCCTAAACCCATTTACGAGGCCATTGCTCGCCATGACCTACCCTGGGACCAACTCCATATCTTCTGGGGGGATGAACGCTACGTTCCCCCAGATCATCCTGACAGTAATCAACGTATGGCTCGGGAAGCTTGGCTAGACCAGGTTGCCCTCCCCCCGGGGAACATTCATCCGATGCCCACCGGTAGCCAAGACCCAGAAACCGATGCAGACTGCTACGACCAGCAATTAAAAACATTTTTTAACCTAGAGTCTGACGTGTTTCCCTGTTTCGATATTATGCTGTTGGGTATGGGGGATGATGGCCATACCGCCTCGTTGTTCCCTCATACCGAGGCCTTAGAAATTTGCGATCGCAGGGTGACTGTAGGGAACAAAGACGGAGACCCTCGCATCACCCTTACTGTTCCCGTCATTAACCTCTCCCGCACGATTGTCTTCGCCATTGCCGGAGAAAATAAACAAGGGGCCCTCGCTCAAGTCTTCGCCTCAGAGGGAGATGAATACACCTATCCCTCGCGATTGATTCAACCCGTCGATGGCGAGATTTGGTGGTTACTCGATGGGGAGGCGGGAGCCCAGGTAACGGCCACTGTCAGCTAACGGGAGTCGGTACCCATCGCGACAGCCAACCCCTCCCCATTGTGCCTTTGTCCTACTGACTGTGCTGAGTTTGATGATTGTTTGTCCCCACTGTGATCATGTCAACCCAACGGGAACCCTGGAGTGTGGCTCCTGTCATACTCCTTTAGCGGTTGATGCCACAACCCTAACCCTCCCCGGCGTTGACTCAGCAACCGTCTCACAAGCCCCCATCGCACAATTGCTTCATCAGCAAAGCCAACGCCAGATTGCTTTACCCCGGCAATTTACAAGGTTTCGCTTGGGAAAAGCCAATCCTCGTATTCCTCCTGATTTGGATGTATCGGGCTTTGCCAACGCTCAAATAGTCTCGCGGGTTCATGCAGAAATTCAACAGGAGGGGCAAACCTATTATGTTGAAGATCTTGGCAGTTCCAACGGGACGTATATTAACCATATGCTCCTACCTCAAGGAAAACGTCACCTACTTCAAGGGGGCGATCGCATTGCTCTTGGAAAAGGAGATTTAATGACCTTTATCGTTCAGTTCACCGAATTAGACCGTGATTAAAACAGGGATAACCTCCCTCTAGCATCGGTTTTCGAGTCTATTGTCCTGGTTGCCTCTCTACCTCACCGTTTTTCTGTCGCGTGATTACTCTAACCCTCCTCCACCCCCACCAATCGATCCCGCTCAAACGCTGGACGTTTGAGGATGACATTGTTGTTCGTATTGGTCGTGCTCCAGATAACCATGTTGTCCTGTACAGTGCTGTCGTCTCTCGCTATCATCTGGAACTTCATTGTGATGATAAACGTCAGTGGTACCTCGTGAATCTAGGGACGAATGGAACCTATCTTGAGGATTCTCCCATTGAGGAAATCCCCGCCACTGACGGCTCAATTGTCCGCCTGGCTCGGACGGGTCCCCAGATTCAACTCCATGTGAGTAAGCCGCCACCGGTGTCTCCAGCACAGAAGTTGCTCAAACACCTGCAAGATCGAGGAACCCCGGATGAAGATACCACCAGTGAGGAGTCTTTCCCCCCAGCAACACAGGTGGTGCAGGAGTCATCCCCAGAAGTGTCCTCCGACTGAGGCCATTCTCAGTCTTGGCGGCTTACCTTGGGTACGTTGTTTGGCTTGATGAGCTGCAAAATTTATGACCTTGTTATCCGGCTTTGTCTCTCGTTGCACCCTAATGGTTCTCTTGACAACGGGGGTCATGCTCTCCCCGGGGGGAAGGGTATTATCCCATGGGACTTCAGTTCCATCCCAACCGCGTCTGGCCCAGGCGGAGTCGCCCTCAGACTTTGGTGAGGCCCTTCTGGGAAAATGGTTTTCTCCCTCGGCCCTGGGTGGGGAACCCCTGACATTTATTTTTACTGAGGCGGGGGTTCTTCATTTTATTGTCACTCTCCCCAGGGGACGCACGGTGTCCCAGGAATTCGGCTATGAGGTGAGCAACGGTTCCCCCAATGCCGTTGATTTGATTCTCCCCAATGGCGATCGCGTGGCCACCATTGCCGAAATCACGGACTCGGGAATATTACGCTTTCAAATCGAGGGGACTCAACCCGGTTCACCCCGGCCCAATGACTTTGATGAAAATGTGGCTGAGTTTGAGCGAGTCTCCACATCCACGGAATTGCCCGCCCGTCTTGTGGAAGCCAACGCCTTAGATATTTTGATTGATATTAGTCGGGCCCAACGAACCCATTATTTGGAATTCCGGGAGTTTGCTGATTCCACGGAACCTCTTAATTCTCAGCCGGTTCCCCTGGAGACGGATGATTATCGCATCGAGATTGAAACCAGCCAGGGTAGTGGTCACCAGGTTCGCATCACCGCCACGGCGAAGCGAGAAGATTTACGCAGCTTTACCAGTGGCGTGTTTATGGTCCCCAATGAACGGGGTCTGGAGGTGTCTCTCGTGGGAATCTGTCGCAGTGATGAGCCGCAGTTGACGGCCCCCGCTATGCCAATCCCCCCTGAAACGTCAGAGGGGACGGTGACGTGCGCTCCGGGGTCCCATTTAATGGAACGTTAGTCTTGACATTTTTTCTATTTTGTGGTAAGACAAGCCATTAAGCTGAGGGGAGCCGTTCACCTCGAATAGCGTAATCGAGCAATTGCATGGGGTGATAGAGAGGTGTCTGTCGCCCCTGGAGTTGCAAGTGTTTCTGGATTTGCAGGGAACAGCCGGGGTTGGCGGAAACAATGATGTCGGCCCCGGTATGGCTGAGGTTGTCGACTTTGAGTTGTCCCAGCTCATCGGCCACCTCCGGTTGCAGCATATTGTAAACTCCGGCACTGCCACAACAGAGGGCGGCATCTTGGGATTCCCGCAGAGTCACTTGGGGAATTTGCCGCAGCAGTTGCCGGGGTTGGGCACTAATTTTTTGCCCGTGAATCAGATGACAGGCATCTTGATAGGCGATCGCCAACTCGCCGTCCGTCAGGGGATGCAGGGGAGCGGTAACCC